>NZ_JBNPWQ010000003.1:0-242471 GCF_050433745.1 Sphingobacterium sp. HSC-15S19
CGATAAGAGATAAAATCTGACTAAAAACATTTAAATTTATCATGGCGGTGTGTTATAATTTTGCAATTTAAATATAGCAACTTTGCTATATCCAAACACCGCCACTTTTTAAACGTTTAGGACGCAAGTGTGTTTTTATGATTTATGTTATCTAAAAGATAAGTTTTGATTATTTAATGGTGTGCTAAACCTGTTTAGGTAATAATGTTGTTGATATTAATTAAATATTTGTTAACATTACGGTAAATTATAAACCAAGTCAAAGCATCAACTTTGATGCAAAATTCTAAACCAGACTAAAAATGCAAAAAACATTACTAATCAGTATGGCATTGGGTCTCTCATACCCCACTTGGGCTAATGTAGAGCGTGATTATGTCAAATTGAATCAAGAGGTGCGCAGTATTGCAGTTCAATCTACCGTGAAAGGGGTGGTAAAAGACAAAAACGGAACAACCTTGTCCGGAATTACCATTACCAATTTAACCAGCCAAAAAACAACCTCAACGAATGTAGCTGGGCAGTTCACGATCGAAGCTACTACAGGGCAAAGACTCAAATTGACAGGGATAGGTTACAGTGAAAAGATCGTCAACGTGACGGGCGGGCAGATCGATATCATCATGGAATCCAAAGATACCGAACTGGAGGAAGTTGTAGTGGTCGGTTATGGTACGCAGAAAAAAGTGAATCTTACCGGTGCGGTAGAGCAGGTTGGGTCAGAAGCTTTTGAGGGACGCGTACTGGGTAATGCAAGCCAGATGCTCCAAGGGGTGATTCCCAACTTAAATGTAACCCCAGCAGATGGTAAACCCAATCGGGCACCAAGTTTCAATATCCGTGGGACAACTTCCATTGGGCAGGGGGGAAGTGCACTTGTCCTGATCGATGGTGTCGAGGGTGATCTTTCAGCGATCAATCCCAATGATATTGAAAGTGTAACGACACTCAAGGATGCTGCTTCATCTGCGATTTACGGCTCCCGCGGTACCTTCGGAGTAGTTTTGGTCACAACGAAGCGTGCCAAGTCCGGAAAAACTTCGATCAATTATTCTGGAAGTGGCTCCTTCCAAAAACCTGTAACGTTGCCCAAATTTGTGACAGATGGTTACGAATATGCTTCGCATTTCTTTACAGCCTATAATGCCTGGAACAATTATTCTTCCATTCCGAGCAAGCTCAACAAGACACAGATCTTTACAACAGATTGGCTGGAAGAATTTAAGAGAAGAAAAGAACAGGGTATTACTGAACAGGTTACAGTAGACGATAAGGGTAATTATGTATACTACGGTAATGAAGATTATTATGGCATGCTGATCAAGGATAATACGTTTGTCCAGGATCACAACCTGTCCATCAGTGGTAATTCAGAAAAAATGGATTACTATATTTCCGGACGTGCTTACGATTATAATGGTATGTACCGCTATAATAGCGATAAATATAAAACCTATAATACGCGTGCAAAAGCCGGCCTTCAGGTGACAGAATGGTTGCGGATAAGCAATAATATCGATTTTAATTATGCCAAATACAGAGACCCATCGACTGCTGGCGAAGGTGGAAATATCTGGCGCAATATTGCCGATGAGGGACACCCTTCTTCGCCGATCTTTAACCCTGATGGATCTATGAGCTTCTCTGCAGCCTATACAGTAGGGGATTTTATCTACGGTAAGAATGGTACGAATACAGCAAATCAGGATCTCCGCAACACAACTTCTTTCGAGACTAAGTTTTTCAACAATACATTCCGCATTAAAGGGGATCTGACTTTTAGAAATCGCGATTTTAATTCGGTAAGAGTCCGTGTGCCTGTTCCGTATAGCACACAAGAGGGAAAGATGTTGCGGTTGGAAACAAGTATGAACGACAATATTTATCAAGTAGACCAACGCTACCGTTACTTGTTTGGAAATCTCTACAGTGAATATGAACGCACAATAGGCGATCATTATTTTAAGGGTTTGCTCGGATATAATTATGAGCAGCGTACGTATAATTCAACTTATATTACCAAGACAGGTCTACTCAATGATGACGTTGAAAATATCAACCTGGCAGTAGGACAGAATACCACAGCGACAGCGGGGTATAACAAATACCGTAATGTCGGTGTATTTATGCGCGCAAATTACATCTTTAAAGACCGTTATCTTTTTGAATTTAATGGTCGCTACGATGGTTCGTCCAAATTTCCGACAAATCAACGATGGGGACTGTTCCCTTCCGCATCCGTGGGCTGGCGTATTTCTGAAGAGCCATTCTTCCAGGTGGACAAAAGAGCGCTTTCTGATCTTAAGCTAAGAGCGTCCTATGGTTCATTGGGTAACGGTAATGTCGATCCGTATTCCTATTTGGATATTTACGAGATCAAGATTATGGATCGGGTATTGAATGGACAGAAGCCGGCGTATACCTCGGTGCCTAAGGTGATCCCAGATAACTTAACCTGGGAAACGGCACGCACGGCAAACTTAGGTCTTGATCTATCGTCTTTAAATGGAAAACTGACTTTTACAGGCGATATCTATCAACGCAAGACCTTAAATATGTATACCTTAGGTGTAGCTTTGCCTGACATCTTTGGTGCGGAGTCGCCGAAAGGAAACTATGCTGACATGACCACAAAAGGTTTTGAAGTGAGCCTGACTTATAAGGATAGATTCGATCTGAACGGTAGTCCTTTCAATTGGTCCGTAAGGGGTACTTTGGCTGATTATAGATCCAATATAGACCGTTACGAAAATAAAGAGGGTTTAATCAAAGATGGCTCGTATTATGAAGGTCAGCGAATCGGCGAAATATGGGGCTATGTAACGCAGGGTTTATTTCAGAATCAGGCGGAAATTGATGGTGCTGCAAAACAAAAATTGATCAAATCGTCAAACAATGGTACAATATATCCAGGTGACGTACGTTTTGCGGATCTAAATGGTGATGGTGTAATTGATTATGGAAATAATACGATTTATAGCCATGGTGACAGAACTGTAATCGGTAATGCCGATCCACGATATATCTATAGTTTTAACCTTAATCTGGATTGGCAAGGTATTTATTTCTCGTCTTTCTTCCAGGGTGTGGGTAAGCAGAATTGGTACCCGAGCAATGAATCTATTTTTTGGGGACAATACAATCGACCTTACAACAACTTGCCGGAATGGCACCTCAACAATTATTGGACTGAAGACAATCCAAACGGTTATTTTCCTCGCTATGCTGGGTACAATGAATCTATCAAAACAACGCCACAGACAAGATATCTGCAGAACGTTGCCTATATACGGATGAAAAATATACAGATCGGATATAGTTTTCCTAAATCTGTAACCAACAGGTTAAAAATTAGTAGTCTTCGGGCTGGACTTTCGGGCGAAAACTTATGGACCTGGTCGCCTCTTTACAAAAAAACGAAGGATCTCGATGTCGGTAATCTGGGCAAATCTGATCCGGAGATCGGAACGGGTTCTGGCGACGGATTTAACTATCCGATTATGAAGAGTGTTAGTTTTAATTTATCTATTGGCTTATAGTTTTTTATTATCATGAAAAAATTATTTTATATACCTATTGTTGCGCTTTTGTTCTCCTCCTGTGAACTAAACGAGCTGCCGAAGGCAGGTGCCACCGAGGAGGATATCTTCGGGAGCGAAAGTGGATTAAAAAATTACAGCAACTCATTCTATCGGAATATTACCTCTGGTAGTGACGCTTATAAAGGTGACGCTATGGCTGACTATTCGGCCGTAAATAGCCTCAATGATTTTATGGTCGGCGGCGCTTACAGTGCTGAGATCAGTTCGGGGTGGTCCTGGACTACCCTGCGTAATATCAACCAATTGATAGCTAAATGTAATAGTCCCAAATTGAGCGATGCCATCAAAAATAATTATATCGGCTTAGCCCGCTTTTTCAGAGCTTGGTTCTATTATGAGAAAGTAGTTCGTTTTGGCGATGTGCCTTGGGTAGATCACCCTTTGGCGGTTGATGAGACGGATATTCTTAAAGCACCACGGGATTCGCGCGAAGTGGTCATGAAACACATCATGGAAGATCTGGACTTTGCCTACGCCAATATCACAAATACGGCGGGCGACGGTAGTACGGTTAATAAATGGACAGCACTGGGTTTGAAGACCCGAATCGCGCTGTTCGAAGGAACATTTCGTAAATACCAAAAGCTCAATTTGGCTACACAGCCGGAAGTATTTTTCCAGATGGCGGTAGACGCTGGCAAGATTTTAATGGAAAATGGTCCTTATGGGCTTAATATCTCCGCAGATCCTAAAACATCACAGCGACAGTTGTTTACCAGTAATACTCCAGTGACAAAAGAGGTTATGTTGGCCGTAACTTTCAGTAAAGATCTTGCGCTTTTGAACGACGCCAACTGGTGGTGGACATCTGCAACCTACGGTCCACGTTTAAGTTTGGTAAGGCCTTTTATCAATAGTTTTTTGAATGTTGACGGTACTCCTTATACGGATAGACCGAACTTTCAGACTGAGGAATTCTATGAGGAGTGTCAAAATCGCGACTTGCGCTTGGCGCAGTTGATCCGGACGCCAGGATATTCCCGTAATGGACAGCCTGCTCCCCCAAATTTTGCAAGTTTTACTTATACGGGGTATCAACCGATCAAGTATACTTTAGACGATCCCTATTACGACAATGGCGGTTACAATACTAATGCAGTTCCTTTAATGCGTTATGCTGAAATACTATTAAATTATGCTGAAGCGAAACAGGAACTAGGTACGTTCAATGATGCGGATTGGTCGAAAACTATTGGAGCATTACGTTCAAGGGCAGGAATAACAAGTGGAACGAATACACTGCCAACCAAAGTGGATACCTACTTGAAAAATACCTTCTTCCCCGAAGTCAATAGCCCCGTGCTTTTAGAAATACGTCGGGAAAGACAGGTGGAATTAGCTCTGGAGGGTTTCCGTTTCAATGATTTGAAGCGATGGAAACTTGGACCGCTTATGGCAAATTTGCCTTGGACGGGAATTTATATCCCTGCTTTAGATAAGCTGATTGATATCGACCACAATGGAACTCCAGATGTCGTGTTCTATGATGGAAGTAAATCAGCTCCTTCGATAACTGTTCCTGCAGGAGTAGCCAAGGTGGCTATAGGGGGTAAAAGTACCAATTTCCAGACAATGACTTCGGACAATCACCTGGAATGGTTTAAAGCTGTGAAGCGTACTTGGGATGACAACAACAAGCAATACCTTTACCCAATTCCGTCTGCAGCGATTGTGCTGAACGGAAATCTGACACAAAACCCAGGTTGGAGTAAATAGGAATTTAACTTATTCGTCCCCATAAAAGAGGCTCCTTGCATTGCAAGGAGCCTCTTTTATGGGGACTTTAGATTATATGGACGCTAGATCTAGGTAATTTTAATTAAGTTTAGGTGGAGCAAAACCAGTATATATGAACTTAGAAATTAATTTACCCACCTATTCCGAAGAGTTGGGGCTACAGGCGTCATGGGAACCTGGATTCGAAATTGCAGTTCAAGTTGTTGCCAACGAAATTGTAATTCGAGCCAACAAACAGGGACTTATTTCATTGGCCAAGCAACTTTTGATACTCGCGCAGGATGAGGTGCCTAAAGGCGCCCATTTCCATTTGGATGAAACGAATGCCCTTGAAATGAACGCTGTTCCGATGATTTTTGAAAAACGATAAAGATCATGAAAATACATCACCTCGTAAGAAGCAGCCTACTTTTTTTATTTTTAAACTGCATGACGTTGATGGCTGTTGGGCAGGAAATTTTGTATGTATTTCCAGATTCCGTAGAGAGAATACTGGAACAACATTTAAGTAAATACAGCCTAAATAATGATAAAGAAAGGGTTTATTTGGATCTCGCTAGAAACGATAAATTTTATCGGTTAACAATCGGAACCTATTTTGTTGACCGGGATGATGATGTGACCCGTTGGATTAAAGCGAGCAATCGCTTGGGTCTAGTTAATACAAAGAAATATCCCCTGTTGATTGATGTGGATTTTGATTTCGGCGCACCAGAAGAGACGGCTTTGGGGACTTTTGGAAAACGAGAAGGAAAGGTCAAACGTACGCGGGTTCTGATGCATGGCTTTAGCGTGAAATTCACTAAAAATGAAGCGATTTTGAAAGAATAGGATAACAGGCCATGGGTACAAATCTCTCCCTATAAAAGTCGGTGGATATAGACTTTTATAGGGAGAGAATAGCAAAGACGTTTTTGATTCTTTGTTTTGTGTTAGCGTCTTTCTTGGTAAACGCCGATTTCGTTTACGACCGCATGGCCTTTTTCTGGTTTAATGCTGAAGCGTAATTTTTGTCCCAGTACTTCATCAAAGCGGAAGATCTTGATGCGGCCCTGTTGTACCGCTGTAACCGCGATAGGATGCCATTTTCCATCTTTCAGATAGGATAAGTTATACTGTGAAGGATTGTCTTTTCCTTCGGTAATAACAACACTATTGAAAGCTTTACTACGTTCAAAATCCAATTCATACCATACTTCACCTTTGACTGCCGGATTGGAGACCCAGGCACTACCAAAGTTATCGTCGTTGGCAAAATCCATAATGTTCATATCTTCGCTCCAGCTACTGTATGAAGGTACTTGTTTGGCCATATTGTGGTCGACTATTGGTGCCTGGTAACTTGGTAATGAGTTGTAGCTGGGTTTATTTTTGTATAATGTACCGATTGTCTTCAGTGCATCAAGTGCATTTTGATCCATCAGACCATCACTATTTGGTGCTACATTGAGCATAAAGTTGCAATACGCGTTGTTGTACGGAATTACAAATTTCTCGACCAATTCATTGACGTTTTTAACTGGGGTGTTCGGAAACGATGTTTTCCAGAACCAATTTTGCTGTAAGGGAAGACAGGCCATTGCCGGCAATTTGTTATGCTCCTTGGAGATAAATTGACCCGCGCCTTGTTCGTACGATTTGATATCGGTGTAAAACAACGCATCACCGGGGTATTTTGCCGAATTGAGATCCATCAATAAACATTTCGGTTGGAGTGATTTGACAAGATAATAGATGTCATCGAAAGGAACATCATCGTACGAAATACGCGACCAAGGGGCGTCCCATCCATCAATGACCAAGGCGTCGATTTCTCCGTATTGGGTCAACAATTCCGTCAGCTGATCTTTGATCAATTGGATATGCGCTTTGGTAATGGTATGTGGACGTATGCCCTGATGCATATCCAAAATGGAATAATAAAGCATAACACGCAAACCATTTTTGCGGAAAGCATCCGTAAATTCTTTAACAACATCACGATGTAAAGGCGTGTTCATTACATTATAATCTGTTGTTTTGGTATTCCAGATCGGGAAGCCACTATGGTGCTTGGTGGTTAGGCAACCATAGCTCATATTGGCCGATTTGGCAGCTTTAGCCCATTGATCTGCGTTGAGCTTCGGAGATTTGAACAGTTCAAGTGCGGCGTTGGGATCGGACCAGTCTTGTTCCATAAAAGTTGGCATGCCATAATGGATGAACATACCGAATCCAAGATTGACAAAGTCGAGCTGACTCTGTTCGAGGACCTTCTTTGAAAAACCGGATTGTGCCAATAACGTGTTGCCCAGTAAAAGAAAAGATAGGCAGTAAAGTAGGGGCTGTGAAATTTTGGACATAATTTGCTAAGTTGTTATGTTGTAAAGATAGGTCAAGGTTGTGTTATTTAAGCCTAATGGAAACCTAACGAAAGCCTAATAAAAGCCTAATAGATATCTTGATTCGACAAATTGATGTTATTTTTAAACCATGAAGAGTACCGGTAAAAATATATATCCTTGGGCATTTGGAACAAGCTTCTTGATCTTGACGGTGTTGATCGGTTTTCTGATCTTCAATACGTATAAGCTTGAAGACAAGAATTATCAGATTGGACAGCTCAACCGGATCCAGAATGCTTATGGAGCTGTTATTATGGATGATAAGATATTCCCGGGGGGAGATGCCATATTCCAGACAACATTGGTACCCTGTTTGCCGAAATGGTATGAAAAAAAAATAAATAAGTCCGCAGACGCAGACCAGTACGGTAACCATTGTATGAATGGCTTTCTCGATCAGATGCGGAGGCAGCAGTCGTTAGACAGCATTTTTCGTCGGATCGTACATCAGCAAGGGCTCGATACGACACTTGTTTACCTATTCCATTTTGATAAATTGGAAATATATAATGCAAGAGACCGTGCCTGGACGACTTTCTATGCGTTAGCAGCCGATGATCGTGCTGGTCTAATTAGTGGCAAACTCAAGCGCGGAACAAATAATAATAGGGTATTCCAACTGTCTGTTAGTGACAAGAATCCTATTCCTTATCGTTTTACCTATAGCCTGTATGTTGATTATGAAAATAGGGACTGGCGTCTTGTCCAACGGATGATGCCCGTGTTTTTACTCTCCTTAGCTTGTATTGTTGTGATCGTATTATTGAGTTATCGAACCTATCGTAATTGGATCAACCAACGTAAATTGGCGGACCTGAAAACGAGTTTTCTAAATCATATGCGCCATGAATTTAATACACCGCTGACGACAATTTTGATCAGTGCACATAGTTTGATCGATCGTGAAACAGGAAAAGACGATAAGGAGGTGGCACAACTTGGGCGCATCGTGGAAAGGCAAGCCAAACGACTCAAAGCTTATTTTGAACAGGTCATGGGATCTGTGGCATTACAGGAACAAGAGGCTAAAATTGTATCCGTTTCTATTGATCGGCTGACACAGCAAATATTGAAAGAACTTCATTTGCGCTACCGAGGTGAAATTGAAATTCAATATGAACCTTTAGCTGCCGATGTGGAGATGAGTCTTGATGAAGATTATTATTTTTCAATCTTAGATAACCTGGTATCCAATGCGATAAAATTTAACGATAATAGTAAGAAGACGATTCAGTTTAGCTGGGAGCAGCAAGGTCATCATTATAACCTCAAAATAGTGGATAATGGGGTTGGGATCGCCACTGCAGATCAGGAAGCGATATTTACAGCATTTTATAGAGGGAAACTATCCGGTAATAAACCTGGACTAGGACTGGGGCTTTACTATGTCAAATCTTATTTGGACAGGCTGGGTTGGACGATCCAAGTAGCAGGCGGTAAGTCTGGTTCCGGTACAATTTTTTATATTTACATGAGTAATGTGGCATTCAATGGCAAAAGATAAGATTGATATCCTTTTGATTGAAGACGAACCTGATTTGGGCGAAGTTTTCTCACGTTATTTGCGATACAAAGGCTTTAGGGTACGCTGGGAAAGTACGGCGCAAGGAGGCTGGGCGGCTTTTCAGTCTTGTGCCGTCAAATTACTAATTATTGATGTGCAGTTGCCCGATGGTAATGGTTTTGACCTGGCGCAACAAATGATACAATTGAATCCTGGGCAACCTATTTTCTTTTTGACAGCACTTCATGAACGCACATCGCGACTCAGAGGACTTAGTCTGGGCGCTGTTGATTACATTGCGAAACCTTTTGACATGGACGAAATATTGCTCAAGATTCGCAATTTATTGACCGTGGCAAATGCGCCCGAAGTGCAGACGAATCCGGAAATCGAACTTGCTATCGGTTGTCTGTTGCTCAACATGGAACGCTATAGTCTGCGTGATGGGATGGGAAGCATACAAAAGCTCACAGTCCGTGAAGCTGAATTGCTGCGGCATCTGGTCCTTCATAAAAATCTATTGGTCAATAAAAAAGATCTCCTGCTGCAGTTTTGGGGTAATACGGATTTTTTTAACGGTAAAAGCCTGGAGGTTTTTATCTCCCGACTTCGTAAATTGCTGCAGATGGATCGCAAACTTCATATCGAAAGTATCTATGGAGCGGGTTATATTTTACACGAAAATGAAGGTGTTTAACGACCGGATCTATTTAAAGAAATACTATGTTATACGAAAATATTCTTAACAATGTGTCCAAGTGCATTGCTTTGACAGCGGAAGAAACCGAACAATTTACTGGTTTATTGACAGCAAAGAAGGTTCCCAAAAAAACGATGCTATTGGAGGAAGGGGAGGTATGTCAGTTTGAAGGATATCTTCAAAAAGGTTGTGTCCGGATTTATTATCTGGATGAAAATGGTTTTGAAGTAACGCTGGCTTTTGCTGTCGAAGATTGGTGGATTAGTGATATTGCTTCATTTCATTATCATACACCATCTAGTTTATACATGGAAACATTAGAAGACAGTGAGTTTTTGATGTTAACACCAGAGACGAAAGAGAGATTATTAGAGACTGTTCCAAAGTTTGAGCGAGTTTTTCGTATGTTGGTGCAACGTCGGCTCGCTGTTCTGCAAAATAGGCTGATCCATACAATGGCCAAACCAGCCGCCGATCGCTATCTCGAATTTATTGAACTATACCCGACTATCTCCCAAAGGGTACCGCAATACTATATTGCATCCTACCTGGGGGTTTCACCCGAATTTGTCAGTATTATACGTAAGCGGCTTGCTGCAAAGAAATAATAAGCAGTTCGAATGGCTCCATTTTGAAACACGTAGGTGATGACATGGGCTATTCGATTTAGAAAAAAGAAGGATGCTTTCCAAAAAGTGAATGTATTTATGCGTTGAGTTTTTCGGTAGCTTGATTTGAGCTGTGTACCAACTATATTTTGAGCTTTCGGACAACTAGACTTTGCAAAAGGTATGAGATATTTGCTACCTTTAGGCTGGGACTGATTTTAGCTATCGGTACCCATAATCGCAGAGCCGTTTAAAATAAATTGTATTGAGCATGGAAGAGAAAGATTTTGGGAATGCCTTTTTGTATTCCTGTTATGTCGAGAAAGCATTTGGGCACGAACAGTTCATTCCCGAACATGTCGTTTTTTTTCAGCTATCTGGTGAAACACATCTGGACCATCAGAAAGGAAAATTGGTGGCGACAGAAGGGCAGATTGTGGTTGCCCGTAGAAACCAACTGGCCAAAGCTTTTAAATATCCCGCGAAAAATAATATTTACAAATCTGTTTCAGTATTGCTGGGGGCTGATCGGCTGAAGCAATACGCGATGGACCATCACCTCAGTTCGGACAAAAAGTATCAGGGTGAGTCCAATGTTGTACTGGAAAGTAACCTGTTTATAAAAAGTTATTTTGAGTCATTGACGCCCTATGCGGAAGCCATCGACCGAGTGAGCCCGCAGATGGAAAATATCAAGATCTATGAATTGATCACCTTGTTGTTGGAAAGCTATCCACAGTTAAAAGACCTGCTTTTTGACTTTTCGGAGCCGCATAAGATTGATCTCGAGCAGTTTATGGTTAAAAACTATCGGTACAATGTGCCTTTAGAAAACTTTGCGAAACTAACAGGGCGGAGTTTAGCAAGCTTTAAACGTGATTTTGAGAAAATATTCCAGACCTCTCCCCGAAAATGGCTGCAAGAAAGACGTCTTTCTGAGGCTTATTATCTAATTGAAAATAAGCGTCAAAAACCTGCTGATTTTTATCTTGATCTGGGTTTTGAAAACCTTTCTCATTTTTATGCTTCTTTCAAGGAGAAGTTTGGCATAACACCAGCGACTATCAATTCCGTTGCTTAAAATTATTTCTGCCACCAATAACTAGGTGTTAAAGGGGGCTGATCGAGGTCAATGACCTGGCCGATCATGGGGGTAAGCATAGGCTGTTGTTGTCGTATTGCTTCCTTGGAAATACGTTCTAGAGGTTCATTCCAGGCATGATTGGCCAATACAAACTTGGACGAATGAACCGGAAACAGTAAGGAAGCTTTGAGATCATGTGCCGCTTGGACAACCTCCTCCGGCATCATGTGTATGTGTTTCCAACTGAGGTCGTATTGGCCATTCTCCAATATAGCCAGGTCAAAAGGGCCCAATTGATTACCTATCTCTTTGAAGTGGTTATCGTAGCCGCTGTCCCCGCCTAAATAGAGCCGCATGGAAGGTGTCTGGAGCGCATAGGATGCCCATAATGTGTTGGCAGTAAATATACTGCGGCCTGAAAAATGTCTGGCGGGCGCAACTGTTACACTGAAACCATCATCCAAGTTGATTTCGTCCCACCAATCTTTTTCGATGATCTGCTCAGGACGATATCCCCAATATTCAAGATGGGAGCCAACACCAAGGCCAACAATGACTTTTCCAACCCGGGGTTGTAGTGCCTTTAACGTCTTATAATCCATGTGATCATAATGGTCATGTGATATAAATAGATAGTCAATCGGCGGTAGAGCAGATACGGTAGAGACATCGGCTCCTTTAAACGCTTTTACACTTCCTGGAATAGGGGAAGCACTGCCACTAAGGACAGGATCGACGAGTATGTTCTTACCATCGAGACGAAGGAAATAAGAGGAGTGACCAAACCAAACAAGCCCATGAGGCTGACTTAACAACTTCTCCCAGTCGATATCCACTGTTGGTATAGTATATTTGGGACTTGTTTCATTGGAGCGCTTAAAAAAATAATCGTATAGGGCGACGGTCCAGGGCTGCGTAAGCTGTGGTGTAGGGCTGCTATTCTGGAATTTTCCGTCTTTAAACTGTTTCGATAGTTGTATGCGTTGAAGTCTTTCACCCGAGGGTCTTTTGCCGAATTGTGGATGCATCATATATAGTCCGATAAGAGCGATGAGAACAGTCAGTCCTAAGATTGTTCTTTTCAAAAACCGAAGCCACTTATTGCTGTTGTTTCTTGTTGCCATCTGCATATTGTATAACAACAAAGATAAGACTGCTGAGACAGATCTATTTTTGCTGATAGCTCAAATTTATGTGCTGTATGGCTCATTTCGGCGGATTCATCCGATCCACAATATAAAGAAAGTCTTAAAGTCCATAAAAATTAATCTTTTACGCTCGGGAGTTGGTTGGATTATAGTTGGCTGGATAAAAAAAAGGGGGCAGTCCAATCTTTTTGGACGCCCCCTTCTTTTACCCTTTATAAGGTTTTTTAGCGGCTTCGATGAGCTCTTTCATCTCTAATTTAATGTAATCTACATTTGGGGTAGATCCTGTAAGAAAATAACGTATATTTCCTTCCTTATCAATAATAAATTTTGCTGGAATTCCTTTGACTCCGAATTTCGCGGCCATAACTTCTCCGGTTTGCGGATCTTTTTGATCGTCATAGAGCACTTCAAAAGGATAATTATTCTTGGTGATAAAGGATATCACATTTTCCTTATAGTTCTTATCACGCTCCCAGGTATTCATGAATAAGAATTGTACATCCTTATCATCTGCATAAGAGTCCTGTGCTGCCTTCATTCCTGGAAATGAACGGATACATGGTTGACACCAAGTTGCCCAAAAATCCAATACCACAACTTTTCCCTTTAAACTGGCTAGGGATACTTTTTCGCCTTTAAGATTGAGTAATTCAAAATTAGGTGCAGGTTTAAAAGTTGCCATTTCTTTGATATGGTTGCGAATGTTTTGCGTTAACTCTATTTTTAAGGATGCATTAAAATTCTCGTAGCCTTGAACAGATCCATTCAATTCAGTATATAATTTTTTAAGATCATTTTCGACCGCAAATTGTCCTTTAGCATATAACTTGGTGAGAATATTATATGCCTCAAGCTTTCTTCCTGTGCCCATTAAAGATTTGTAGTATACCATCGCTAGACCATCCGCTTGCTCTGGTGCTGCATTTAATGCATTTTCTATATAACCTAGCGCTTCAGTAAATTTTTTCTGTGAAACGAGTATATTGACATAAGCTGACATGGAGCTTGCATATCCCATGGCTGCAAAGCGAGCCTTATTGTCTTTTTGATCCTCTGGAAGGGTTAAATAGTAATAACTATCATCCATAGCTGTTTTTAAGAGTGGTGCTGCAGTAGTCGTATCACCTGTCCTCAGGAGGATTTGACCAACAGGGATATATCCATTTCCGCGCCAGAATCGTTCTTTCATTTCTCCTAGATAATATATTGCTTTTTGTGCATTTCCATCGTTGGCAAAACTTTGTGCTAAATTAGCCAATACATAATCATAAGTCAGTGGTTCTTCCTTGAAGTTTTTAACTGGCCATTTTTTGATAAGGTCGTTATACGCTTTTTCTTTTTGTACTGGCGTACTTGCATTGTAAAAAATATCTGTGATAAAGGCATCACGGGTTAGTGATCCTTTTGGATATTTTTTCTTAGCCAGTACTTCTGCAGATGCCTGCAGATCTTCCTTCCCTAAAGAACGCAAAATGTTGATTGTAGTACGGTAGTCTTCTTCCGATTTATACGTCTTTAATTCGCTCATTAATACATTAGCAAGCGAATCCTTTTGTACCAACGTACCTTTTTCTATAATGGGGAGATACTGTTGGTATTTGTTTTTTGCTGGTTGTTGTGCAAAAGATGCTGTTAGCGAAAACACCAACGCAGCCGTTAAGATTTTTGTTTTCATTTTTTGTCTGTATGATTTTTTAAATTCATTAATCTTCGTATCCTGGATTCTGTGTCAGTTTATTGTTGATCAAAATCTGGGCTTGTGGAATAGGATACAAGACATCCGTGGCCTGCCAGTTTGATTTGATTGGAGACAATACAGCGGTAGCACGATCGGTCCGCTTGAGGTCGAGCCAACGATGGCCGAACTCACCGAAAAATTCGTGCAGGCGTTCCATTTCTATTGCAGATAGTAATTGTGTTTGGTTTAAGCTTGAATTAAGTCCTGCAAGTCCAGCGCGAGAACGGACAGCATCCACATCTGTTCGGGCTTCGGCAAGTTTTCCCAGTTTAGCCCTCGCTTCCGCGCGAATAAGATACTGCTCGGCTAAGCGAAGCATAATATGGTATTCGGAACCTGTTCCCGAGGATATTTTATATTTGGTTATGGCATAATAGATTTTGTTGGAGACCGTTTTTGAACTTGTCCAATTTGTTTTTCTTAAGTCAACCGTCGGAGATGTCTCAAAGCTATTATACACAGCGTCCGGTAGAGTGTAGCCGGGTGTAGCTGTAGCCGCGGTAATATAATTGGAGCCAAATGTCGTTACTCCCGTTTGATTGCCAAGTTGAAGAATAACCTCATTACTTGAGTTTACAAAATTTTTATCTGGTGTCGGCATGCCATAATCAGATGACTGTAATACTTTGGTCGCATAAGATTCGGCATTTTGATAATCCTTTTGGTAGAGATAAACTCTTGCCAATAGTGCGCTTGCAGCAGTTTTGTTAGCTCTTCCTCTCGGGCTTGCCGTTGCATCATAGGCCGTCGCCATCTTACTTTCCGCATCTTTTAGATCAGCAATAATCTGATCATATACTTGCTGTGCAGAAGTTCGCGGAAGAATTGCATCTTCAAAAGCGTGGAGGTCATCACGTAATTGCAATGGCACATCACCATAGAGGTTGACGAGATAGAAATAGGTATAAGCCCTAAAAAATTTCGCTTCGCCCAGGAGCTGATCTTTTACACTTGGGGTAAGGCTGGTGGATGCTTCGAGACCCGATATCGCATTGTTTGCATTCTTGATAAGTTGGTAGCAATTTGACCAGAAATTAGCGACATTCCCATTTGTGTTCAGCAGGTTATTGCTGGCGAATTCCGAGGTATTTGCATCAGCCGCATTGTATTGAAGGTCGTCTGCAGCGATTCCTGTATAAAAGGTTGAAGTCCCAGCGAGATTGATGCTTAATGTTGTGGTATACAATCCGCGTATGACACTATTTGCAGAAGCATCTGTAGAGAATGCTTCGCCAGCTACAACTTGTGTCGGTGGAGCGCCCAATTCCACAAATTTTTCGCAGGAGCTGGTCAAAAGAGTTCCACTGGTAATTGCTAATAATAGTATATTTTTATTGATGTTTAATTTCATGATCTCTAGTTTTAAAATTGACAGTTAAATCCAAATACAATCGTCCGCAATGGAGGCAATACCTGGGCAATCGTTCCAGTTCCTAAACCAGATGGACCGCCTTGCACGGTCGTTTCGGTATCCAGGACATATTTGTTCTTGGCCCAAGTAAAGAGATTTTGCCCTTGCATAAATACATTACAATTAGACATTTTTAATCTCGAAGTCCAGCTTTTGGGCAGGTTGTAAGATAAATTGACAGACCTCAATTTAATATAGGAAGCATCCCCATAGACAGCATCAGAGCTGGTATATTGATTATAAGAGTTGCTTAATGCAACTCCATCAGCTGAAGATGCCGGTACTGTCGGGATAATTGCTCCCGGGATATTGGTATTGCTGTTATTTGGTGTCCATCTGTCCAACCAGTAATCATTTTGGTTGAGCATAGCACCCGGTCTCGTGTTGAGGATTTTAGTTACTCCAAAGCGGTGGTTAAATTGAAAAAATACGCCGAGCTCGAAGCCTTTGTAGGAAAAAGTATTGTTAAATCCACCATAGAAAGGTGTACCTAAGTTAGCAACGTATCGGTCATCGCCCGTTATAGCCCCATCGCCATTGCGGTCTTCGTATAACGCTCTTCCTGTTGTGGGGTCTACACCTTGATAGTGATACAAACGGACCATATTGAGCGGCTCACCAACTAGAAAGCTACTTGAATAAAATGTGTTTTCAATTCCAGGAAATTCGACAAGTTTGTTTTTATAAAACGTGAAATTAGCAGATGTTTTCCATGTAAAATTTTCATTTGTAATATTGGTGGTGTTCAACTCCAATTCCAAGCCTGTATTTTGGATCAATGCCGGTAGGTTTTCTTTGTAACTGTTGTAGCCCGTTTGAGTACTTAAAACTAAATCAGTTATCTGGTCAGAAGAACGATTTCTGAAAAAGTTTCCCGTAAACAAAATTCGATCTTTCAAGAAACCTAGATCTAAAGCAAACTCCAGTTTTTTGGTTGTTTCCCACTTGATATATTCATTTGGAAGTGTTCCAATATTCATGGAAGGATTATTCAGATATGCGGTTGTTGAAGAGTAGAGTGGAAGATAAAGGTAATTTGAAATTTGATCATTACCTGTAGTTCCATAGCTCGCTCTCAATTTACCAAAACTTAAAAACGTTAGATTATCTTGTATAAAATCCTCTTTTCCAAAGACCCATCCTAGCCCTATTGCTCCAAAATTTCCGAATCGGTTTTTAGGTCCAAAACGAGATGAGCCATCTCTTCTAAAAGTTCCATTAAACAAATATTTCTCTTTCCAGTCGTAATTTACTTTTCCGAATAGTGCATTGTATTTGTAATATACGAGGTTATTGCTGGCAGTGAATAATCCTGCGGCACTGAGCGAACCTAAAAGTGCATCGTTTGAATAATTAGAACCATTGGTTGTCTGTGAACGGGATGAATTTTGCTGAAAACTTGTTCCAATTAATGCCGTAAATTTACCTTCGCCGATACTTTTTACATAATCCAATGTCGGTTCAATAATCCAATTTTCGGCCTTTGTATTAGAGAAACTGGAAGATCCAAGCGGGTTGGAGACGGTGTTATTTAAGGAAGTAATTGGGCGTTGATTATTTTGGTTCAACTGTGTGATGGTATAGCCAAAATTTGCTTTTGCTGTCAGTCCAGGTAGAATTTTGTAACTCAGATTGGCGTTCGAGATCAGATTATTGGTATTACCAAAGTATTTCCGTTCGAGCAAGGCGATTGGGTTGTCAATAAAAGCTGATGACGGTAACCAATAGTATTTTCCATTGTCACCATAGATTGGATAATTGGGGGGCAAATTGTAGAGAGATGTGACATCAGAGGAAGGCATATCGGAATTGTCGTTGGCATAGCTAACTGATAAAGCGGCATTGAATTTTTTGTCAGAGGAGGTGTGATCCAAGTTTAACCGTGAGGTAAAGCGACTGTTTTTGCTATCTCCATAAAAAACAGTACTCTCGCGTCTATATCCCGAATTAAAGAAAAAACGGGTAGATTCGTTTCCACCAGACATATTCGCTTGAACGTCGGTAATATGTCCTTTGTTTCCAATCAGCATTTTCTGCCAATCTGTCGATTTGTTCTGATCCCATAACATAAGATCTGGAGCGTTATCGGCTGTAGGTGTAACTCCAGCATTAGCAAAAGCCTCTTTTCTTAGCGTGAGATATTGTTCTAGATTCAACATAGGGATAAAGTGGTTGACCTCGGTAAATCCGGTGTTAAAGTTTACACCAATGCGAGTACGACCTGCAGATCCTTTTTTTGTGGTGATCAATACGACACCATTTGCGCCCCGGCTACCATAGATCGCTGTAGCGTCGGCATCTTTCAAGACATCGATACGTTCAATATCCGCTGGATTAATCATGCTGAAGGGACTTAAGCCGCCTGAAGAAGCTGAGATACCAAATGAATTGAGGTTATCTGTTGCAGGTTGTCCGCCGTTAAAATTGGTAAATGGAACTCCATCAACCACGTATAGCGGTATTGAACCAGAGGTTGTTCCACTTAATGACGCTTGATTCCTAATCTGAATCTGAACAGCACTTCCGGGCACACCATTGTTTTGGGCGATCAATACACCGGACATTCTTCCCGATAGTGCGGCAAGGGGATTACTTACAGGTTGAGAGGTAATGTCCTTCGCTGTGATCGAAGCAACTGATCCCGTATTCAGTCTACGTGTTGTCGTACCGTAGCCAATAACAACCACTTCTTCTAAGCTTCCTTCTTCCGGTTTCAGTTTAATAGGAGTAGAATTGGCAATAAGTTGCTTCGCAGTGATATCAACCTTCTGATAACCAATAAAAGAAAAAGTAATAATGACATCGTCATTTGGAATACGCAGTCCCCATTGTCCATTGACATCCGTTGCGGTACTCGTTTGCATATTGCGGTATTCTGCTTTTTGCCAGTCCTTTATGATAACAGATACTCCTGCCAAAGGCGTTCCATTTTCATTGACTACTTGGCCCGCAATGTGTTGCTGATTCTCTTTTTTTTCTTTTATAGCGATAATGTCATTGTCCAATACTTCCCATGTTAGGTTGCTCCCGGCCAGAGACTGGGAAAGAAGATCTTTTACACTGATTTTCTTTCCAACAATATTGATTGTCGAGTTTGGGAGAGTCGATTTGCTAAAGAACATTTTGTATTTGCTCTTGTCATTGATTGTTTGAAATACATCTTCGAGTTTTCCTCCCTGGACGGAGACATCAATTTTTTCAGTTTGAGAATAGGCGAAGCTCTGTATATGCATGGCGCTAAGACAAATGAGCAGTAAAGCCAATCTTGACTCTTTTCTAAATTTGGGTTTTGTTTTGTTCATGTGAGTTATATAGGTTGATTGTTTTTAGAGTAGTTGTATTTGATTTTTCCCCGTTTTTTTAATTTGAAAGTAATTGACAGTTTGTAATGCTTTTAGGATATTTTCTAGTTGTTCGTTTTCGAATGTTGCTGAATAGCGTTGGTTAGCGACTGCTTTGTTTGTAATTTTAATTTCCACGCCATACATGCGTTCTAGTTTTAAGGCAATATCCAGTAATCTATCATCTTGAATGGTAATCCGATTTAATAACCATTCGGTTTCTAAAGCGGATCCGTCTTTTTCAGAGATGGAAAATGGCTGAATAGCTATTGCCATAGGAGCCGATGCGGTTTTAGTAGTTGTAGATGGGAATTCCTTTTCAACTCCATATACCTTTCTGATCACAAACTTTTCTTTGGGCTTTAATATAAATTTCTGATTGTCAGTTCCTTTTTTCCAGATGGATACTTTGCCACGTACCAAAGCTGTTTGGGCATTATTTTCTTCGGCATAATCGCGCACATTGAAAGCGGTTCCCAGTACGCTAATTTCCATTCTTGGTGTATGAATAAGGAAGGGCTTGGATGGATTTTTGGCGACATCGAAAAATGCTTCCCCAATCAAAGTAACTTCACGTGTGCTGGAATCTTTGAATGAGGCGGGATAGATTATTTTGCTCGAAGCATTAAGTGTAACTTTTGTACCATCTTCTAGAACAATTCGCTGCTGTTGTCCGTTTGTTAGCGTAATTTCTCGATTGTTTGGTTGCGCAATTTTGTAAAGATAAAGAGCTGTAAAAGCGATACAGAGGATAGCTGCAGCTGCTGCAATTCTAGGGAAATTGAATGTTTTCTGATTCCTCCGAGTCAGTTTCTTTATAATTCTGCCATGAATGCGTGCTTTGAGTGCTTTCTGTACATGATCGGGTAGTGTTTTGATTAAATTCGGTCGGGATGAAAATGAATCGAAAAAACGTTCCACGACGTCCATTTCTTCCGAATTGGCTTCGCCTTTTAAGTATTTGTCAATTAGCTTTTCGAGCTCTTGGTTAGGATATTGCATATGATTAGTACAATGTTCACTTAAATAGTGCCCCTAAAAGGAAAAAATGTACTAGTCTAAATTGGTGTTTATTTGTAATTTACTTATTTACAGTTGTATAAAATTATGAGTAGCGTCAAAAAATGTTGGATAACAAGTTTTTTTAATTTTTGAATTGATACTCCGAGGTGATTTTGAACTGTATTTTGGGAAGTTTCTGTCAAATCACTAATTTCTTTTGTGGTAAGTCCATCTAAGTATCTCATTTTAAAGATTTCTTTTCTTTTTTGTGGGAGATGGGCTACCCATTGTTCAATTAAAGATTTTAAATCCTTTTCGGCATACTGATCTCCTTCCAGAATTTCATAACTTCGATAAAGGTGATGATTTTCTTCGATAAGGATATTTCTGCGTTTGTTTTTCTTATAGGTTTCAAAGACTTTGTATTTCATGCATGCAATGAGGTAGGATTTCAGGTTGTGAATCTCTCTACTGGGACAGTGTTCCCAAAGTTCAATAAATACATCCTGAACAATCTCTTCACAGGAAGCTAAATCTTCGAGTCTTTTGTAAGATTCATCTAAAAGTAAAGACCAATATTTATCATACAAAATATTGAAAGCCTCTAAATCGCCTTCTCGGAGCCTAGCTAACAAGCTTGCATCATTATGAGCTGGATCTTTATCGTTTTTCATGATATGATAGTGTGAAGTTGAATTCCTTAGATTGGTAGGGTTGAGGAATGTAACTTTTTTTCAATATTACAGATTTTATTAAATAAGGTCAAGATCTGTACGTATTTTTTATTTTTTGTGTTTAATCTTTTGAAATTCATTAAACATTTGACATCATCATTTGGGCTTATATTCATAAGAAATTGGTTTTTGAGCCGTAATTAACTCAAAATTAGGTTGAATAAAATTAAAATAGAATTCACTTTTAATTTTTCGAATAAATAGTCAAAAGTACATTTGTTTTTGGATGAGTACTGAAATTTATCTTGTTTTATGCTTGCAGAGCCATAAAAAATTCGGTTTTTATTGTCAAGGTTTAATAATATTTTAAATTAATAAAAGACCCCTAATGTTCATTAAATTAGAAATGCGTGAACTGATTGAATCTGCAAAAAAAGAAAAAAAAGGATAGTTGTCAGGATAGCAACAGATTTTGCTAAATCGTATCTTCGAAGGAGAGGATAAACCAGCGAAGCCCCGATATGTACTTTCGGGGCTTCGTTGTATCGGGGCTTCGCTGTATAAGTCATCCAAGCAGGCCCCTTAATCCATCGGCTTAATTTGATCAGGATAGGGGACCTGCTGTCCCGTAGCTTTGTAGGTCGGCAACTGAGCCTTCCAAGTCCGGAGCTGATCAGAAAGTAATTTGCTGAGCTCGCTGGTTTTTCCTTTCATTTTTGGGGCAAGGTTGTTGAGTTCACCGATATCTTGCTGCAGGTTGTAAAGTTCAAGCTTCCCATTTTTCATGTCGTAAAGCAACTTATAATCTCCTTGTCTTATTGCCGAGAAAAAGTTGATTCCAGGGCCATCTGGCACTGTCCACTTGTTGGGGATATTCCATACCAATGGCCGGCTGTTCCAATTGTCGGACCTATTGCCTTCCATTAAGGGCAAAAGATTTTTTCCATCTGGTTTTTCCTGTACGAGCTGATAGTGATCTATTTTGGCTAAACTGAGAATCGTTGGAAAGAGATCTTCGACCATAACAGGGGTAGCATCTGTGCTTGCAGGGTGCTGCTTGGCCTGTTTGATCAACAGAGGAACCCGGATTCCACCTTCGTAAACCGACCCTTTCCCAGCTTTTAATGGTAGGTTCTGTGTATGGCTTGGTCCGGTGCGCATTGGGCTGAGGCTTAGTCCGCCATTGTCGCTAAGGAAAATAATGACGGTGTTATCGTACAGGTTTTTGTCTTTAAGAAATTGAACGATATCACCCATACTTTTGTCATAACCTTCGACTAGTGAAGCATAAGCTGCTTCAGTGGAATCTAAGCCGCGGTCGAGGTATTTTTGTACAAAACGTGGATCGGGTTGGATCGGGACATGCACCGCATAGTTGGAAAAATTAAGGAAAAAAGGCTCCTTACGGCGTATAGGTTCCTCCAGTGCCTTCAGCGCCTCCCGGGTTAAGGCTTCCGTTAGAAATGTGGATGTGCCATGATATTCCATAAGATCGGGAACCGCCTGATAACCTGCTTTACCAGGAAGGTTACCGTAATTCTGCTCGCCATAGTAGTTTTGTGGGTGCCCAGCGGAGTGTCCTGCAATATTGACCATAAAACCCAAATTTAAAGGGCTGGCACCAGGTGTTCCGGCAGATCCCCAATGTGCTTTGCCCACATGAATGGTATAGTAACCATTGGCCTTAAGGATGCTTGGAAATGGAGTAGCATATATCGTATGTGGTATATTGGGCACAGGGCTTAGTCCGTTGATATTCCAATCCGGTGGATTCAACAATTCATCTTTGCTATCGGTCGGGGTGTCAGCCTTGGGATGGGTCCAATTGGTGACACGATGATGAGCAGCATTTAAACCGGTCAGAAAGCTCACCCGGGAAGGTGTGCACACCGGTGTTGCATACGCATTGGTAAATTTAATGGCTTCTTTGGCCAATGTTTCCAGATAGGGGGTATGAAACTTTTCGTTGATCGGCGTTTTGACCTTGTAAAATGGTTCGGACATGTCCTGCCAACCGAGGTCATCCACAAAAAACACGACAATATTGGGGCGTTCTGTTGTGGGACTAAGTTGTGCCTTGCTTTGGCTCTGCGCCTGCAGCAATAACCCCATATTTGTAAATAGGGTCGCTAATAGGATAAATTTGCTATTTTTCTTAGAAAGTATCATAAGCATTAAAAGTATGAATAATAGGTTGGCCAATGGCCTTATCTATTGTTAATTTAATTTGTGTACAGCGAATGGGGCCTTTCAATTGAATGATACATTTGTTACCAACGGACGAACCCGTAAATAGTGTTTGCCATCCCTGCTTTGTTTTCGCAGTAATGTGGAAAGCACGTATACGTTGTCCTTGATCAAGGCTTTCTTCAATCATTAACTGGGTAACAGCTTTCGCCTTTTTAAAGCGAATAAGCTCTTGTTTTGGGTCTAGATCCTTTATCGGACTACCATATTGACGTTTGATCTCACTTCCTAGTTCTTCTAATCGCCGCCGATCTATTTGCGGCACAAGCCCCAGGGTGTCGGGTGTAACTCCTAAGATCAAAGTTGCATTTCTGCCGACAGACTTTTGATACATATCCACAAGGTGGTTAAGAGAAAATACCGAATTTTCGTCATTTGGTTCCCAAAACCATTCGTGTCGACCGTTTGCTCCGCGGAGCGGGGCATCAGCCATTGCAGGCATAAAATAGGTTCCATCCGGATCACCGGTTTTTAAGAGTAAGAAATCGTTTGTGGAAATTGCCCTTGGACAACTCTCTCCTGCGCCGGTATAAGGAAAAGGAAACATAGACCAGCATGGATAATGTACTGTTCCAGACTCGGAACCGCCCCATCTTGCTTCTGCCAGTTCGTCGTTATGATAGAAAAGGCAATTAGGTTGATATTTTTTTACAATTGGGAGCACATTTGGAGCACCTTTCTCAGGGCTGCTGGCTCCACCATCAAACCAAATCTCAAACAGTGGACCGTACCATGTGCATAGCTCCTGTACCATTCCCTCGACCATTTTATTATAGTATTTTTGCCGTTCTATTTGCTGCTGTCCAGTACCGATTGCTTTAAAATCGTGAATACCAAGGTAAGCGTTCCAACGAATCCCTACATAAATACCTGGTTTTATCCCGTGTTTGATACAGGCTTTTATAAAATCACCAACAAGATCTTCTTTCCCGTTTTTCCACCCTAAAGCACTCGTGTTATAGGGATTGACTTTTGAGGGATAAAGGGCAAATCCAGTTTCATGAGTCGCGGTAATGAGTGCGAATTTAGCCCCTGCTAATTTTGCGCTCAGCACCCATTGCTCGACATCCAGTTGTTGCGGCTGGAAAATGTGTATATCAGGAACCGGAACAATACGATTGGATTGCTGTTGATATGCCTTCCGGTCAAAGACATGCAGATCATAGTGAAAGATGATACCAAATTCGGCTCTCTGCCAAGCAAGCTGCTGTTTATTTGGGAGGGCGACAACTTGAGCATATATGCTTGGGCAGGAAAGCCCAAGCATGATAATAAACAGCAATAAATCGTGGTATGGTTTAGTAACCCTCATTTTGCGTTAAATTTGGGTTTGCATCAATTTGTTGGAGCGGGATAGGATAAACGACCTGGTATTCTTTGGCTGCATAACCTCGCTCTTTGGCTGACTGGATAAATTTTCCATGTCGAATCAGGTCTTCGCGACGCAATCCTTCAGAAAAGAACTCTCGCCCACGTTCCGCCAGTAGAAAATCACGCAACAATAATTTGTTAGTATAGTCTGCTAATTTGAGCAAAGTTGTATTGGCACGTTGACGAACCTGATTGATGAGGTCGATACTCTCTTGATTAGGACCATTTAGCTCATTAAGTGCTTCAGCACGACTTAAAAGAACATCGGCATAACGTATGTAGACAATATCGTTACCCATATTTTCGCCCACACCGTTTGGATCTGGCCAGTATTTGAAGCTTCGTACATCATTGAGGGCTTTACCATTGTTATCCTCGAGCAATTCCACATTTTTACCAGAGATATCGGTATAGTTTCGTATGAGCAGTTCACGTCTTTTATCGTTCGATTCAAAGGTTTTGTAAAATGCACTATAGGTACGGAATTGTGCACCAAAATTGACCCAGTTGGTGAGAATAGGGTAGTTTGGCGGGAAAGCATGTGCCATGTAGTTATTTTGATAGCCTGCCTGCGCGATACAAGGTGCCCTAAAGATGTATTCTTTATTGCTTTCACCTTCAATGGCAAAAAGCCGTGGATAATTACTATACAGTTCATATTGATGAAGGTCTATAATTTCCTGAGTGACATCGGTCAGCTTTTTCCAATTTTTTTCTTTGAGATAAATCTTCATTAAATACCCAAGAGCGGCACCTTTTGTTGCCCTGCCTATTGGACTTTCTGTAAGCGGTAAATATTGTTTGGCAAATTCAAGGTCACTGATGATATAGTTGACAAAGACATCTCGGTCGGCTCTTTTGGCATTTTTTCCAATTTCTTCGATCTCTTGGGGACTGGCGCCGACGGGGATATCAATCAAGGGGGTAGGGCCGAATAAATTATAGAGGAAATAATAAGATGACGAGCGGATAAACTTGGCTTCGGCTTGTATTTTGTTGAGTTTGGCCGGGTCTAAGCCATTGAGCTGATTGGATAGAATGATAACCGAATTTGCACTGGCAATGGCTTTATACATTTTCTCCCAGAATGAATTTAAAAAACTATTATTGACAGACCAATTAAACTGGATAAATGGAGCGGCATCTTTTTCAAGGCCACCACCCGTTTCAAAGGCAATATCTGTGTTGAACTCATTCATCATATAGGTATAGTTACGATGATCATAAGCAATAATACGGGATTGCGCATAAGCTCCTGTAAGCAGTGCATCAATGCCAGTCTCATCGGCTAAGAATTTGTTGGGGTCGTATTCTGTATATACTTCTTCTTTCAAAAATGAATTGCAGCCTATCGTCGATAGGGACAGCAATAATATGGTGAGATATTTGAGTTTTAATGTTGTCATGTTAGTCGAATTTAGAGTGTAAGATTTAATCCCAATCGAATCGTGCGTGCTAAGGGGTAGCTATTGTAGCTCACTTTGGAAACGGCACTAGTTCCTGTCGCACTTGCGTCAGGATCATAACCTTTATATTTGGTCCAAGTTGCCAAATTCTCTAGTGCCAGAAATATATTGACGCGATTGACTGATTTTCCATTTTTCAATACCTCGTAGTTTAAATTGATATTTTTGAGTCTTAAAAACGATGCATCTCTTACAGTCATTGAATTGATAATATAGTCGCCACCATAGGCTGTAGGGTTTACGCCGCTCGGATATTGATTGGTTGGGTTTTCTGGTGTCCACCTATTCAGGTAGTATTCGGATAACCTGTTGCGATATTCGTTGGTAGGATAGAGGGTTTCGGTGATATTGGCGTCTAACATACTAATTCCGCCTACGTATTGAAGTAGGAAGTCCAGTGAAACATTTTTATACTTGAACGTATTGGAAAGGCTCAGATTGATGGAAGGGAAAGGTTTTCCTAAAATAGTTCGATCTTTTAAGTCTATTTTCCCATCTTGGTTCTGATCTTTAAAGCGAATATGCCCCGGCTTTGCTTCAGGTTGTGCTGAATTTTTTATCTCCGCATCGTTCTGAAATATTCCCTCCGTCTCATACCCATAGAAAGATAACATGGGTTGACCACGTTCTACAAGTTGATAATTGGAGATAAAACTGGCAATAGATCCCGTAATAAGTTGTGGAATAAAATCTGGTAGCTCTTTGACTTCATTTTTTAGTAAGGCCAAATTAAATAGACTATTCCATTGCCATTGATCACGAATAATATTTTTACTGTTTAACTGAAAATCAATACCACGGTTTTCAACATTTCCAAAATTGACCATGTAATTGCTAAAGCCCACCACTGAAGAAATGGGTTTACTGAATAGTTGATCCTTAGTGTTACGTTTGTAAGCGTCGACAGACCCCGTAATTCGCCCACGCAGAAGCTCAAAATCTAATCCTAGATTTATTTCTTCCGTAGATTCCCACCGTAGATTTTTATTAGGTAGTCTCGCAGGGACAACACCCTGATAAATCTTATCACCAAAGACAGCATTTCCCGACGCGACCAAGGTGTTGATTGTTTGGTAATTGTCTATTCCTTGGTTTCCTAATCGTCCATATCCAAATCTCAGTTTAAGCGTCGTACCATTTTCTTTCAAATGGGAAAGAAAATCTTCATCCGTTAATTTCCAGGCAAAAGCTCCGGACGGAAAAAATGCAAACTTGTTTTCTTCCGAAAAGCGCGATGTACCATCTGAACGCAGAGAGGCTGTAATAAAATAACGATCGTTAAAATTATAATTGATACGGCCTAATACACCATTGAGTCTGTTTCGGCTTTTACTAGAACTTACATTGTCGCCTTTATCACCATCTCCACTCTGTAAAAGGTTGTAGGAAGTGACGTCAGATAAAAATTTCATTGAACTGGCTCCCACGCCTTCACTTTGAAACTCTTCAAATGTTGTTCCCAATAAGAAAGCCAATTGATGTTTTCCAATTTTTTTATTGTAGTTGAGTAAAAACTCGCCCAACCATTGGTGGCCACTTGACGCATTTTTTGAACCCAATCCGCCATTGGCAAGACCGTTTATGGTCGATCGGTCCGTATAACTGGAGTTCATCATGTTGGCGGTACTTCCGCCAACACGTAATGTTGCTGTAAAATCGGTAAAAGGTTTAATTTCTGCGGTAATCAATCCATAAAATGTATTGGAGATATTTCTATTCTCCTTACCATTGATTAGGGCCAGTGGATTGTCTAAAGCGATAAAATTATTAAGGTAGTATCGACCATGTTCATTGACGTATGCCGGTAGCGTGGGGTCAAATTGCAATGCGCTATTGAGCGGGCCCGCGGCTTCATTCACTCCATTGGATGTATAGATTGCTTGCTGGTTACCACGGGTATAATTTCCGTTTATATTGAATTTTATATAATCCTTTGGTCGAAATTCCAGATTTGTTCTGAAATTAATTTTAGCGTAGCCCGAGTTTTTTACTAGACCATCCTGGTTGAAATAATTTAGAGCGGTATAGAAATTACTCTTATCCCCACCGCCGGAAAAGCTAAGTTGATGATTCTGTACGACCGCATTTTTTCTAAATATTTCATTCTGCCAATTGGTTCCTTCTCCCATGTTGTTGATCTGGTCTTCCGTAAAAATGGCGTCTTTGTTTGCATCTTTTCGGATAGCATTCAGAACTTGCATGTATTGCTTTCCGTTAAGGACATCCAATTTTTTTGATACATTTTGAAACCCGATATAACTATCATATTTCGCTATAGCTGTGCCAGATTTTCCTTTTTTTGTTGTAATAAGCACTACACCGCTAGCCGCACGAGTACCATAAATAGCAGCTGCTGAGGCATCTTTTAAGATGTCTATTGATTCGATGTCATCCGGACTTAAACTACTAGGGTCGATACCAGGTAGCCCATCTACCACAATCAGGGCATCATTACTACTGTTAATGGAACCTGCACCCCTGACCTGTATTTTGGTTCCTGCCCCAGGCGCCGAATTGGTTTGGCTGATGGTTACACCTGGTGCCTTACCATTGATCAACTGAAGGGCGTTGATATTGGATCCTTGTGTGAAATCCTTAGCTTGAACGGCAGAAATTGAACCTGTGAGGTCTGATTTTTTTTGAACACCATAGCCCACAACAACGACTTCCTCCATTTCATTGATTTGAGGCTCTAAAGTAATGACGAGCTGTTGGGACCGTTGAAAAGATATTGTTTTCTCTTTAAATCCAATAAAATTAATGCGAAGCTCACCACTGGGCGGAGTCTTGGCAAATTGAAAATCACCATGTTCGTCTGTCGCCACAGATTGTCCGGTGCCGACGAGCAGAATAGTGGCTCCGGCAATAGGCTTTCCAGTATTGTCTTTTAATTTGCCCCGAAGATCCTGTTGAAATGTGTTGTCTTTTCCAGCTGTGATTGAAGCAGAAGCATTGGGATGGATCAAAATTGCATTATTACGCACGCTATAGGTCAATTGCTGATCGGCGAGTAATATGCGTAGAGCTTCGGCTAAAGGCTTGTTGGTAATGCTGAGATTCATTTTTTTGTCTTCATCAATTTGTTGAGAATTGTAAAGAAAGTCTTTGCCACTCTGTTTTCTAATCTTTGTTAAAATAGATTTGAAGCTTTCCCCTTTCACATGTAGCGAAATGTTTTGTCCATAACTATTTGCACTGACATGGAACGTGGCTATTACTAGAAACAGGATAATCAGTTTCATAAAAATCATAGTTTTTACGATAATCCTGGTCGTAGGATATCGAAATGAATAAGAAGTTTTATACATTTGAACTGGATAAATTGATTAATAATTTTCGTTTTGTTGGTCGTTATCTAACTGCGGGAGTGTTGGAGCACTTCCGTTTTTTTATTTAAAGTTTATTTATTGGTTACATAAATGCCTCCTTCTTTTATGTTGAATCTCAGGTTGGAAACTTCCTCTAGATTTTTGAGTAGATCACTTAGATCATTGGTGCGTCGATAGGTTCCTGAAAATCTATCCTCGCTTTGTGAGTTGATCTTAATAAATTTAACATCATACCAGTCTCTAATTTGTTCGGTTAATTGATAAATATCCACATTCTCGAATTTAAAATAACCTTGCTGCCATGCCAGGATATCCGTTGTATCTATTTCGGTTTTTTTAGGTGTTGTAGTTTCTCCGTATGCTTGCTGCCCAGGAGAAAGGTGGATCACAGTCTTTGGACTACTAACCTTTACTTTCCCTTCCAGTAATGAAATCCTTTCTATACTGTTAGGGTAACTTTGGATATTAAAATGTGTTCCCAGCACCTCGGTAGTATAATGTAAACCTTGTACAGAGAAGGGCTGTCGATCGAGATGAGTGACCTCAAAATACCCTTCGCCGACTAATTGTACCTGACGTTCCATTTCATTAAAGCTTCTCGGAAACGTAATCTGTGAATTGCTATTGATCCATACTTTTGAACCGTCAGGTAGAACAAGTGCTTGTGTTTGCCCTTTTTGGGTTTGAATAGTCAATTTCGTGTTGTTGGCTAAAACATGTTTGTCGGCTTGTCGAAAAACAAGAGTGCCCGCTGAATCCTTGACAATCCCATAGGTTTTGAAATCGGATTGCTTCAATGGGATGTTGTTGCCGTTAGTATTGTTGCTGGCATAAATAAGACCGCTATGTTTTTTCAGAAAGATTTGATTTACTGTAGTGTCGTGTTGAGGGGTCTCATCCTTATTTTTGTCGGTAAGCGTAAATAAAAGTGCTGCAAGAGAAATTATACCAATGAAAATGGCTGCATAAGGGAGGAAGGTTTTCCAACGGCTATTTTTTATGGCACCGGTCTGATACGGGGTATCTTGAACTAAATGCGCGTGGATATTGGACCAAATCTTGTCTTTTTTATTTTTTTCTAGCGCGACTTCCTTGGAATATTTGAGGTAAAATTTGTCAAATTTAGCCAAAAGATCGGCACTAGGATTAGTGGTCAGTAGAACTATTAATTGTCGCTCCTGTTCTGGACTAAGCTTATTTTCTAGATAGTCTTTGACTAAGTTTTCAAACTCAGAATTGGTCATCATGATATTGGTCTTTATTATAAGAACAATATTGAGTTGGGCTAAGGACTAGTCGATGAAAAAAAAAGTAAAAAATAATAGGGGATAGATGATCGAAGAATCTCCTGGAGTACCCTTGAGTTCTTCTTTGATAAATTTTAAAGAAGACACCAAATGATTTTTTACGGTATTTGTCGAAATGGATAACTGTTGCGCTATTTCCTGATGTGATAGTCCCTCGAATCGACTCATACGAAATACGAGTTGCTGTTTTTTGGGTAGCTTTTGAACCAATTGTTCCAGTGCTTCGTTCACTTCTTTTTCCGCCAAAGGGTCTTGTTCAAAAATGCAATCATGAGATCCTTCGGAGCATAGGGGTTCGAAGAGGCTATGGTATCTTTTAAGCTGTTTGAGCCTATTGAAGCATTTATTTCGACTGATTACATAGATAAATGTTCGAATATTGCTGTCTATATCTATTTTTTCTCTTGAGTCCCAGAGCTGGAGAAAAGTATCCTGTACAATTTCTTCTGCAATGTGCTCATCCTTTAAAATATGAAGCGCAAATTGGTAAACCATTTGCGCATATTTATCATAAAGTACCCTTAGGGCAATTTGATTACCCCGAGATAATTTGTGCAATATGGCAATGTTGTCTTTCAAATGCTGTTCTAAATGTTGTGTATAGCGTGCCTAGATAACCCGACTATTACACCTGGTTAGATGTTTGCTTTATTGAACGTAAGCTATTCTTTACGAAATTCGGCTGTTACGAACTTCGCGAAGAATATACTAAGATAGTAAAATCTCTATTAATCCAAGGTTTGTAAATCACTTTGTTTGCCATTTACCGTATTGTTTGAAATACTGCTATTTGCGACACGTTCAAAAAATAAGGGCTTTTTATTCCAATGAAAAGCAGGGTATTCCTTATTGGTCTTGATTTGGTTGTTGCGAAAGACCAATCCATTGACTGATTTGGCATAAAGAATAGGCTTATCGAAGGTTTCAAAGCGGTTGTCTTCGATGACGATATGGCTATGGAAGTATTTCTGCTGATTTTTTAAATCCGGAATTTCTGGATAGATCGATATAATCGCATTGGTAAATTGGAACATATTGGTCAAGGCATTGATGAAAGTATTGTTCCGGATGCGAATATCGTGACAGCTGCCAGTTTCATACCAACCATTGGCATCGCCACACAGGAGAATAGCTGTACCTGAAGTATGATCAAAGAGGTTGTTTTCTATCAGGGTCTTTTTGGGTGTACTGAATAAAGCACCTCGTGCTCTATTGTGGCGTACGGTATTGCCACTAAATAGTACACGTGGGGTCCACGTAAGGTTTTCGATGCCAATATCCATTTTTGTTGGGTCAATAGCAGGGTCCAAAGCATTACTTAAAGTAATCTTGAATTCGCGGATTGGATCTGAGGCTTTCTCGCGTAAAACGCTAATGGATTGGATCTTATTTTTTTTGTCCCAGAGTTCCATTGTACTGGATCGGATAAATTGGACCGTATCCCCCTGGTAGCCCCAGTCAAATCCGTAGGATTGATCGTGCATATAACGACCGATCAATGTTTTGTCATCTAGTCGTTTGGTGATCTTCAGGTAGGTGCCATGGATATTGATGGCATCATCCATCATATTTTCATAAAGTCCATTCTTCGATACAATAACACCCTTGCAACCCGAAAAATGTGTTGCGTCGGCCTGAGCCGTAAAATAACGGGGATCCTGATCGCTGCGAAGTGCAATTCGGAAACCTTCCAATGTGATGTTGTCCGTTAATTGAGCTAACAAACCCATGCCTTCGGCGTAATGGACGGCGATATTTTCAAGCCGTATATTTTTTCCTTTATGGACAAATATGCCCGGATTGGGACGAAATCCAGCGCGCATGGCAACGACGGTACCCGGTATAAGCTTGCTGTTCTTCCATTGCTGCGCTTGAATGATACCCGGAGAGAGCTCCTTCACTTTGGTTGTGCCCACGCGAATATCGCTTGTATTATAGACAATGCGTTTGGTCTTTTCTTCAAAGGCAATCCCCGATGTCGGTCTCAGTTGCCAGCCTTCACCGGTATTGTAAAATATACTGTCTTTAATCGTATAGGTTACCCAAGGTGCAGTTTGATAAGTAATTGTACCGTTGATTGTATCGTTTTGTAAAATCTTGACCTGGCAGATCTGGGGACGCTCAAAATCGATGTGGATATTTTTCAACGTGAGGTTTTTATTCTCGATCAATGCAATTGGTAACATGCGGCCATGATAGATAAAGTCTGATCCTTGTCCATCAATTGTGATGTTGTCGCAATTTTCAAATGCCATACCTACGGTCTTGGGGTTGTCCTGATCGTGATTGGAGATGTAATATTCGCGGATTAGTGCCCCTTCTGGATGAAAGTCATAACGTCCCTTTTTGAATTTTAAAATAATAGGTTCTTTCTTGCCAATCTTGCTGAAGATGGATTGAATAGCTTTATTGACCAATGCAGTACTATTGTTGCCCATGTTGGGAACAACACCATAGGTGGAAAGATCGATAATCTTCGTTGCGGACTGCGCAAGGCAGTTAAAATACATGAATGGTAGGAGAAGGATAAGCAAATAAGGTTTTAGGATGTTCATGATGTCCTGCTATTGATAAATTGGTTTATATCGCACAATTTCCCTATGGGATTTGGCTTGTCGAATATAGGGATAATCGTTCAACATCCAAATTAAGTCGTGAAGCGTAGCGTTTTTTTTACGCATGTGAAAACATGGTTTTACTCATAAATGGAGGCAAAATACACGATGAAGAAGAAATTTGGTGTTAGGCAAAAGATCGCTACACCCACTGCGGTAATAGTTGCAGAAATTTTAGATTTCTATTTAAAATTTTATATTTTTGAGATCAGGCTTAATCTAAATTGTGAAGAAAAAATCAAGACATCTTTTTCTGGTTTTATGGTTTGTACTGATCTGTCAGATTGGATCGGCGCAATATGGGTTAGAATTTGCCAGTCACAACATGGAAGCCGATAAGCGGACTAGTCTGCAGATCGGTACCAAGGAATCGATTTCTTTTCAACATAAACTGTCTGTTTCGTTCGATCTTTCCTTTTTGCCACTCCAACAGGATTATTTTGGTTATATCTTTCGACTGATTACGGATGATGGTGTCAATATCGATTTGATATACGATCGGCGGCTTGATCAGGACAAACATTTTAAATTGGTAGTGGGGGAGGACTTTACCCCGGTATCTTTCAATATCACAGCCTTACAGTTGTATTATAACTGGACGCCAATGCGCCTCGAGCTCGATATGGATAAAAAGGAGCTTTATTTTCAGGTTGGAACGGCCCGGTATTCCTATCGGCTCAATAAACAGTTTGCGCCTCAGTTTAAGCTCGTTTTTGGTGCAAATATGATGAAGAACTTCCAGACGATGGATGTTCCCCCCATGCGCTTAAAGGATATTCGAATTGCGGATAATAGCAAACTTAAATACTATTGGCCATTGAATGAGTCTTCAGGCACCAAGAGTTTAGATGAACAAAAAAAGAGCACAGCGGAAATCGGTAATCCGATCTGGATCAAACGGCAACGTAGTGAATGGAAAACACAGTCTTCTTTTACACTGGAAGGGCAAGCTAGTGTGGCCTTTGACAAAAATGAAGAAACACTGTTTTTTGTTGGAAATAAGCGTTTAATGATCAGTAAAATTGGTGGTAGTGACTTACGTTCGCAGGAATATGCCGATGGCAAGCTTTTGCTTGTCAATGGTAGCCAATCGCTTTTTGATCCGATCAAAAAGAACGTCCTGAATATCTCCATCGACCAAAAAATCGTTGCTGCTTATGATTCCACCAGTCGAACATGGAATAAACAATTTGATTTTCCTGCTGTAGGCACAAACTATTGGCTGTTCAACAAATATTTTAATTCGTCCGACACGAGTATCTATATGATCGGGGGCTATGGACATTTTAAATACAAAGCGGGCGTATTGCGTTATCATCTGCCCACACAATCTTGGGATAGCATTCCTTTTACAGGTGATGAAATTTTTCCGCATTATCTTGCGGGAATGGGGCAGGGAAAGGATGGGGTATACCTGGCCGGTGGTTATGGCAGTTCCACAGGAGATCAAATGTTGAATCCCCGCATTTCAAATGATTTTCTTAAGCTTGATTTTAAAAACCGAAAGTCTCTAAAAGTTTACGAATTTTCATCTGCATTCGCCGATATGGTATGGGCCAATAGTCTGGTCGTTGAAGATAGTAGTGGACTGTTTTATGGATTGATTTTCCCGAATAATAAATTCAAAACACATTTACAACTGGTGGCAGGTAGCCTCAAAGGGACACAATACCAGTTTCTGGGGAGCAGTATACCCTTCGATTTTCATGACATCCGTTCTTTTGCCGATCTCTATTATGCGCCGAAATCTAAGTCCTTCGTTGCAGTTACCTTGTTTTATGATGATAAGACCGATTTGACTAAGGCAACGATTTATACTTTGCTGGCTCCCCCTTTACCGTCTGAACAGGGTATAATACCTTTGGCTAAGCCTACGCTGCTTAAATACTGCCTTTATGCCCTCGCTGTAATGGGATTATCGCTCTTGATCTGGTGGTATCGAAAAAGAAGCAAGCAAAAAAAACAAACTATTTCCGTCATGGAAACCGATAAAATAGGAGAGCCGCACCTACAAGCAGGTCCCTTGAAGGAGACTGAACAAGATAAGAGCGGGCAATTGGTAGATCTTCCGCAACCCAAGAAAGTGGCCGAGGGATTTGAAACCCGACATGGCGCCGGAATCTACCTTTTCGGCGGCGACTTACAGATTGTGGATCTTGGTGGAAAAGAAATCACAAAGAAGTTTTCGCCATTGCTTAAAGAAATGCTGCTGATTTTTATTCTCTATACCGTACGATGGGAGCGGGGAATTAGCTCAGAGAAGTTGACTGAGCTATTTTGGTCCGATAAGAGCCAGTCCAGTGCGCGTAATAATCGATCAGTGAACATCGCCAAGCTCAATAGTTTACTCGAGCAATTGGGTGATTTTAGGGTGACCAAAAAAAGTGGTTACTGGTGCATTGAGCCAATGGATACAGTATATATCGATTACCTCCGCTTCAGCAGGATGGTATCCAATAAAAAACATTTTACAGAAACTGAAATTAGAGAATTACTCGATATAATTGACAAAGGTGGCTTCCTTTTCGAAGTGGACTATGAGTGGCTCGATAATTTTAAAAGTGAAATGTCTATTCTGGTGCTCACAACGTTGGGCAATTTTATTGAAAATCTGAATGTGCAGGATAATGCTGAACTGATTATTGAGATCTGCAATAAGATATTCTATTTTGATGAAATCAATGAGGAGGCGATGATTCATAAATGTCGTTCCTTGTTACAGCTGGGCTATCACAGCCTGGCCTTACAGTGCTATGAGAATTTCTGTCAGATCTACGCTCGTTTATATGGTGAAGCTTACCCCAAAAGTTTTAAAGACTGTCTAGATTAAGAAAAAATATTTAAAATTTTAATATGTTGATATACAGTTGTTAATGGTGTTTTTGGATGACTGTTAATCTTCTGTTAATCTTCTATTATACCCCTCGCCAATATATTCGTTTTCATACTTAATAACCAATCAAATGAAAGCGAAAAATTATCTTCAACTCTTCCCTAGGGAATAGCGGTAATGGACTGTTTGTAGCAAACAGGTCCTCCCTAAATACATAAACCTAATACATAATTCAATAACCAATTTAAAACAATACATGAAAACAAACTTCATTTTTAATGAAAGGCCACTGCCGTGGAACAAGCTCCGTAGTTACCCTTGGCAGTGGGCATTGTCCTCGCTGCTGCTATTGTCTCCAATGGCAACCATCGCGCAGCAACAGCAGATCGAAGGTAAGGTGCAGACTTCAAAGGATAAGCCGATCGCTGGGGCTTCCATTACAGACCTCCGTACCGGGCATACCACATCGTCTGATGGTCAGGGACGCTTCAAGATTAGCGCATCGCCGGGAGATAAACTCGTGATCACTTTTGTCGGTTACCGCAAGACTGAAATGATCGTTGGGCAACAACGCCTCATGGATGTGTTGCTCAACGAAGATAATACAAGCTTGGAAGAGGTCGTGGTTGTGGGATATGGCACGCAGAAAAAGGCTTCGTTAACAGGGGCGATATCATCGGTGAACAATAAAGAAATCACAGTAACAAAAAATGAAAATGTGGTCAATATGTTAGCCGGTAAGATGCCCGGTGTCCGTATCAGCCAACAGTCGAGCCAACCGGGATCGTTTGAATCAAATATCGACATCCGCGGAATGGGTGAGCCCCTGATTGTGGTTGACGGAATCCCCCGTGATAAAGATTATCTGTCACGCATGGATGCCAATGAAATCGAAAGTGTATCCGTATTAAAGGATGCTTCAGCAGCTGTTTACGGTGTGCGCTCGGCGAATGGTGTTCTTTTGGTGACCACACGCCGGGGAAGCAATGAAGATGGAAACTTTGAAATAAACTATTCCTATAATCGTGCCTGGCAAAAGTTTCTTTATGTTCCCAATACGGTGGATGCCCTTGCCTATATGCAGCTTAAAAATGAACAGATAGGCCGCGATTTTAATAGTAATTATCCGGCGAAGATGCCTCATATTTTTGGACCGGCAGATTTTGAAGCGTATCAGAACGGCACAAAAAAGACATCCAATTATGTCGATGCGGCATTTGACAAAGTATCACCACAATATCAGCACAATCTTTCCATCAACGGTGGCGGCAAGAAAGTTAATTATTTCTTCAACCTGGGCCATATGGATCAGATGGGTGCTTACAAAAGTAAGAGTCTCAACTATAATCGCTGGAATTTTCGCTCCAACATTGATGCGCAGATCACAGATCGTCTGAAAGCGTCTTTGGATGTGGGCGGGTATGCCGATGAGACCAACCAACCACGTACGGATATCTGGGCCGTCTACAAACAAGCCTGGAGACAAAGACCTATTGTGCCGATCTATGTCAACGACAATCCCCTTTATCCGAATTTTGAGATGATCGATAACGAAAATCCGGTCGTGGTAACGGACTCCAAACAGACTGGCTATCGTAAATTTTTACGTAAGCAATTCAACGGTATTATCTCTTTAGACTATAAGGTACCCTTTGTGGAAGGCTTAAATGCGAAGGCAACCTATAATTATGATTTCAAGTACAGTGACAATACGGATTTCAAAAAGTCCTATTTTTTATATAGCTATACACCACCTGTCTATGATGGTAACGGCCAGATTATAACCCCTGAAAAGTATAATGCACATGAGAAAAATGCTCCTACGACCGTGAGGCGGAGTTCCTATCCGGATACACATTCCCTGATGCAGTTCTCGTTGAATTATAACCGTCGTTTTGCCGAAAAACACCAGGTCTCCGGTTTGTTGCTTTTCGTCGAAGAATATAACAAATGGGATAGCTTCTATGCACAGCGGGAGATCATGGTCAATTCGGAATATCTATTTGCTGGTGAGGACAAGAACCAATTGGCAAATATGGAAGGTATTGCCGAACGTACAGCACGAGGTTTGGTCGGTAAGTTCAATTACGATTACTTAGGTAAATACATTGCCGAATTTAGTTTTCGTTATGATGGCTCATCTAAATTTCCAAAAGAATCGCGCTGGGGATTTTTCCCGGCAGCCTCGGTGGGTTGGCGTATCAGCGAAGAAGGGTTTATTAAAAACAACTACAATTTTATCAATAACTTAAAAATAAGGGCATCCTATGGTAAGCTGGGGGATGACCGTTCGGCAGGTAATTACCCTTCAACCATCGTTGGTTATGCACTGGAACCCAATGAAACGGGGTGGATCTTTGGTGGAAACCTCGTGAATGGGGCCCTGCCTACTGCAATTCCCAACCCTAATCTCACTTGGTATACTTCCAAAACTGCTGACGTGGGTTTGGATATGGATCTATGGAACGGCAAGCTGGGCTTGACTTTTGATTATTTTAACCGTAATCGCTCAGGCCTTCTAGCGACAAGCCTTGACTTGATCCCTGGTACTGTTGGTGCCAACCTACCGCAGGAAAATCTGGAAAGCGATCGCACGTTCGGCTATGAGCTCTCTTTGACACATCGCAATAAGATCAATGATTTCAATTATTTTATTAATGCGCAGGTCTCTTCTACCAAGAGTCAATTTCTAAACCGCGTAGAATCAAAAGCGGGTAATTCGTATGACAACTGGCGTAACCGCTATTCTAATCGTAATAAGGATATCTGGTGGGGCAAGGAGTACGCCGGACAGTTTGGATCGTATGAACAGATTTATAACCACCCAACATTGGTAAGCAGCGGCACATTGCCTGGTGATTATTACTATCAGGACTGGAACGGCGATGGAGTGATCAACGATGCCGACAATCATCCTATTGCAACGTACAATATGCCTTTGGTCAACTATGGTTTTACGTTAGGAGGATCGTGGCGGGGTCTGGATCTAACGATGAATTTTCAGGGTGCTGCAAAAGTGTATGTACAGTATAGTGAGGTACTGGCAGGACCACTGCAGTTTGACGGTGGTGCTTTGACGCAGTTTTTGGACCGTTGGAGACCAGTTGATGCCGGTGCCGATCTATTTAACCCAAGCACACAATGGCTTGCTGGATATTATCCTTCTACTGGCTCTGCCATGGCCGAAGGAACCCGGGCGGTTCAAAATGCCTCCTATCTGCGTCTTAAAACCTTAGAACTGGGTTATTCTCTCCCGCAACAATGGTTGAAGACATTAAAAATAAAGAATCTAAGGATCTATGCGAGTGCTTATAACCTGTTGACATGGACGGGTCTCAAATATACCGATCCCGAGCACCCAGGGTCTGCCGGAGGTTCTTCATCGGGTGATATTGATGTGTACAAATATCCCATCAATAAAACCTACAACATTGGAGCATCCATTAAATTTTAATCTCAAAACGAACAAAACATGAAAAAATCAATCGCTATAGCAATCATTGGCCTTTTTCTGTGCTCGGGCATGCAATCCTGTAAAAAAATGGATCTGGATCCACTAGGGGTATTAGGTGAAGATGCGCTTTTTGGAAATGAGGCTGGAGCACGTAAATATGTCGCTGGAATGTACAGCTATCTACCCATAGAAGACTTTGTATATCATCCTGAAAGAGGATTTAGATGGGACAATTATTGGCAAAATTCGGAAACGCTTGCGGCCATGAGTGGCGAGATGACCGGACAATTTTGGGGGGTAGCTGGGGCACAGGGCTTTGGTTACTGGCCATATGATCGCATCCGGAATGTCAATACCCTGATTGCAGGCCTACCTAAATACAAAGCCAATTATACCGAGCAGGGGTACAACCAGATCTTTGGGGAAGCCCATTTCCTACGGGCTTTCTATTATTTTGCTTTGGTTAAGCGCTACGGTGGGGTACCTATTATAAAAGACGTGCAGGATCCAACAGCCGATAAAGAACAGCTCTTGGTTAGCAGAAATAAAGAATCTGAGGTTTATCATTTTATCAATGAAGACTTGCAGGTGGCTATTTCAATGATGTCTGGAAGCAGCGAACGTGGCCGCGCCAACAAATATGTGGCAGCAGCTCTACTTTCCCGCGCCATGTTGTATGCCGGTAGTATTGCTAAATATAGTTCGTATAGCAATCTCTCTGGCGATGCCACAGACAAGCAGTTGGTAGGTATCAAAAAGGAAGAAGCGGAATGGTTCTTCAAACAGGCTTATGATGCTGCAACAACCGTGCTGGCAGGACCGTACAGTCTGTACAATAAAAATGCACAGGATAAGGAACTCAACTACGTAAATTTGTTTTTGGACTTAGACAGCCCTGAGGATATTCTGATCAAGGAGTATAGTCTGACCGCACCACACAACAACCGTCTCAAACATAGCTATGACGCTACGCATTTACCCAATCCGACCTTTTCGAGTGACAATGAGTCTGCGGCATACCCCGTATTGAATGTCGTGGAGTTATTCGGTGAACTTCCAATCACTGATGCGGGTGGAAAACCAGTACGCTATACGGACCGTAAACAGCTGTATGCCGATTTGGAACCTCGTCAGCGGGCCACATTTTACTTCTCGGGAATGGAATTGCGCGAAGGCGCCGAAAGACGGAGTTTTGATATTCAGCGTGGACTCTATAAAACCTTTCCCGGTAAGGCTGCTGATGCACAGATGGGCGCGGGTACTGCGGCGATAAATAGCGAGTCAAATCGAATCTTGGCTGGCCCCAAAAATAGCCTGTTTGATTACAATGGTACGAAGATCAACATAACAGGCGAGCATGGCATGTGGAAAGATGGACATGCCAACAACACCCGAACTGGATTTTACATCCGTAAATACATTAACTATAAAATGTCTACCAAGGATGTGAAGTTATATAACAGTACACAACCCTGGAAGGTCTTTAGGCTCGCTGAGATACTTTTGAATAAGGCAGAAGCTGCTTATGAACTTGGCCTGATCAAAAATGATGATGCACTTAAACAGGAAGCATTTCAATACATCGCGCAGATCCGTAATCGTGCTGGTGCCAAGCCTTATCTCTATACAGCTGCTTCGGCAAACCTCTCCGGTAAATATGGTTATCCGTTGGATGGAAATCTGCAATTTATACGCGAGGAGCGCGAACGTGAACTTTGCTTTGAAAATCACCATTGGTGGGATATGCGGAGATGGCGCATTGCAGATGTGGAGCTCAACAACTTTGTACCCAATTCGCTGATGCCTTACCTTGTATTGGATGAACTGAAATATGCTCCGGGCGGTGAACGGATCAACTCCTTTATTTTTATTCGCGAAAAGGAACCTTGGAATAAGACGTTCAACTTTGAAAAGAAATGGTATTATGAACCTATTCCGGGTGGAGAACTGAACAAAAACCCTAATCTATATCCACAGAACCCTATTTACTAACCGAGCGGAAATGAGAACGATATATTTATTTACAGCATTGACAGGCTTGTTATTTTTAAATGCCTGTTCGAAAACAGATAATTACGATGGCCCGAATGCGAGTATGAAAGGGCAGGTCATTGATAAGGTAACGAATAAACCCTTCCTGACCGGACAGGGCGAATTTAGCATCCGTTTGCTAGAAACCAGTTGGAGCGACAATCCCGCACCGCAGGATATTGCCGTCAAGCAGGACGGATCGTATAACCATACAAAACTCTTTCAGGCAACGTATACCCTCCAGCCCTATGGTGGCGCATTTTGGCCAGCACAGAAGATCGAAGGTTACCAACTGGGGGCTAATGCAGAACAAAACTTTGAGGTGACCCCCTACTTACAGATTAAAAATGTGAAGTGGACCTTAAAAGCGGAAAATAAACTGGAAATCTCCTGTACGCTTGCCGCACCTATTACAGGTGGATTGCCGCAAGTGATTGAGGTTCGCCCATTCCTGAGTCTGACACCATACTGTGGGGCTGGCAACCGTATTGATGCGTATTATAAGGATGAATATCGCGCATTGATCAATCAAAACTGGGAAAATATTGGCAATATGCAGACCGGAGAAGGGAAGGAAACTTACACGGTCAAGGATATTCCATTGAAATCAGGGTACACCTATTATGTACGGATGGGTGCAAAAGTGCGCGACACCTACGAAAAATTCAATTATTCGGAAGTGGAGGTTATTAAAGTACCTTAAGTAAAGAATCTAAACAATGAGCGGGACTTGGTGCCCGCTACTACTACTCAATACTAAATAATTATTCGGATGAAACAATTTATCAAAGCAGGTTCCAGATGCCTATTGGGCATGACATTATTTTTTGCCACACACTTGCAGGCGCAAGATAATCCATTTATCAAACATATGTATACCGCAGATCCTTCGGCACGGGTATGGGCCGATGGCCGCCTGTATGTGTATGCTTCACATGATATTGCTCCGCCTCAAGGTTGCGATCTGATGGATCAGTATCATGTGTTTTCGACGGCGGATATGAAAACATGGACCGATCATGGCGAAATATTACGCGCCTCACAAGTCCCATGGGGTAGAAAAGAAGGTGGATTTATGTGGGCTCCGGATTGTGTCTATAAAAATGGTACTTATTATTTTTATTTTCCACACCCGAGTGGTACGGAGTGGAATAAGACCTGGAAAATAGGTGTAGCTACGAGTAAATCACCAGCAAAAGATTTTGTGGTACAGGGCTATGTAAAGGGGGCCGAAGCACTTATTGATCCGCACATCTTTATCGATGATAATGGACAGGCCTATTTTTATCAAGGGGGCGGTGGTGTCTGTAAAGCGGGTAAGCTCAAAGACAATATGATGGAGATTGATGGTGAATTGCAAAAGATGGAAGGTTTGGAAGATTTTCACGAAGCTTCATGGGTACACAAGTATAATGGGAAATATTATCTGTCCTATTCTGACAATCACGATGAGAACTGGAAAGATGGAGTAAAAGGGGATAACCGCATGCGCTATGCGGTAAGTGATAGTCCAATGGGACCATGGAAATCAATGGGCATCTATATGGATCCGACGAATAGCTATACAAACCATGGCTCCATTGTCAAGTTTAAAGGTAAATGGTACGCTTTTTACCATAACAGTGAATTGTCACAAAAAAATGGCGAATTCAACGATTGGCTTCGTTCCATCTGCGTAGACCGCTTGGAGTACAATAAGGATGGCAGTATCAAGAAGGTAAAGCAGACTGGATTATTGACAGGTCCCAAATAATCGATGGACACGAAGACGATATGTTGCCAAAAAAAATTAACTTTAGGGGCGGAACAACTGTTTCGCCCTTAAACCATCGAACACTTAATTGTTTAAAATGCTAACGAAGAATATCAAACGTAAAACCAATACATTGTTACGCACAATATGTTGCTGTTCTCTTCTTTCGGTCAGTATGCTAAAAGGTTTTTCCCAAGCTAAAATGACGAAAGATTATGTTGACTATGTCAATCCTTATATGGGAAACATCAGCCATTTATTGGTGCCAACCTACCCAACGGTCCACTTGCCAAACAGCCTTTTGCGCGTTTATCCTGAGCGGGGAGACTATACGTCAGACCGTCTGTTTGGTCTGCCGCTTATCGTTACCAGCCATCGTGGAAAATCGGCTTTCAATCTTAGTCCCATGGTGAAATTGCCGGGCAGTTTGAAACCGGTACAACTGTATAGTTACGATCAGGAGGAAATACATCCGTATGCCTATTCGGTGCTATTGGATCAAGAGAATATTCAGGTAGACTATGCGCTGTCGCATCAGTCGGGGATGTATACCTTTACGTTTCCGACAACTTCGACAAAATACCTTCAGTTCAACTCACAGGAAGGGAAACTTCAATGGGATGGACGGGGACTTTCGGGTACACAGGATATTGGTAATGGTACGCACGTGTATATTTATGCTATTCCCGAATCCAAGCCTGTTGCGGTAAAGCGACTGCAAGGCCAACAACTGGAAAATGCAACAGAAACTGCCGGTAAGAATTCGTGTATGATATTGGAGTTTAGTCAGGCAGGGACTAGCTTGCGCATGAAATATGGTGTTTCATTTATCGATGTCGCACAGGCAAAAGCCAATTTAAAACGTGAAATCAGCGATTTTGATCAAAAGAAGCTAGCTGAAAAAGGGCGTAAAATATGGAACGATGCTTTAGGTAAAATTGCGGTGGAAGACGACAATGAGTCCAATAAGCATGTGTTTTATACCTCCTTATACCGCACCTACGAACGGCCAGTCAATATTTCTGAGGATGGACGTTATTATAGTGCGTTCGACGGTAAGGTACATCAGGACGAGGGCAAATCTTTTTTTACCGATGACTGGATCTGGGACTCCTACCGTGCACATCATCCATTGCGGGTACTGTTAGATCCAGGTACAGAATCCTTGATCCTCAATTCTTTTGTCCGGATGTCTGAACAAATGGAGCAGCCTTGGTTGCCTACTTTCCCTGAGATTACCGGTGATAGTAGACGGATGAATTCCAATCATGGTGTAGCAACTTTGTTGGATGCTTACCGCAAGGGAGTGCGTAATTTTGATATCAAGAAAGCCTATCTGGCAGCAAAAGGTGCGATTACAGAAAAGACACTAGCTCCTTGGTCGGGTAAAGCCGCAGGGAAATTAGACGAGTTTTTTAAGGAGAAAGGCTATATTCCAGCATTATATCCAGGTGAAAAAGAAACGATACCAGAGGTAAACGGTTTTGAACGGAGACAACCGGTCGCTGTAACCTTGGGTACCTCTTACGACTTATGGTGCTTGGCACAGCTTGCTCAAGAATTGGGTATTCAGGCTGATTATGATCTCTTTATGAAGCAATCTTTCAATTATCGAAATCTTTTCAACGAACAGACCAAATTTTTCCATCCCAAAGATGACAAGGGAAATTTCATCATGCCTTTTGATTATGTGTTTTCTGGCGGACAAGGAGCACGGGAGTATTATGGTGAAAACAATGCCTGGATCTATCGCTGGGATGTACAACACAACATTCCGGATCTGATCAAATTGATGGGGGGAAATGAATTGTTTGTCAAGTACCTCGATGAGATGTTTCAGCAGCCTTTGGGTCGGTCGAAATTTGATTTTTACGCACAGCTTCCAGATCATACAGGTAATGTTGGACAATTTTCCATGGCGAACGAGCCGGCTTTGCATATTCCTTATCTCTACAATTACGCCGGACAACCTTGGATGACACAGAAACGGATACATAAACTGATCGGTGAGTGGTTTAGAAACGATCTAATGGGGGTACCGGGTGATGAAGACGGTGGCGGGATGTCAGCTTTTGTGGTCTTTTCCCAAATGGGCTTCTATCCTGTAACACCAGGTCTGACTTCCTACAGCATCGGATCTCCATTTTTTCAGAAAGTGAGCATACAGCTTCCTAATGGCAAGTCTTTTGTAATTATCGGCAAGAATGCATCTGCAAAAAACAAATACATTCAATCGGCGAAATTAAATGGTCAGCCGCTGAACGTTCCACAGCTGACCCATGCCGATGTGCTGAAAGGTGGCACATTGGAATTTGTGATGGGGGATAGCGCAAATCGAAATTGGGGAAACTAACAAAGCTTGCTTACCGGCATGTGTATGTCAGAAAGTAAAAAAGGTAAAAAGCGCTGTTGATCATCGATCAACAGCGCTTTTGTTTATGGATAGCTTTGTCCTATTGTCTATACGCGGTAGGATATTCGCCTTGCTTTAAATCGAATAACCAAAACTTTGATAAGCAGCTCAAATATGGATGCTCCCTTATTGAAACATATCGGGGGTAATCAAGACTGCTGTACCTTTTGTTCCATTCCGTTCGATCTGTTTACCTGCATAGCTGATACAGACCGGACCATTACTGCTGGGTAGGATTTCGGCTTTTTTAAGCTTACCGTTTTCCCATTGTATATTCACCGTACGATTACCTCTTGCTTTAAGTCCGGTTACGCTTCCCTGATCCATGTTGTGGCTTAAAGCGGGTAGCAGCTCGATCAGGTAATTGTTGTTTTTGTCCCTGACCTGGCTTTGCAGCAGCATTTCGGCAATCGCTGCGGTCGCGCCAAAGTTCCCGTCAATTTGGAAAGGTGGGTGATTATCGAACAGATTGGGCAGTGTCTTGTCACTGATCAGGTTATACAATAAGCGGTAGGCATGTTCTCCGTCATGCAATCTATTCCACATATTGATTTTCCAGGCTAGACTCCAACCTGTACCATGATCGCCCCGACTTAATAGCGTCTTTTTTGCAGCTTCGGCTAGTTCGGGCGTATTAACGATTGAAATCTGGTTGCTCGGATGCAAACCAAATAAATGTGAGGTATGCCTATGATTTACCTCTGTCTCTTTATAATCTTCGATCCATTCCATAATGCGGCCTGTTTCTTTGCTGATTTGTGTTGGAATAAGTTTGGTTAAGGCAGCTTGACAGCGTTGTCTGAAATCAGGATCGCAATCTAAGAGCTTTGTGGCTTCAACACAATTTTGCAGGAGGTCGCGGATAATCTGTGTATCCATGGTGGCACCGTAGGTAAAACTGGAAACTTCACCCGATGGTAGGATAAAACTATTCTCAGGGGAATGTGAAGGGTTGGTGGTCCAATAACCGGCAAATGATTTACCTTGGGGGATTTTGACCATAAAATCCAAAATAAATTCAGCCGCTCCTTTCATAATAGGATAAGCCTGGACTTTTAAAAATTCTCGGTCGCCAGTATAGTTATAATGTTCCCAGGGGTGCTGCGCCATCCAGGCCGATCCCATGGGCCAAATGCCCTGTACGCCATCGGCTGGAGCTGTGTAGCCCCAGACATCGGTGAGATGATGTACCACCCAGCCTTTGGCTCCATAGAGCTTGCTTGCGGTACGCTCACCAAAAGGAATTAATGCCTTCGTCAGGTCAAATAGGGGCTTATGCAATTCAGAAAGATTGGTTACCTCGGCAGGCCAATAGTTCATTTGCAAATTAATATTGGTATGAAAATCAGCATTCCAAGGTGGATCCATCTGCCAAGCCCATAAGCCCTGCAAATTTGCCGGCATATGTCCTGGACGTGAACTGCTGATTAAAAGGTAACGACCAAACTGAAAGAATTTGTTGACTAAGGTATTAGGTACCTTTTGCAATTCTTTTGTCAACCGAATGAGTGAATCGGTGGGTAGTTTTGCGAGTTTATCTTGTTCTGGATCAGGAAGATTCAACTTGACCCGATTAAAATACTGTTGGTAATCTTCTATATGAGCTTGTTTTAACTGTTGATAATGCTGTTTGTTCAGGCTACTGATTACCTTGCGGCAGCTTGCAAGTGGATCAATATCCACCGGGGTTTGTGGATAGGCGATATGCTTCAATCCGGGATAATCCGTAGCAGCGGTGACGATGATGGTAATCTCATCTGCTCCGGTAATCGCTATGCGGCCGTCGGCATTGATAAGTTTACCGCCTTTAAGGATTACTTTTGCAATTGCGGCAAACTTTGTTCCGCGCTCATGGGCATGAGCAGATTGGCCAATTTGCCCCTGAAGTAGCAATTGTGTGGGATCTGTCGGATCAGCCGTGCAACTGAAATCCTGGGCTCTTTTCCAGGTGAAGTTTAGATCGAGTGCCTGTTTCTTGTTTGCTGTATAATGGATGACCATCGCGTTGGCAGGAGCTGAAATGAATGACTCGCGAAAGAACTTGACGCCATTATACACGTAGCTTGTTTGTTGCAATGCACGCTCAAGATCAAGCGAGCGCGCATACTGTTCAGCTTTAAGATGGGGCATATCAAACCATAGTTCGCCAAGCGACTGATAGGGTTTGATGTTTTTGGGTAAGCCCATCAAAGTTGTGTCTGCAAGGTCGATTGCTTCTTTATTTTTACCTTCAAAAAGAAGTTGTTGTATGCGGGGCAGATACATTTTCCCCTTGGGATTATTGGGATCCTGCGGATGACCGGCCCAAAGCGTACTTTCGTTCAGTTGGATGCGTTCATCGGCGACACCACCAAAAAACATAGCACCGAGTTGACCGTTACCGAGCGGTAACGCTTCCTCCCAAACTCCTGCGGGGCGTGCATAGCATAACGTTAAAGGGCCTGCGGAAAGACTTGCTGCCGACTGAATCTGTGTGCGGTCTGTCCAGAATTGCGTGATCTTATGTTGCCGCTGACTAGCTGGGGCATCTATTATTTTAGTGGACTGCTGTGCCTTAATTGTTGTGTTGCCCATCAGTAGCAGTGCGCAGTATAGGAGCGTTTTTATTTTCATCTTTTAGTTTCTTTTTGGTTGTTTTACGGGGACTGAGGTTTTGGTTTTTAGGTATTTGCTTGCCTGTCCGGTTAACCAAAGATAATGATCATTGGGAAGATTATCTTCAATACCGACAAATGAACCTGTTCCATTAAGTGGGACATCTTTTTGATGCAGTGTCTTGAATATGGCGGTACCTTCGTCGACTTCATCAAACATGGCGATGTAGAGCATTTGAGCACCAATAGAAAGGTTATACTGTAATTGTTTCCATAAGAAATTTCCGGAATCACGAGGGACAAAGGCACGTGAACTCCCAGTCATGTTCGTCCAGGAGAATCCAGGGAAGCAAAGTGGAGCATAATCGATTTGATGTTGTTTGCACCAGTCCATATCATCTTTGATCAAGGATTTGAACTGATCGAATCCGGCCTGATTATATCGACCAACAAACCAAGGCATAATGATATCTGATTTTTTGATGAGTTCATGCAAAAATGGATCGGATTCAGTATCCTGGCGTAATTCTCGCCAATAAGTCGGTACGCCAAGAAGTACGCTATAGCCGTTTTGTTTGAGGTAATTGACAATACGCTCGGCTGTTTTGAGATTATACTTGCGACCGTCGTTAAATCCGATACCCCAAACGGCAATCAGTGGTTTGCCATGATGAAAAAGATAGGTTTTGGCGCGATCACGCTTTTTGAGGTTCCATTCTTTTTCAAGGGCGGCTACATCGTCCATTAAGATTTTGTCGTCACCATCTTTAATGCCACTAAGGTCGTACATCACGCAGATTGCGCGGTCAAATTCATTGGCTGAATGAATAGCCGAAGTCAACACTGTGTTGAAGTGGTTGCGACCACTGGGGTTAGCGATCTCACCCACGAATCGTTGCATAAATACGCCATCGATTCCGTATTGTTGCATCCATTTAAAATGGAGGTTGACGGAAGAATAGTCATGTGCGCTATAGAGTTTAGCGGGCTTTCCCTCTTTTGTCATAAAAGAACTGTCATAGGTTATTTGATAGGCGCTGACGTCGGGCCAAAAATCGATATTTGTAGAACCGGGTTGGAATCCGTTTTTTCCACGGTAATGGTACCATCCGCGGTCTGCACCATCCGTAGGACTATTGAACCAGCCTTGGTAGCCGGCCATAACAAGGCCGCTATACGAGTCGTATTGTTTTTGTGCGAATAGTAAGCCTACCGAAAAAAGTAGACAGATGCCAAGAAGATGGAATTTGAGCGTTTTAGCTATCATATCGATTTATAATTAAGTTATGCCGCTAAATATCGATTAACCCAATTAATAGTCCATTAATAAAGTATTAATGGAACATATAAGTATTTGTTTTTAATATAACAACAGCGTTCCAGCTTGGATGCAGCCGGTTGCATTGTTTTCTATACTAAAAAAGTGACAAAGTGAATTTCAATAAATAGAAGTCAATCGATTGCGTTATTTACGCAATCGATTTCGTGACACCGTTGTTTTGTTCCCATAAAATATCCCTCTAATTTAACGGGCTGAACCAGTCAATCTAATACTAAACTGACAGACTCAATTTTACTAACTATTTAATTATGATTTCAAAATTTACAAGTAACCAAAAGGTAAGCCTGCTTGCTATTGCTCTTCTTGTTGCGTCTTCGCAAAGTTTGTGGGCCGCAGAAATGCCGATTGCATTTAAACATACAGCAAACAAGGTCGCTCAGAACCAAGTTACCGGGAAAGTAACCGCAGAAGATGGTCCTCTTGCGTCTGCGACTGTTTCGGTCAAAGGAACATCGGTATCGACATCTACAGATGCAAAGGGAACATTTGCAATTCGAGCTAAAGCTGGAGATATTTTGCTTGTTAGTAGCGTTGGCTACAAAACCAAAGAAGTGACAGTTACAGGAACGACCCTATCAATTCAGCTGGAAAGTAATAATGAGGCATTGGAGGAAGTGGTCGTTGTGGGATTCGCTAAACAAAAGAAGGTAAATTTAACCGGTGCGGTACAAGCGATCACGTCAAAAGATCTACAGGATCGTCCGGTTACCAATGTATCTTCTGCGATCCAGGGTAAATTTTCGGGTGTAACGATTACCCAAAATTCAGGACAGCCCGGTAAAGACAACGGTACGATCCGTATTCGTGGGCTGGGTACCATCAATAATGCGAATCCGCTTGTTATTGTTGATGGAATAGAAAGCTCGATGAATAATATCAACCCCAACGATATCGAAAGTGTTTCGGTATTGAAAGACGGACCTAGTGCAGCAATTTACGGCTCTAAGGCTGCAAACGGGGTTATCTTGATTACGACCAAAAAGGGCGGTAGTGGCAAGCCGCAATTGAATTATACAGGCTATGCCGGTATTCAGGATCCAACACGTCTACCGGAATATATGAACTCTTATGACCATGCTGTTATCTTAAATGAGGCCCTTAAAAATGAAGGGAAGACACAGCGTTTTTCCCAGCAGGATCTTGAACTTTTCAAAAATGGATCTGATCCGGACGGTCATCCCAATACGGATTGGTTAGGACTGCTCTACAAGGGATCGGGCTTTCAACAATCGCATAATTTGCAAGTTACAGGTGGAACAGAAGATGTGCAATATATGGCTTCGGGAGGCTACTTAGGACAAAAAGGCGTTATCAAGGTAGCGAGCTCTGACCGTTATAATTTACGCACAAATGTTGGTGCAAAAGTATCTTCAAGACTTCGATTTGATCTAGGACTGGCGTATAATTATCAACGTATCACCGAACCTGTAAATCCTTATACCGGTGATATGGCGCAGATCTTTAGACAGGTAAACCGTATTCCTAGTTTTATTCCTTATAAATACAGTAATGGTGTATATGGTCGTGGTAGCGATGGTAACCCAATTGCATGGATGGATCTCGAAGCCAAGGATAATATGACCTATAAACATACACAGGTCAATTTCTCCGGTGAATTTCAGATTATGGATGGACTGAAGATCAAACAGGTTGTAGGCTTTCAACCGATTGACAATATGTCTTCCAAATTTGTCAAAGACATCCAATACTATGCGCCAAATGGTGATTTGGGACCTAAACAAGGGGTGAATAATTTGACTGTTTATAACTTCCAATCCGAACGATTGACTTTTCAAACCTTGATGACCTATGACAAAAAGATTGGTAACCATCAGATCAATGTTTTAGGCGGTTTTATGGATGAAACATTCCGTGCGGATTACTCCAGTGCTTATGCACAAGGTTTCTTAAATAATGATTTTTCGGAACTGAATTTGGGTAGCAAGGACGGAATGAAAGTCGATGGAGGAGCCAAAAAGCTAATATTACGCTCTTTCTTCGGTCGTATCAATTATGCATTTGCGGATAAGTACCTATTGGAAGCCAATGTGAGACGTGATGGAACATCGCGATTCTTGGGAAGCAATCGTTGGAGTACATTCCCGTCGTTCTCAGCCGGCTGGCGTATTTCTCAGGAAGATTTCTTTAAAGAATCTTCTTTGTCCGATGTAATCTCAGAATTGAAATTAAGAGGCGGTTGGGGTAAACTAGGAAACCAACAATTAGCGGCAACATCAGACAATTCATATCCTTCTTCCGACGCTTATTATCCAGGCTTATTTACCATTTCTCCTGGTTATAACTATTCTTTTGGTGGTGAGATTAGTTCCGGTGGAGCCATCGTAGAATCGGCAAATCCAATATTAAAATGGGAGTCAACGACAAGTACCAACATTGGTTTGGATCTGAACTTCAAAAATAATCTGGGCTTTGTATTTGAATACTTTGACCGTAAAACTGATGGGGTGTTGTTAAAACTGCCTGTATCGAACTTATATGGTCTTCCAGCGCCTTACCAAAATGCAGGAAAAGTGCAAAATAATGGGGTAGAGCTACAAGTAAATTATCAAAATAGCATCGGAGATTTCAAATATAGCATTGCAGCAAACGGTTCTTATATCAACAACCAGATTAAAAAATGGGCCAGTGACGAACCACAGGTCAATGGAACTTTCTATATCTATGAGCAGGGACGACCAATCCGTTCGTTTTATGGCTACGAAACTGCTGGAATCTATCATTCGGACGAAGAATATAAAAACAGTGGTATTCAAGGTGTGAACGGAACTGTAGGTGCTGGTGATATTATCTACAAAGATCAGAATGGCGATAAAAAAATCGATGGAAATGACCGTGTATATCTAGGTTCGCCCGATCCAAAATTTATCTTTGGTCTGACCTCCAATATGAGTTATAAAAACTTTGATCTGAGCCTATTCTTCCAAGGTGCGGCTAAAGTACAGGGATATCTTTGGGGCGAAGCCATTGGCGGGATCTCGGGATCGGATAAACCGACAACCATTTTTGCAGATCGTTTCAATGCAGAGACCAATCCAAACGGATCTATGCCGAGGGCGTTGACCAGTTGGTCACAAAATAGTCCTTCAGGCACACCTTCTGATTTCTGGATCCAGAATGCAAGTTATGTCCGCTTGAAGAATATCACCTTCGGTTATACCTTACCAAAAACGTTTACGGATAGAATCGGTATTAAGGGGGCTAAAGTATACTATAGTGGACAAAATCTCTTGACTTTTACCGGATTTGCTAAAGGATTTGATCCGGAGGCGCCAGCGGATTCTAGAGGTAATTACTACCCACAGGTGAAAACAAATGTGTTTGGTCTTAACGTAAACTTTTAATTGAAAATCATGAAACTTAGAAATATAACGATTGCATTGAGCGTAGCCACCTTACTGTTCTCTTGTCAAAAACTCGATCAGGAACCGTTGGATGCCTATAATGCCGATAATTTTTGGAAAACGGAAGCTGAAACCGATTTTGCTGTAACAGGTTTGTACAGCGGTACAAGGGGAAGCGACGGTAAGCTGGCCGAAGGATCTGCTTGGGAAGACGGTACCCAGATCTTTTACATGGACTGTACGTCGGATAACTCCAATAGTGATTTCCCTTGGGAAGGATTCCAGGCTTTAGGAAATGGCACCGCAACACCGACAAACGCTGGAAATGCAGAGGCACGCTATACGTACGAGCATATCCGTCGAGCCAATTACATCCTTGAAAATATTGAAAAATCGCCGGTTAATGCTGAAAAGAAGAAGCGGCTGACCGCCGAGGTACGCGTTATACGAGCATACAAGTATTTTGATATGGCAACCTTATTTGGGGGAGTACCTATCATTACGAAAACTTTGACGACAGAAAATTCGTTCGTACCTGCAAATACGCAAAAGGAAGTATTGGAATTTGTGGAAAAAGAATTGAAAGAAGCTGCTGCAGATTTGTCGTTTGCTAAGGGAGGCGGCCGTATGTCCAAAGGTGCTGCCCTTGGTTTATTGGCGCGCTGTTATGCTTTTGAGAAGAAATACCAGGATGTCATCAATACAACACAGGAGATCATTTCTTCGGCTAATTATAAATTATTCGATGATTATGCGACCTTATTTGAAGAGGCAAATGAAAATAACAGTGAGGTCATGATGAATATCGAATATTTGGTAAATATTCAAGGATATACTTCACTTGGTATTATGCTGCCCAATTCAATGGGGGGATGGGGGTCTATTGTACCAACACAGAGTCTGGTAGATGCTTACGAAACTGCCGATGGACAGACTATTGGCGAGTCAAAATCTTATGACCCTGCCAGTCCATATGAAAAAAGAGATCCACGCCTGGGCGCAACAATTGTTTACCCAGGAGCACTGTACAATGGTAAATATTTCGATCCATTAAATCCGAAATCGGAAGATTATCCATCTGGTCCAGATAATGCATCCAGCACAGCTTACAACTATAAAAAATATATCCAAAATCCGAGCAGTTATGCGAACATTTGGAACGTAGGTACCAACATTATTGTGATGCGTTATGCCGAAATGCTTTTGTTAAATGCGGAAGCAAAGATTGAATTGGGTATCGTTGATAATAGCGTGTATGACAATATCGATCTAGTTCGCCAGCGCGCTAAGATGCCAAAAGTAGACAAAGCCGTATACAGTGGCCAGAGCAAACTGCGTGAATTGGTACGTCGTGAGCTGCGTGTAGAATTCGCCGGAGAAGGACGCCGTCGCTTTGATATTATTCGTTGGGGAATAGCCAAAGACGTAATGAACGCTCCTGTAAATGGCGCGCTGTCCAAAGGTACGGTGGATCCTAAAACAGGCAAGGTTACTTATACTTCGTTAACTGATCGCTTTTTCTCTGAAAATAGATCGTTCAAAGCTGGAAAAAATGAATTGTGGCCAATTCCACAAGCTGTCATCGACAATAGTAAAGGAACGTTGAAGCAAAATGTAGGGTATTAATTTTCTCCTGCTATATTTTTTACGAAGCAAGCAAGCAAGCAAGCAAGCAAGCAAGCAAGCAAGCAAGCAAGCAAGCAAGCAAGCAAGCAAGCAAGCAAGCAAGCAAGCAAGCAAGCAAGAAGGCGGTTAAGTGTTATACTCACTTAACCGCCTTTTTATTGTCATGTTATATTTCTAATTTTTTTTGTGTAATTTTTTATGGAAAAAGAAAAAATGATCATCATATATTAAAATACGTCCTACTTTAGCGTAATACGCAGTAGATAGATCAATTATGAATTATATAAACTGAGATAAATGAGAAGTGTTCTATGCGCACTTGCGGTAACGATTATCTTAATCTTATCGTTTAATAAACTTGTTTATGATGATATGCCCGTAGCCAACGCTACGATAGTATTGACCGAAGTAAATCGTCATAAACAAGACGTCAAAAGTATCTTAATGACCGATAGTAATTTTTCGGATTTAAGTTTTTTTGATGCTATGCTAAAAAACAATAGAATCCTGATGTTGGGCGAAATGATGCACAATGATGGCGAAACTTTTAAAGCGAAAGCCAGGATCATTCGTTATCTCCACGAACAGCTGGATTATGATGTTGTTTTATATGAGGCAGGGCAGTATGATATGTGGATGATGAATGCACAGATGGATACCCTGATGGATAAGTCGCAGGAAAAAACGATCGGTGGTACTGGACTATTCGACTTCTGGTGGCAAAATCAGGAAAATCAGCCCCTCTTAACGTATTATAAAAAAACAAAATCAACAGAGCGTCCAATGATCCTCGGCGGATTTGATATCCAATTTTCAGGCAGGGGCTTATCAAATATACGCGTAAAATTATTGGAAGATTTCCTGCTTAAAAACGGGATAGATTCGACCAAATATCCGTTATTGAAAAAAAATAGCAACAGGCTGGAGTATCTAACTTATGAACCTTTTGCCAGTAAACGGCTCAATGCGAACGAAAAAAAACAGTTCCTGGCAGAACTGGATGAGTTGAACCGTAGGATCCGCAGCGGCGTAAAAGACTCGGAGCATCTGATCTATAGCCGATATCTGTCTGATATGAAGCACAACTTTGACAAATCTTGGCGCTATAAAACTGGGTCGATGCAGAGCATGCATTTTAGAGATTCACTGATGGCGGAAAATCTAACCTATCAGATCGATTCGCTTTACGCCGGCAAAAAGATTATCGTCTGGTGTGCCAATATCCATAGCTTTTCTGCGCCATACAATAAAGATTATCGGCCCCTCGGGACTTATCTAAAGCGTAAATACGGCGCTCAAGCGTATAGTCTGGATTTTACTTCCTATGGAAGATATGATAAAACTGGCCGTCTTGTCGATAGAGTGGGTAAGTTGGCCGTGGAAAATGTATTTCATGCCACTAAATCACCCTATTTCTTTTTGGATCTTCGTCAGTTGCCCAACAATAGCATGTTAAAACAACGTTTTAGTTCAGTCATTAATCAGGGGATTGATGAAGAAAGAAAATGGCACGAGTTTATCGATGGCATTTTCTATATCGATATCAATAAAGATCCAATTTACCGCTAACAGCATGGAAAGTATCTTAACACAACAACTTAGCTTTAAAATAGGCGCAAAAACAATCTTGGATAATATTAGCCTACAAGTCCCAGACAGGAGTATTTATGGATATCTCGGCCGAAATGGGGCGGGAAAATCCACAACAATCAAATTGCTTTTAGGTCTTTTGGAGGATCAGGCAGATACGATTTTTATTCAGGGAAATAGTTTAAAGGCGCATCCCATAGGTGTTTATGCCAATGTTGGAAACTTGATTGAGGCCCCATGCTATTATACTAAATTGACCGTTTTTGAAAATTTAAAGTACTTGGATATCATCCACAAAAAAGGCAACAAACGCATTGATGAAGTATTGGAAATGGTAGATCTTCTTCGGGAAAAGAAGAAAAAAGCCAGTGCCCTGTCCATGGGGATGAAACAGCGGCTGGGAATAGCGATGGCGATTTTTCATGATCCGCAATTGCTTATCCTGGACGAACCATTAAATGGTCTCGATCCACAGGGAATTGTCGAAATGCGCAATTTGTTTTGTCATCTCAACGAACAGGGAAAAACGATCTTTCTTTCGAGTCATATTTTGAGTGAGCTTGAAAAAATAGCGACACACATTGGTATCATTGAAGGTGGGAAAATGATTTTCCAGGGAACCAAACAGGAGCTGCTGGGACAGGTTGACCGAGAAGTGTACCTACGTACAGCCAGTCCCGAAGCAACAGCTTCGGTTTTGCGAAATAACGGGTTTTCTGGTGTTAAAACCGATGGAGAAAGCGTTGCCGTCACTATCGGCGATGATCTGCAATTTGGTCTTATGATCAAATCTTTGGTCGAAAAGCAGATTGATATTTATGGATTGGAATCCCGTAGTGCTGATCTTGAACAAATTTTTATAAACCTTATCACTCGTGTCAATGACTAATACATGCTATACCGCTTTCTTGTCGGAAAAGTACAAACTCCTACGCAATAGGGAGATTTTTGGGGTACTGATCGTCCCTATGGTGCTCGTTTTTGCGATTGCCGGTTATATTATTTATGATGTTATAGATTCAGGAGAGGCAGTGGCGGTTCCTAACCCTTGGAAACTTCTGCTTGGCAGATATGTTTTTCAGTTTTTTTACCTGCTCTATCCCATCCTTGTTGCTTTATTCGTCTATGCCTGTTGTGATGTCGAGTATAAGAATAACAATTATAAAATACTCTTTACCCTACCCATCAGTAAATCGAATATTTTCTTTTCCAAAGCCGTCTTTATCCTGTTGACCTTACTGTTTTCAATACTCTTTGCTTACGCTGCATTTCTGATCAGTGGTTATCTGCTCAGTCTGATTTACCCCGTACTGGGGTTTCAGAATTATGATTTTAGGGTCGTAATCTTTTATACGTTTTTGAAACTTTTTATTACGCTCTCAGCTATCGCTATGATTCAGCTTGCCCTGAGCCTATTGTTCAGAAGTTTTATCTACCCAATTGGAGTAGGCATGTTTATGTTGGTCTTTTCCGTGCTTGTCGCACAGAAAAGTTTTTCGGATTTTATCCCTTATACAGGTGCCTATAATGCGGTAATGAATATCTTATCTGAGAATGATTCCTTTGCACGGCTAGACTACAGCAACTTACTGATGCTCGTCATATTTCTATTGATCAGTTTTTACTTATTCAAGCGGAAAGGACAGTTTTAATTTGCAGGCGCACCTGATGGGCTATTTTTTGTCAAGTTCTTTTTTATAAGTACTCGGAGACTGGCCATATTTCTTTTTAAAGGCCGAAGCGAAATATGATGCGGAGGAAAAACCGACACTGCTAAATATTTCGTTGATGTTTAGTCCTTCAGCCATAAGGCTTTTGGCTTTCTTTAATCTTCGTTCGATAATGTATTCATTGACGCTGCAATCAAGTAACTGTTTGACTTTACGGTAGAGCTGCACGCGGGAGAGGTGAAGCTCGTTGGCAATGCCATCGACACTCAATCGCGGGTCTGATAATTTGGATTCGACAATCGCGGAAAAATTGTTCAGAAAACGTCTATCGTTATCATTGACCTGCTCCGCTTGAGCGCTATCAAACTGTTCTACATTGCTGCTGTATTTTTCTTTAAGCTGATGGCGTGACTGTAGGATGTTTGAAATCCGTGTCCGCAGTAATTCGGCATTGAAAGGTTTAGTCATGTAGTCATCGGCCATTAATTTACTTCCTTCGAGCATCGTATCTTCATTGGCGAGTGCACTCAGTAAGATGACAGGAATATGTGCGGTCTGATAAAATGCTTTGATGTCCTTTAGAATATCCAGACCGCTACCATCAGGAAGCATAATATCCGTAATGACTAGATCTGGAAAATGTGTCTTCAACATTCCATTGGCTTGTTGCACATCTTTTGCCAGGAAAAGATTGTAATCCCTTTCTAATAGGGAGCGGAGATAATCTCTGATTTCATCATTATCTTCGACGATCATAATACTTTTTGATTTGTTGGATCGAAAAGAAAGATTGTTGTCTACCATCTTTCGTGTTGCCTCCAATATGTCGTCTTGTTGAAACAACGGTTTTTCTCCCTTGTCGAAATCGGCCAGTTCAGCAGGCTCGTAGTGACTATTTCCAATTGGCATACGTAGGGTGAATATCGATCCATGACCGGGTTTGCTACTCACAGTGATTTGGCCATGATGCAGTTCGATGATCTGTTTGGTGTAGGCGAGGCCGATTCCGGAGCCATTACGGCTACTGGCACCCTGATAAAAAGGATCAAAAATATGCTCAATATCACTTGGAGCAATCCCCAGGCCATTATCCAATACACGTAGATAGAAATAGTCTTTGAAATTGTTTTCTTCCAATATAATTTCAATTCTGCCACTTGCCGCCGTATGTTTGATCGCGTTGGACAATAAATTGGATAAGACCTGTTCCATGAGGTATTCGTCCATCCAAACCTCTTTCAAGCTTGTTTTGTTGACATAACTGACGGAGATCCTGTTTTTCTTAAATAAGGGTTTGAAACTACCTATTACCTGCTGAATAAATGGGTCAATGTAAACGATGGCCGCATGTAGCTTAATCTTCGATTTACTGATCCGATGGATATCAATGAGGTCGCTGACCAAACGTTGTAGTTTTTTTGCATTCCGTTTGATGCGCGACAACTGTTCTCTGACCTCTTCGGTAAGATCTTTTCGTAATTCAAGGTCCTCGATAGGCGCGATGATAAGGGTTAGCGGGGTTTTAAATTCATGCGAGATATTGGTGAAGAAATTATTTTTGATTTCTGCCGCTTGCTGAATTTGACTGTTCATCTCGACGATCTGTTTTTGTTGCGCAAGAATCTCGCTATTCTGGACTTCCAGATGTTTGTTCTTTTCCCAGTTGCTCCTGATCACGATAATAGAAATTCCCCCAAAGACAACAGCTAGCACCAAGCTAACGACCAATATATTAAGAACGGACTTTTGGCTTTGGTAAATCTTATTCTGTTCCGTAATAAACTCCTGCCTTTTGTCAATATCGAGCTGCTGTTGTTTTATTTTATCCGACTGCAGGGCAAGCAACTCCGCGTTGGTTTTATCGATGACAGAGGTTTCGAGTATATTCTCGCGGCGGTAGTTTTGGTGGTTGATGATAGCCAAGGCCGTTCGAATGGCTTCGGCCCCGCCAGTGGGGTAGAGTATGGAAGCGAACATTTTGCCCTGTATGATCTGTTCAAGGCCATTTCCGGGACCAGGAAGAGCATCAACACCGATTATCTTAATGTCCTTTTTGATCTGGGCTTCGTCCAATGCTTTTTTTACCCCCATGGCCATCTGATCATTGAATGTAAAGATAATATCACTCTGGCTCATGACGTTTATATGCTTACGCATTTCCAGATAGGCTTTATTTTTCTCCCAGCCGCCGTGAATGAGGCCGCTCACCTGAATCGCTGTGGCATCTCCAATTTGCTGGATAAAGCCTTTTTCACGCTCTATTGAAGCCGAGGTGCCCGATAGCCCTGTGACTAATCCGACCGAACCCTTTCCTTGTAAAATCGTGCGGCTATATTGACCGGCCAGTTTCCCGATGGCGAGATTGTCGGCGCCCACATAAGCATTATATTGGCCGGAGGAGGTCTTACGGTCTGTTACGATGACAGGTATATTGCGTTGGAATACAGAATCTACAATTGGCGTGAGTGGCTCGGCCTCATTTGGGGATACAATCAGAAGATCGATATCCTGTTTGACTAATTCGCGAATTTGATTGATCTGTACATTATTGTCGCCATGTGCATCTCGATAAAGAAAGTCAATATCCGGATTGAAGGAAAGTTCCCTTTTCATTTCTTCGAGCATGGTTTGTCGCCAGGCATCGTTTCCGATACACTGCGAAAATGCGATGACCTGCTTTTTCTTCCGGACCATTGGTTGGCATCCACAAAAAAGAAGCAGGATCAATATGCCACCATAAATGAAATATTTTCCCATGATTTTTTTCCCTTCAATATCCGAATATACATTATTTAGTTTTTTTAGGGTAACCTCGTCTTTGTTAGTGTATTCTTTACACTGATATGGAAACTTTCAAAAATGTATCATTTTCTAAATTTTCTGTTTAAAAAGTGAAAGTTTTAAAAAGTAATGCTGGTATAAGTTTCAGATTTTTAGTGTTTTAACGTTTTTTAAAAAATGTTACATAAATAAATGTTTTTGTGAAGCTCAAATTTAAGTTAAGATGAAACTAGGGTTAAATTTGGATTAATCAATTATAGATCATCACATGAACAAAAACACGGTACTAGCTTGGTCCTTTGTAGTGGCTTTAGGCGGATTTTTATTTGGATTTGATACAGCGGTTATTTCAGGAGCAGAAAAGGCCGTGCAGGAACACTGGCATTTAAGTGAGTTTCAGCATGGATTGACCATGGCCATTGCATTGATCGGAACAGTTGTTGGAGCAGCGCTGGGTGCACTGCCTTCAGATAAGTTGGGGCGTAAGAATACTTTATTTGCGGTTGCAGCTCTTTACTTTATCTCAGCAATAGGCAGCGCATTGGCGAATGACTGGACGATATTTATTTTATTCCGCTTTTTGGGTGGTATAGGCGTTGGCGTCTCTTCGGTAACTGCACCAATCTATATATCGGAAATATCTCCGGCGGCATCGCGTGGAAAATTGGTCGGACTTTTCCAGTTCAACGTCGTATTGGGGATTCTGATTGCCTATCTGTCCAATTACTTTATCGGTCAGGTAGGGGAGGAGTCCTGGCGCTGGATGCTGGGGGTGCAGTGCTTTCCGTCGTTGTTATTCTTCTGTTTGATCTTCCTCATCCCGGAAAGTCCGAGATGGTTGCTGCTGCACCGAGGGAATTTGGCCGAGGCAACGCGGATTATGAAAAAAATTAATTCGGATGGTTACGAGCTGGAGATTTCAAAAATTCAGGAGTCCAAAAACAATTCCGCAGGAGAAGGCAAACTCTTCGTTCGCGAAAATGCCAAACCTATTTTATTGGCCTTTTGTTTTGCGCTGTTCAATCAAGTTTCAGGTATCAACGCAATTATCTACTATGCCCCCCGTGTATTTGAAATGGCCGGCTTGGGCTCACAGAGTTCATTGCTTTCGACAGTTGGTATAGGGGTTGTCAATTTTATTTTTACGTTGCTGGCGATCAATTTCATCGATAAGGTGGGCAGAAGAAAATTAATGTTGGTGGGCTCGATCGGGCTGATTGTTTCATTGGCACTCGTTTCACATGCTTTTTATACCAACCAAACGACGGGTTTTGCGATCACAATCTATCTGATGAGTTTCATTGCCTTTTTCGCATTCTCGCAAGGTGCGGTGATTTGGGTATTTATTTCGGAAATTTTTCCGAACGACGTACGTGCCAAAGGGCAGACATTTGGTAGCTTGACACATTGGGTGATGGCGGCGATTATCACCTTTTGTTTCCCAGCCTTGACAGAAATGCTCGGTGGCGGGGGTACCTTCTTGATCTTTGCCCTATTTATGGTGCTGCAGCTTGTTTATGTGCTCAAGTTTATGCCGGAGACAAAAGGGAAATCATTGGAAGATCTTGGGCATACCATCAATCTACATTAGTCTTTAGCTGGACTACACCAATAGGTGTCGAAGTAGCCATGACGCGACTGGCGCCTATCGAAAGTTATTTAATCAAAGACAATGTGATAACATGTTGTGTGTATCTATTGTCAACATTGAATTTAAAGGGAAATATAATAATCAATTTGTTACTTGGTTTTTGGCGCTCGGCCGAAGCTTCGTATAAAAAGGAGAAAATATGAAAAACGGAGATAAATCAATACAGGGTATTTGTTTTGGCGAGGTTCTTTGGGACAATCTTCCTACAGGTAAAAAATTAGGCGGTGCGCCTTTGAATGTGGCTTATCACCTCAATAAATTGGGGGTTACGACGCGTATGCTAACGCGCATAGGGCGTGACGATAATGGTTACGAGTTGCGTAACGTATGTGAAGATCTGGGTATCCCGACCGATTTCTTCCAGTACGATGACCTGTTACCAACTTCAACAGTAGAGGTTTCGATCGATGCAAAACGCGACGTGCATTACGATATCGTTTATCCTGTAGCTTGGGATAGAATAGCGGTGGACAATGTTGTTCTTGAGGCAGTTGCAGCGGTGGATTTTTTGGTGTATGGTAGTCTAGCCTGTCGGGATGAAGTAAGTTTTCAAAGCTTGCTATTACTGCTGGAAAAAGCCCGCTTCCGGGTGATGGATGTCAACCTGCGTACACCTTATTTTGGTCCGGAAAAAATACATAAACTGTTGGGATACGCTGATTTTGTGAAAATGAATGCCGAGGAACTGCATGTTATTTCCGACTGGAATGGCGCAACGGATGCCTATACCGATCAGCAGCGTGTGGACTTGATCATGGAGCGTTTTGCAATTCAGGAGGCAATTGTAACCTATGGTGCAGATGGTGCGGTATATCATTATAAAAAAGACAATATCAGTTATCATTTTCCAGCCTTGAAAGTTCAGGTAGAAGATACCATCGGAAGTGGTGATTCTTTTTTGGCGGCTTTCCTGACCAAAAGGTTTCAGATGCAGGAAGGTGTTCAGCTGGAGGAAGTACTGGAATTTGCGGCCACCTTAAGTGGATTTGTGACACAGAGCCGGGGGGCTTGTCCTGAATATAACGATGAGGTCATCAATCGATTCCAATGGTTGCATCCGATCTTCAATGGAGCTCAGAAGCAACGGTAGGTAAACTGCTTCTTTACGAAGCAGTTTACCCGCTATCATAATCAAATAATCAATCTAAATCATTAACCATTTACTTATAACCAATTATGTTTACTAGACAGAAAGCAATGCTGCTCCCGTCTTTGGCACTTTTTTCTGTTGTCGCATTTGCGCAACAGACTGAAATCCGGGGAAGAATTACGGATAGTGGGACAGCAGGACCTATAGTAGGGGCATCTTTAGTGGTGAAGGGAACCACAATAGCCACCAAGACAAATGAAAAGGGAGAATTTGTCCTTCAGACTTCGGGCAATCAGGGTACATTGGAAATAAGCTATGTCGGCTATGCCTCCCAGGCGATTGCTGTAGCAGGAAGAAAGTTCCTCGATATTCAGCTTGCGCCTACCGAAAAGGGGCTCGATGAAGTGGTCGTTACGGGATATCAAACAGAACGGAAGAAGGATTTGACGGGTGCAGTGAGCGTTGTTAATGTTGCTGAGATGATGAAAGCTCCGGAAAATAACCCGATGAAAGCACTGCAAGGACGGGTAGCTGGTATGACCGTAACTTCGGATGGTAGTCCGAGTGGAGCGGCAACAGTGCGTATGCGCGGAATCAGTTCCATCAACAGTAGTCAGGATCCCTTGTATGTCATTGATGGAACCCCCACACAGGGAGGAATGCATGAACTCAATTCGAATGATATCGAAAGTATTCAGGTTTTAAAGGACGCTTCTTCGGCGAGTATCTATGGCTCGCGCGCAGCGAATGGTGTTATTGTCATCACGACAAAAAAAGGAAAGATGGGTGCCCCTAAACTTACAGTAGACGCCTATGCCACCAGTACGCATTTTAATAATCGCATGAAAGTGCTGGATGCCCAACAATATGGTCGTGCATTGTGGCAGGCCACCATCAATAATGGCGGAAACCCCAACGGAAATAATATTGGTTATCAGTTTGAATGGAATAACGACGCAAATGGCGTACCTCAGCTCAATACTGTTTTTGTTTCCAAGTATATCGACCGTGAACATACCATGTACACTTCCGATACCGATTGGTTTAAGGAAGTTTCAAAACCGGGATTGCAACAATCTTACAATGCGACATTAAGCTCCGGGACAGAAAAATCCAGCTCCTTTTTCTCCTTAGGTTATTTGCACAACAATGGGACACTCCGTTACACGGATTTCCAGCGGATATCTGCCCGGATGAATGCCGATTATAAATTGTTTGATGGACGCTTGGTGGTGGGCGAGAATTTTACGGTAAACAATACCGGTGAAGTGCAGGTACCGGGCGATGTGCTTGACCTTTCGTTAAAAGCATTGCCCATTATTCCTGTCCATACAGTAGATGGAATAGGATGGGGTGGACCAGCATTGGGAATGAACGACCGCCATAATCCCATGCGTGTACTTTATGATAACCGGAACAATAAATATAATTATTGGCGGTTGTTTGGAAATGCCTATGCGGATCTACAGCTTATAAAAGGTCTGCATGTCCGCACCAGTTACGGTTTGGACTATAGTAATTTTTACAAACGTAATTTGGAAGTATCCTATCGTTCGGGATTTATGAATAGCAGCCGGAGTGGGGTTAATATGGAACAGTCCCATGGAATGAAGTGGACTTGGTCCAATACGGCGACATATCGGAAACAGATTGATAAACATACCTTAGATGTGCTTGCCGGTATGGAAATGAACCGTCAGAATGATATCAATTTTAATGCCTATACTGCCGGAGATGGCGCCTTTGCCATAGAGACACCTGAGTATATGTGGCCAGGTGTGAGTACGGGCACAGCGGCAGTAGGCGGTGGCTCTACGGGATTCTCGCTGTTATCCTATTTTGGAAAGGCCAATTATTCCTATGATGACCGCTATCTGGCTTCCTTCACCGTGCGGCACGATGGCTCTTCCCGCTTTGGTAAAAATAACCGCTTTGCAACTTTCCCGGCGGTAACAGCGGGGTGGCGGATTTCGTCCGAGCGTTTTATGGCAAGTACGAAAAACTATATTTCGGACCTCAAGCTGCGTGTTGGATGGGGGCAGACAGGTAACCAAGGTATAGGTAATCTGGCTACCTATGCGCTGTTCGTTCCCGAATATGGTGTTGCTGATCCGACATGGAACATCGTGGATGGCACAGCATACGATCTCTCAGGCGCAGGAACGGGAAAATTACCGTCGGGATATCGCAAAATCCAAACAGAAAACAATGACCTGAAATGGGAAACCACAACGCAGACGAATATAGGCTTAGACTTTTCATTGTTTAATCAAAGTCTCTATGGTTCGATTGACTGGTATGTCAAAGCAACCAAAGATATGTTGATCAATCCAGCCTATATCGGTGTGGTCGGAGAGGGCGGTTACCGTTGGGCGAATGGTGCCTCCATGGAAAATAAAGGTTTGGACCTATCGGCTGGATATCGCAATAAAACATCGTTTGGACTGGATTATGATGTGATGGCTGTGTTCTCTACCTATAAAAACAAGGTGACACATTTACCCGAAGCGGTAGAAAACTCCTATGGAGGTCGTCAGGGAGATAATATTATCGGCCGGCCGCTGGGATCATTCTATGGCTATGTCACCGACGGTATTTTTCAGAATCAGGACGAAGTGGATGCGCACGTCAATCAGACCGGTAAGGGGATAGGGCGTTTACGTTACGTCAACGTCTATGATGCGGACAAACAGATTACGGATATGGACCGTACCTGGATCGGTAGTCCACATCCTGATTTTTCCTATAGTCTCAATATTGTGCTGAAATATAAAGGGTTTGACCTGTCGGCATACTTTCAGGGGGTACAGGGGATAGATGTCGAAAACTGGCTGAAAAAACAAACAGACTTCTGGAGTGTGGATGACGTCAATTCCAACAAAGGCCTGCGGTTGCTGAATGCATGGACACCACAAAATCCAACGTCGACGATTCCGGCCTTACAAACGACAAACAACAATGACGAGGGCCGCCTGTCAAATTACTTTATCGAGAATGGATCTTATATGAAACTCCGGAATCTGTCTCTGGGCTATACCTTGCCAACAGCAACAGCCTCACGCCTGCGTATGAGCCGGCTAAGGATCTATGTCACCGGTCAGAACCTATTTACCGTTAAGTCAAAGAATTTTACAGGTGTAGATCCTGAAAATGTAGGTTGGGGGTATCCAATTCCAACGACCTGGACAGCTGGGGTAAATATTGGATTTTAAAAAGGGGAGAAATAAGGCTATACACTTATAAATAATTTATACGGATGAAAAAAATAACCACTAAAATAGCGATACTTATGGTTCTTGCTGGACTACTTCCAGGATGTACCAAATTTTTGGATCAAACACCCAATGGTGTGCTGAGCTCCGATCAGGTTAAGGAGCCAGAACGATTATTGACAGCGACCTATGCCGCTTTGGGCAATGATCATTATGATGTCCCTTTTAGCTTATGGCCCTATGGTACGGTTCGGTCGGACGATGCATATAAAGGCGGATCGGGACCACAGGATATCCAGACCTTTCATTTTCTTGAGGTCTCAAATAACATTACAACCAATTTCGCGGAGTTGGATAAATTGTGGTTTCAATTGTACGTTGCAATTTCGCGTGCCAATACAACAATCAAGACCATACAGGAAATGGACAATTTCGACGGGAAGGAAGAAAAACTGGGTGAAGCACGCTTTCTTCGGGGGCATTTTTACTTTATGCTCAAGATCCTTTTCAAATATGTGCCTTATATCGATGAAAATGTACCAGTAGACAGCTATGAAACCGTATCGAATAGAGCCCTAAGCAACGATGCATTATGGCAAAAGATTGTAGCGGATTTTCAGTATGCGGTAGATCATCTTCCTGCTGTGCAAACGGAGGTCGGTCGGGCCAATCGTATCGCCGCTGCGGCTTATCTCGCCAAAGCCTACCTGTATAAGGGATACCGTCAAGACAATGCCGAACGTAATATGGTGACGGGTATCGATGCGGGAGATTTGGAAAAGGTTGTACAAAATACGGATATTGTGCTTTCATCGAACCATACGCTGGAAACCGACTTTGCATTTAACTTCTTGCCGGGCAAGTATGAAAATGGGACAGAAGCGCTCTTTTCAGTTCAGTTTTCAAAAGATGACGGGACAAAATTTGGGCGTGTTAACTTTTCTGATGTACTATCTGTACCTATGGGGCTGGGCTGTTGTGATTTCAATAAACCGAGTCAAAGCCTTGTCAATGCGTTTCGCACAACGGGTAAAGGTCTACCACTGGATAATTATAATGCGTTGAATAGCTTTAATACCTCCGAGAAGTACGACCCGAGGTTATTCCATACAGTTGCGATTCCGGGCTTACCGTACAAGTATAGTAGCAAAAGAACATACGAAGAAAGCTGGAATCGTAATCCGGCGGAGTATGCTGTTTACGCCTCGTTAAAAGAAAATGTTGATCCCGACTGTGATTGTTTTGTCCCCATGGTACCCTTCTATGCGAATACAAAGAATCGAATTGTATTGCGCTTTGCCGATGTGCTGTTGATGCGGGCAGAGGCGCTTATCGAGCTGCATCGTTCGATTGAAGCACTGCCATTGATCAATCAAGTGCGTACGCGCGCAAAAAATAGCACCTCACTTACGGGATATGCAAATGATAAAACGCTGATCGAAACCTACAAAAATGGAGATAATATTGTATGGACCGAAGAAAATGCCCGGAAGGCGTTACGTTGGGAAAGACGTTTGGAGCTTGCAATGGAAAATGGAAGATTCTTTGATCTGGTACGTTGGGGAATTGCAGACCAGGCCATGAATGCCTATTATGATGTAGAAAAGTCACGTCGATCTTATTATTCCTCGGCACATTTTACAGCAGATAGGAATGAATATCTGCCGATTCCCGAAGCACAGATCAGATTAAGTAAGTATCTGTACAAACAAAATCCAGGCTATTAAACAGGCATTTATTGTTGAACGATTAGTATAACCAATTATTCCAATGAACACATTAAACAATTATATAAAAGTAGGGATTACCATCCTGCTTATCGGGCTTCTCGCTGCCTGCAAGCGTGATGCGGATAGTACACTCAATTTGAGTGCAGATGTAGATGTACTTTCTTTCAAGGTCGGCAATACCATTGGGAAAGTAGATCAGGCAAAAGGTACCATTCTTGTTATGGTTCCTGAAGGTACAGATCTTTCGGCGGTGGCTCCGACAATTGAATTGCCCAGTAATGCAAAGGTTTCTCCAGCTTCAGGCATCGCCCAGAATTTTTCATTTTCTGGCACAACACCGATTACTTACCGCGTTTTTAATGGTAATCTATTTAATACCTACCAGGTAACCGTCAAAGAAATCAAAGCAGAAATAACGGCATTCCGCATCGGAGAAAAAGTAGGGATCATTGATCAGAAAAATAAAAGCATTAAAATTTACCTACCCCTGGGGACAGACCTAAAGAATCTATCACCTGCGATAGAATTTACAGCCGGAGCAAGCATAACGCCCAATCAGAGTGGGCCCGTAGATTTAAGTTCTCCCATAAAATACAGCCTTGCGTATATGGGGCAGACTTTCCAATACACGGTAACTGCCCTATTGGGTACAGAACCCAAACAAATCTTTATGATTTATAATGGTGAAACCAGCGTTCCACATTTCGACGGGTTAGGGGTGAGTACGGTAGATTCACCTTATCCCAATCCGAAAACCACTGGAATTAATGCAACACCCTTCTGTGCGTCTTTTGTACGGGACAATAAAACTGGTGAAGGCTGGCACGGTGGAGCGCTCTGGAATGCAAATAAAGTGACGATCAATCCGGCAGAATACGGGCGTTTCTCGATGATGGTATTGAAAGATGTAGCTGGTGATGTGCAATTGGAAATTCAATCGGATGGCGAACAGAATAAAGATTGGTTGCGTGCCAATTATTCGAAAGATCATGTCGGTGAGTGGCAAGAATTGGTTTTTCAGATTCCTGCCGGAAGAAAGGCTATCATTAACAATATACTGGTAATGCCACATGAGCATCCTAATGGACAGCCCGTGGCATTTCCTACCCAACGGATGTACTGGGACGAATTGAAGGCATTACCTAAAGAGTAATCGAATACAAACAAAACAAGTTATTATAAAAAGCAAAAATGATAGCTAATCCAGGGATTAATAGAAAGATTTAAATCATGAGACCAAAGATATATTTGCTTCCGACAGTATTCTTGCTAAGCTTGTTGACAAGTTGCAAGAATGGGGACGAGAGTTCGATAGGGCTGGATAGGCCCATGGAAATACTGCCTGTGGATAGTTCTACGGCTTGTATTTCGGGGCAGGAGGCGGGCCCCTATCAAAGGTTCTACAGACCCCAGCAGGGGTTTGTGGGCGATCCCATGCCTTACTACAATGCCAACGATAACAAGTTCTACTTGTTTTATCTGTATGAAAATGCCAACAGGCATCCGATTTATAGTACGCGGACAAGTGACTATGGAACATTTGAGGGCTATACCGAAGTCTTGTCGTCGGGTGCTGTGGGGAGTCAGGATGAATGGATCGGAACAGGAAGTTTTATTAAAAAAGGAACATTGTATTACTGTTTCTATACGGGGCATAACAATGTTTTTACGCCTGCGGAAAAGATTATGTTGGCTACGTCAACTGATTTAATGAATTGGACCAAGCAACCAGCAATGGCGCTGCAGGCTGCAGCGGGCTATGATCAAAATAATTTTCGTGATCCACAGGTTTATTGGGATGAAGGCCGCAATGCCTACGTCATGTTAGTCACGACACGAAAAGACGGAAAAGGAACGCTGGCACGTTATCAGTCGACAGATTTAAGCAGTTGGTCTATGATTGAACCGCTCGTTGCGACCACAGGGACAGTGGAGAAATATGGAATCGAAACAGATGCAGAACTATTGGAATGCCCGGACCTATTTAAAATGGGCAATAAATGGTATCTCTTGTTTTCGCGGATCAACCGGGATGAACATCGCAAGACATTTTATCGTGTTGCGGATTCCCCGGATGGCCCCTGGACGATCTGTCGGGATAGCGAAGGACATCATGAAACCTTCGACGGACGCTATCTCTATGCGGGCAAAACGGCTAGCGACGGTACGACACGTTATCTTTCGGGATGGTGTTCAACCGGGCAAACAGTAAATAATAACAACGAACTGCCCTGGGCTGGAAATTTAATTTCACACCAGTTGGTTCAGGGAGCTTCAGGACGTTTATATCCTAAAATTCCGGAAGCCCTAAACAGTAAATTCAATAAGGAAGTCGCCTTTGAAAAACTGAGCAATGTTGGTCAAGTTTCCGAATCGAATAAAACCTATAGTTTGACAGCGCAATCGGGCGGAAGAAGTTATGCACAATTTAACCGGAACACTTCATCCGTGAAAGTGACAATGACCATTGATGCTTCCCAATCCAGCAAATTTGGTTTTTCATTTGGCGCATGTGATGATCCGACCGAAGTGTATAGCATTGCTTTTGATCTGACTTCATCCAATCGTTGGAATATGCCGGCACTGTTTATGAACAAGGAGGCACGCGATGGCGGCGGAAGCAAAACAGAACTCAATTTTACGCCACTTACAGTACCGACCAACCGGATTTTTAACGTGAAAATTATTATTGAAAAATCGATTGGTATCGTATATGTGAATGACCGTGTTGCTTTTACCAACCGGATCTATAAAATGGATCAAAACCCTTGGACTATTTTTGCGGATCAAGGAACAGTAAAAGTGAATGGGTTGAAAATAGAAAAATCTTCCTAACAATTGAGACGATATTTGCCTATTGAAGCGAACAAGAACCTAATTAAAAATGTAAACAAAAGAAAAATGATAAAATTAAAGAAATACGGTGTTTTAATGCTCCTGCTAGGTGTTTTTGGTACAAGTCTGGCACAGACGGGACAGCATAAACAAGGAGATCCCGAAGAGAAGTATCGCCCACTTTACCATTTTACACCACAGCAGGGTTGGATGAACGATCCCAATGGACTGGTTTATCTGGACGGTAATTATCATCTTTTTTTTCAGCATAATCCCGAAAAACCCGTTTGGGGGCCTATGCATTGGGGCCATGCGATCAGTAAAGATTTAATCCATTGGGACGAGCAGAAGATCGCATTGTACCCCGATAGTTTGGGGACTATTTTCTCCGGTAGTGCTGTAATCGATAAAGATAACACGGCAGGTTTTGGAAAAGGTGCTATGGTCGCCATTTTTACCCATCACAATCATCAGGAAGAGGATCGAAAAACAGGATTGCATCAAAATCAAAGTTTGGCTTATAGTTTGGACAAGGGCCTTACCTGGACAAAGTATAAAGGCAATCCGGTATTGCCAAACCCTGGTATATGGGATTTCAGAGATCCAAAGGTGATGTGGCATGTGCATAGCCAGCGTTGGATTATGACCTTGGCTACAAAAGATTGTATTACTTTCTATTCTTCCAAAGATTTGAAAATATGGCAGAAGGAAAGTGAGTTTGGCAAAGAGGTGGGTGCCCATGGCGGTGTCTGGGAATGCCCTGATCTTATCCCCATGGATTACAAAGGAGCTACAAAATGGGTTTTGCTGGTGAGCATCAATCCAGGTGGACCCAACGGTGGCTCGGTGACACAATATTTTGTGGGTGACTTTGATGGGCATCAGTTCCGAACAGCGGATACTAAAATAAAATGGTTGGATTGGGGACCCGATAACTATGCCGGCGTAACCTGGAGTAACCTAGGGGATAGGCAACTGATGATTGGTTGGATGAGCAACTGGCAATATGCCAATGTGGTTCCTACCACAAAATGGCGTTCCTCCTCAACCATACCCCGTGTTTTATCTTTAGGAAAAGTTGGACAGTCGTTCTACGTCGCGAGTACTGTGCCCAAAGAAATTGAAACTGCATTTCGTCCACTAAAAAAATACCATGGCGGTGGAACGAAGGAAGTTTCGTTCGAGCAACATCTCCCACAAGCGTACCGTTTGGACCTCAAAGATTTGAAGCAGCAGGCTTTTAAAGTCATCTTATCGAATGAATATGGCGACGAATTGGTTATTGGTTATCGTGAAGATCAAAATGCCTATTATATCGATCGTTCTAAGTCCGGTGAAGTGTCTTTTAATGGAGAATTTCCAAAGACGGCTTTGGCACAACGGTTGCTAAATAAGGGAGCACTTTCTTTCAGTTTGTATGTTGATGTGAGCTCTGTGGAACTTTTTGCAGACGAGGGACTAACGGTAATGACCAGTTTATTTTTTCCGAACAAGCCGATAACCAAGCTGCGTATCGTGGGAGATAAAAAGTTGGAGTTTCAGGAAATCGGTATTTCTGCATTTAAGAGATAAGAGCTGGATTTTTGCCATTAAAGCGATCCTTGATAAGACAAGGATCGCTTTATACTTCGCTACTTGGTCTTATTTTCGAGGTGCAAGTGTGCTGGCATTAGTGTGGGGAAAGTCCACGCAAAATGATTTTTTTTGTAAACTATTGGACGGTACATTGAAAGATACGGATCAAATTTCGATGTATGATAAATATCCTTCATGGCCTCAAAGAGATTGGAGGGCCAAACTCCTGCTGTCCGGTCGAGGATGTCAACGTCCGGATTTTTAAACCAAGGCCATTCAGTTGGATGTTGATTGTAATAATATAAATAGTCAAGGGCCTGCGTGACCGATTTTCCGTCCTTCGTGGCGGTAAATAGGTTTTCTCCGGTGGCATTGTGTATGCACCACATGGAGGCTGTCAATGGTGCTAATGAAAAGTAGGTGTACCATAAACCTTTCTCACCCCGTTTTACTTCCTCAATAAGATGACCGTCAGCTGCGATCTTTTCAAAGAGATCAGCCTTGATTAAGGCTATTGTAAAAGAAAGCTCTTTTTGATCATCAAGAAAGTTTGCCGAAAGTAGATTCGCAAACCTCGCCCAATCCGCAATATTATTGGATTTTTCGCGTAAGAAATGTGTCGCTTTTTGAAAGACATCGATGGTCCAGACCTTAAAATGATCATGATCTTTCTTCGCCCAAAGGGGATCGTTTTTAAGTAATTCGGCAGCAATCATCAATCCGGCTCCCGCATAAGAAAGCACAACTGGTCCGTCAAACTGACTGTATTTTTTATTGATTGTGGCCCAGGAGTTAATGAAATATAAGGCCTTGGATGCATATTTTTGCTCCCCGTTTAAGGTATAGACCAAGGCCGTACAATAGGCAGCAAAAGCATCCGCATGGAGCTTTTTTGCCATAGCACGTTGGCCTTCTTTATCGCTGTAAAAGCCGGGTACACTAAAATCTTCAACAGCATGATGGTCAGTCAATAAAAGAGAATCGGCCAGCCTAATCAACTGCGTGTATGCAGTATATACAGGTTCGGATTTTTTGTTGATTTGCGATTTAACATAATTGACCTGGGTAACTGGGTGCATTAAGGATTGCCCATGACCATGTGAAGGCCAAATAAATAGGCCGACTATAAACATAAACAAGGTCAATCCTATTTTTAAAAATTGAGTGGTTTGGGCCTGTAAGCCAAAAAATAGATATATGAAATTTTGCATGGTTCTAAATGGATACGTTTATCGATTGGTTTGATCGCTATGGGGGGATTAGCTACTGCAAATTAAGAAAAAAATAACATAAGTTTACTGGTGTTCAGAAATTTCATTTGAATTATTGCAGCGAAGTAATTAACTTCATGGCTAGAATAATCAATTATGGACATCAATCAAAATCTGCCTGAGAAGGAACTCTTGTGCCAACTCCATCATGGAGATATGCAGGCTTTTGATATCTTGTACCATCGTTATAGCCAGATTATCTATGCCAATATCCTTAAGTTTCTGAAAAATGAAACTAGTGCCGAAGATTTACTTCAGGATGTTTTTCTGCGTATCTGGGAAAATAGGTCAAAAATAGATCCTGAACAATCTTTTGCAGCATTTCTTTTTACCTGTTCGCGTAACATCACATTTAATTTCAAACGACGCCTGAAATTGGAGATGGAATCTGAAGTCCAGCTCGCCTATGGCGCATTGGAATCTGAAAATACCATTGATAAGGTGCTCGATTCCAAGGAGGCCATGGTCCTGGTAGAAGACTTGTTGAGCAGATTGCCCAAACAACGCCAAAAAATATTTAGGTTATCTAAGCTTGAAGGTAAAAGCTATAAGGAGATTGCCGAAGAAATGGATATTTCTATTGCTACTGTTCGTGACCATATTGTTAAAGCAAATAAATTTATCCGACATGGTGCATTGCAGGACAATGGCTTCTCGGCCCTACTAATGATTCTGCTTCTACATGCTGCAAATTAATTTTCTACATGCTGCAAATTATTTTTTTTTCCGGAGCAGACCTTTATGCTACGAAGTGTGTATTTACTATTAAAAATACAGCTCAGTGGAGACCAATAAATCTAAAATAGACCAATTACTTCAAAAATATAAAGAAGGGAACTGTTCGCTTGAGGAGATCGAATGGCTACAGCATGCGCTTTCTGCTACCGACATCGGGGATCAGGATGCCATCGATCAGGCTATAGTCGCTAGTTTGCTTCAGCCTTCTGCTGCAGGGAAAATGAGTGAATCCAGGCAAAAAATAGTGCTCGGAAATATCAAAAAGCAAATTCAGCAAGGCACAGAGGAGCGCGATAAACCTAAGTTTTCAATCGTTTGGCCCTATTGGGCTGCGGCGGCTTGCCTGTTGCTCTTTATTTTTACAATGCTATTATGGCAGCAACAGACCAGTCCTGTTCAGGCAGACATTAACCTCGTGAGGATGCAAGACACAACGGGTGTTGTTGTAAAGCCTGGTGGAAACAGTGCTACCCTTCGTTTAGCGAACGGCACACTTTTAGAACTCGATAAACAGGCATCGGGAATTGTGATGGGAGAAAGTATTACCTACGAAAATGGAAAGTCTATCGCTGCTGCGGCATTAGATAAACAGGGGATGGCGGCAGATCCAAGTAAGGTTGTATTGGAGTTAGCCACTCCGCTAGGGGGGATATACCAGGTTACTTTACCCGATGGCACAAAAGTATGGCTCAATGCGGGCTCTTCGCTAAAATATCCGATGAGCTTTGCAAAAAATGAACGAAGAGTTCGTTTGGAAGGCGAGGCCTTTTTTGAAGTGACGAAAGATAGCGCACGACCTTTCAAAGTGCTGAGTAAAGGACAGGAAATTGAGGTGCTCGGGACTGCCTTTAACGTCAATGCTTATCCCGATAATACAGCGATTAAAACGACTTTAGTCAATGGGAAGGTTAAATTATCGAACGATAAACGATATTCAGAAGCGATATACCTGCTGCCAGGCCAGCAATCGACCAATACCAATAACGGAAAAATACAGCTCGCAAATGTGGATACAGCACCCTTTACCGCTTGGAAAGAAGGTTTGTTTTATTTTGACGAAACACCGCTTTCGGATGCACTGCAGCAGATTGGTCGCTGGTATAATGTCGAAGTGAAGTATAAAGGCGAGGTACCGCAAACACATTTCTATGGTCGTATAAAACGAAGCAAGCCGCTCCGCGACGTACTTGACGTATTGGAAGAAGGTGGGTTGCGTTTTGAGCTGAGCAAAAGCGATGAAAAGAATATCCTATATGTTAGACCGTTGTAATTAAAACCCTAAATAAAGATGAAAAAAGAAATGATCATGGATTCCACTTAATCCGGAAAAGGGTATAAGCAAAACAAAAAGGGCAGTGCTGGGGGGCACTGCCTTGAATTGGATGCATATACTTACAAGTGTTGCCCAAAGGCAAATTTTTGATAACCATTTATAAATAACATACAAACCGTACAAACATATGATTTTTTATCCATTTGTTAGGCTACACCCGTGGAGTTTAACTTTACGAAGTATACTGATTATGAAATTGATCGTACTCATTTCTTTACTGACCGCGATGCAGCTGTTTGCAGAGGGAAATGCGCAGACCATAAACTTAACCGCAAAGCATGTTACCTTAAATCAGGTGATGCGCGATATCCAAAAACAGAGTGGTGTTAATTTTTTCTTAACCGGCAAGTCATTGGCTCAGGCACGTTTGTCAGTCAATATACAGCATGCCAAATTGGAAGATGCATTAAATGCTATCGTAGCACCTTTGGATCTGGAGTGGATCAAAAAAGATGAGGTGATCGTGATAAAACCCAAGAGAAATCTGCCAAATACCGAACGCAAAGAAGTCCAGCAGCGGAGCATTGCTGGTAAAGTCGTTAATGGCAAAGGACAAGCCCTGGTAGGAACCACCATTACAGTGAAGGGAGCTAATATTTCTACGGTCACGGACCAGGATGGCAGGTTTACAATTCAGTTACCGGCGGCAAATGGCACTTTGGTATTTTCAAACATAGGCTATCAACGTTTGGAAAAAAGTGTCACTGGAAATGATGAATTAACCATTGTACTTCAGGAGGAGGTAAGTGGTCTGGATGAGGTGGTCGTCGTAGGGTATGGAAGCCAGAAACGCGCAAATGTAATTGGTGCCGTATCAACCGTGAACGGCAGTTCGGTAGAGAATAGGTCAACCTCCACACTTAGCTCTTCACTGGCTGGACTCGCGGCGGGCGTTAACGTACAGACCACAACGGGAAAACCAGGTGCAGACGGTGCTAGTATACTGATTCGTGGAAAAGGAACTTTAAACAATACGTCTCCCTTGGTTGTGATCGATGGTATTGTCGGATCTATGGATGCCGTTAATCCCAATGATGTGGAGTCAATTTCGATTTTAAAAGATGCGGCAACAGCAGCGATCTATGGATCCTTGGGGTCGAATGGCGTTATCTTAATTACGACAAAAAAGGGAGCCAAGGGAAAAAATAATGTGTCTTATACGGGCATGGTTTCGCTGTTGCGCCCCAATAATGTACCCGAATTTATTACCGATTACGCACAACATATGCGCCTTGTTAATGAAGGCTTCAAAAATTTAGGGCAAGCGGCTGTTTATACCGATGCAACAATCAACCTCTGGGAAGAAACGAAGAAAAATCCAACAGGGTTAACAGAATTTGGTATTCCCAATGAAGTCGCTTATCCAAATACCAATTGGGGCGATGTGCTTTTTGGACAACGCAAACTTTTACAAAATCACAATCTTTCTCTAAATGGTGGCAGTGAGCATACGCAATACCTCTTTTCAGTGGGCTATTTCAACAATCCGGGGACGATGCCCGAAACTGGAGCAGACAAGATACGTCTGCGTATTAACTTACAGTCTAAAGTTGCCAAGTTTTTAACTGTGGGTACCCAGACCTTTGGCGATATGCAGAATTTGAGTGTCGCCGATGTGGTCACAGCATATTCTTACCTGACCCAAACCGTGCCAGGAGTTTATCCTTTCTACAACGGGGTCTATGGTTTCCCGGCTGCGGCCGAAGAATCGGCTACTGCAAACAATGCCCTGGCTTTTCTAAATGGGATGGGTGGAAAGAACCAGGTCAATCGATTCAATACCACAATATTTGCGAAGTTAAATCTCATGAAAGGCTTGGAGTTTGAATCCAGGGTAAATTATAACCATGCCTATACCGAAACGAATTCGCATCAGGTGCCTTATGAGAAATGGAATTTTGCAACCAACAAATTAAGTACTGCGGCGCTGTCTGCGGGACAAATAACCACCCAGTATGGGTTAACCAAGAGCTACAATGTGATCGTTGATAATGTATTGCGTTATTCAGGATCTTTTGGTAAACACGATGTGGGCGGCATCTTGGGGTATAATGAACAGTATTTTAACCAATATAATATCGGAGCGGCCAAACTTGGGCTTGTGCATCCAGACCTGACAACATTTAATTCGGCGACGACAATGAGTTCCATTACCGGTGATGAGCTTGACTACGGTTTGCGGTCCTTTTTTGGTCGTGCAAATTATGCTTACGCTAATAAATACCTTGCGGAAGCGGTGGTACGGTACGATGGATCATCTCGATTTGGAACCGCCAAACGCTGGGGGCTCTTTCCGGCATTCTCTGCGGGATGGCGTATTTCGGAAGAATCTTTTATGAGTCCACTTAAATCTTTTGTGAATGATTTGCGAATAAGGGCCTCGTGGGGGAAAACCGGAAATAATGCCTCTCCGGGTAATTACGATCATCTTCCCTCGTATGGTACGGTAAACTATTCATTCAATAATCAGGCTGTTCGTGGTTTGGCACAGACTAAACTAGGAAACGATCTTTTACACTGGGAAACGACCACAACAACAAATGTAGGTTTTACAGCCACGGCATTGAAAAATAAATTAACGGTCGAATTTGATGCCTACCGTGCTTATACCGATGGAATCCTATATGTTCCGACCATTCCGGCGACAACTGGAACTGCTACTGCGGCAACGATGAATATTGCCGAAGTTAGCAAGCGGGGGATTGAATTGACGCTGGGATACCAAGATAAAATCAACGGTTTTAACTATGGAATATCGGCCAACTTCGCCTATAATACCAATCGGGTAGAAAAATATAAAGGAGCATTGTGGGAGGGCTATGTAACGGATGCGGCAGGTAATCGTGTTTACCAGTCCAATATCGGTATGGTTTCCAACGGTGTCAACCAGCGTATTTTAGAAGGGCACGAAATCAATGAATTTTACTTGTACAATGTATACCGAGGTTCGGGAAGCCATTTTTTAGCGGATGGTTCTGTCGATAAAAATGGAGGGCCACGCGACGGTATGATCCGGACGGAACAGGATATGGAATGGTTGAAGGCTATGGTCGCTGCTGGCTATTCATTTCAGCCTGCCGATGGCATAGACCCTACCAAGATATGGTATGGTGACTTGATCTATTCGGATATGAACGATGATGGTATCTACGGGAACGTCTATGATCAAAAGTTTATGGGCAAAAGAGAAACTCCAGCATTCAATTACGGCCTCAGTATCAATATGGCCTATAAAGGATTTGATGCATCCATGATTTGGTCCGCTTCTTCAGGTATGTCGTATTACTGGAATGAACTCTATCTCAATTCATCCATCGTTGCGCAGGGAAAATCGGTACCGGCATTGGTCGCAAATGACCATTACTATTATAATGCCGCAAATCCTTCCGATCCCAACAACCGGATAGCTGGTTATTATCCACGCTTAAAAGGAGTGACAGATGCACAGAATGGACGTACCAGTGATTATTATTTGTATAACGCTTCTTTTGTGAAACTACGTAACCTACAATTGGGTTATTCGCTTCCAGAAAGCTTGGCAAACCGTCTATCAATTGCAAAATTACGGATCTATTTAGCGGGTGAAAACTTGCTGACATTTACGAAATATCCTGGTTTAGATCCTGAGATAGGTTCAACAACAAATTACCCTTCAATGCGGCAATATTCACTGGGTTTGAATCTTACCTTTTAATTCGAATGACAATGAAAATGATGAAAAAAATAATAGCAATTGTATTGCTAACAAGTATATTGGGTTGCAAAAAAGATCTTTTGGATACCTCCCCATATTCATCGGTCTCCACCGCAACGATGTGGACAACCGACAATTTAACTGATTTAGGGATTGCGGGGATCTATAGTTCCTTTCGACTCTTAATGGGGCATAGCGGACTGATCTCACCTTATGAACTTTATCAGTTTGACCGTTTCTCCTATACTGGGCAGGCACGTTTTGATGAACCCTTATTGACAGGTACCATCACCGCCGGCGATCCATTATTTGTGAATGTTTGGAAGATTCAATATGAAGGTATTCAACGAGCAAACGATGCCTTAAAGAATATTCCCCTAAAGTCACCTTCTACAGCAGAAAAGAAAGCGAAATATATTGCGGAAGCTAAATTTCTACGTGCTTACTTTTATTTTCGGCTCAATCAGCTTTACAAAGGGGTACCCATCTACCTTGAGCCGTTTACTGCAGCCGAAGCCGTCAAAGGACGTAGTTCGGAAGATGATGTCTGGAATCAAATCCTAGCTGATTTGAACGATTGTATCGCAGAAACTAATTTTCCTGATCGTTATCCTGCGGGGAATGCGAATTATGGACATGCAACAAAGGCGGCAGCTTATGCCTTACGGGGTAAAGTTTATCTTTATCGAAAAGATTGGACAAAAGCTTCGGCAGATTTTCAAAAAGTAAAAGATGCTGGCCACTCACTCTTCGGAGATTATAAAGCTTTGTTTAAAGAAGCTAATGAACAGTGTCCTGAGATGATTTTTTCTATTCAGCATCGGAGTGAATCAGGCTATGGAAATAATATGCAATTGTTTTGTGGCTGGCCCTCGGTCTATTCGCGTGGCTGGAATTATTACATGCCTTCACCACATTTGGTCGATCTCTATGAAAATAACGATGGTTCTAAGTTTGAATGGGATAAAATTATTCCAGGATACAGTAGTTTAACCGAAAATGAAAGGGAGGTGTTTTTTCTGCGCAACAATCTCACGGAGGCCGAGAAAGCTGCTGCAACGTTGAGAGGTGCAAAGATGAGTCTTTACCTACCGCAAGGCAATGAGGAGCGTATAAAAAAAGCCTATGAAAATCGTGATCCCCGTTTGCAGGCCAATGTCGTGACGCCTTATTCGACTTTTAGGGGTGCCTATAATTTTACGAATGTTGAAAGTCTTCAATTTATGCGCTGGCCATTTCGCGGGCAGGCACAGGTAGACGGCGATATTCAGAGCGATACACAGATCAATTTCTTCTATTTCTATCGAAAATTTGTCGCTGAAGGAGTCAATGAGATTGTGGATCGCAATTATGGTCCTATCGATTTTCCGATTTTCCGCTATGCTGATATTTTATTGATGTGGGCCGAGGCCTTGAATGAAGAGGGCAAACTAAATGAAGCTATAGCAAAAGTTAACGAAGTTCGTCAGCGTGCAGGTGTAGCACTTTTAAATGCTAATGCTTCAACTGCCGTCGGTGGGAAGGAAGACTTACGCCTGCGTATTCGTAATGAACGTCGGGTTGAGTTCCCGAATGAGGGAATCAATTACTTTGACGAATTGCGCTGGGGAACCTGGAAAGAGAAGGTGTTTCAAGCAGGCAATGGACGTAAGCAGGTTTGGGGGACAAATGTTGGGAATTATAGCTATAAGGGTGACTTTTTGAACGTATGGCCTATCCCGACCTCAGAAATACAGATGAACGTAAACCTGGTGCAGAACCCAGGTTGGATCGATTAGTTTTATGGATATAAAATGAACCTAAACATGATTTTTTTTAGATATAGCCTATACTTTATTTATTTTTTGAGCCTTTTTCATCCTTTTTTTCTACGTGCGGATACAAGCGATATGGTAAAAAAAGGATTTGATTTGGCTCAGCGACAGTACGCTTTGTTGTATAAAGATCATAGCGATCTGCGTAAGTATCCACGATCGGCAGATCCCAAGGGGAAAACAACTTTTACTGATATCCGGGACTGGACGGGTGGTTTTTGGCCAGGCTGCCTTTGGTATGTCTTTGAGTATACCGGCGAGGATCAGTGGCGGGACGCTGCACTAAAATGGACGAATTCATTGTGCCAAAATCAATATAATACACAGCACCATGATATTGGTTTCGTGATGAACTGCAGTTATGGAAATGCCTATCGGTTAACTGGTGATACTACATTCAAATCAATTTTAATCCAGAGCGCCAAATCGCTATTGACACGTTTCAATCCGAAGGTTGGTGCAATTAAGTCTTGGGATACCTTTTCCTCTTGGGATGGTAAACATACGTATGAATTCCCTGTCATTATCGACAACATGATGAATTTGGAACTTCTTTTTTTAGCTTCCAAATTATCTGGGGATTCTGTTTATCGTAATGCCGCTATTCGACACGCCGAAACGACGCTGAAAAATCAATATCGCGCAGATTACAGTTCTTATCATGTGGTTACCTATGACCCCAATACCGGTGCTGTATTGAGCCGGGAAACGGCACAGGGGTTTTCGGACAATTCAGCTTGGGCTAGAGGGCAAGCCTGGGGATTGTATGGGTTTGTCGTGATGTACCGTGAAACGAAGGACCCTAAGTTTTTACAGGCTGCGCTAAAAATGGCTGAGTTTTATATAAAGCATCCGCGCCTGCCTCAAGATAAGGTGCCACAATGGGACTTCGATGTAAATCAAGCTGGATTTGTCCCAAACTGGAATTATCGCAAAGCAGATTTTGAGACTATTCCACGGGATGCGTCGGCAGCAGCGGTTACTGCTTCGGCATTGCTGGAACTGGTTGACTACATGGGAACTGGACAACAACAGGAATATTTGGATGTCGCCGAAGCGATCTTGCGCTCATTGGGTTCACCGCAGTACTCCAGTGCGGTTGGAGCAAACGGTTTGTTTGTGCTGAAACATAGTGTAGGCAGTATTCCGCATAAAGGGGAGATTGACGTCCCGCTAGTGTACGCAGATTATTATTATCTAGAAGCATTAATGCGCTGGAACAAGCGAAACCATCAGCTTACACAATTGATGAACGAATGGGGGGAGATGAATAGACAGAAGGCAAAGGCATTAAAAGATTTTCAGCAGCAGAAATTTGGTCTATTTATCCATTGGGGGCTGTATGCTATTCCGGCAGGTATATGGAATGGGCAAAAAATGGAAGATTTGGGTAGCCCGAGTGTTGCTGAATGGATTCAACTGGTTGCAAAAATTCCTCGGTCTACTTATGCAAAATTGGCGGATCAATTCTCCCCGCAATCTTTTGATGCCGATAAAATTGTTAAAATGGCCAAGGGTGCAGGGATGAAGTATCTTGTTGTGACGAGTAAACATCACGACGGATTTGCCCTATATGGTTCAACGGTTAGTTCATTCAATAGCAAACAGGCTACGCCCTTTAAACGCGACATCATTCAGGAACTTTATGATGCTTGTCTTCGGCATAAACTCGATTTTGGTATCTATTATTCACAGAATATCGACTGGCGGGATGGTAGCGACGGGCAATATGCGGTAACAAAGGCACAGCATGATCTTGTTCATGCCAAAACCGATGCTTTCGGTGTCAATCTTTGGGATCCCAGCGAAAATTCTTTCGCTTCGTATCTCAACGAAAAAGCAATTCCTCAGGTAAAGGAAATTTTGACGCGGTTTAAACAGTTGAAATATATCTGGTTTGATATGCCGGGATTGATGACTGCAGAACAGAGCTTTCGGTTCTATAAAACTGTGTATGATTGTAATCCACGTGTTATTGTCTCCGAGCGAATTGGCAATGGTATGGGCGATTATGCCATTCCTGGGGATAATCGGATTCCTGACTCTTCTGAGCGTTTTACCAGACCTTGGGAAGCCATTGGAACATTCAACCATTCCTGGGGCTATAAATCTTATGACCACGATTGGAAAAATGTGGATGAATTAAGGTATTGGCTCCTTGAAATTGTCAGTAAAGGAGGAAATTATATGCTTAATATTGGTCCAGATGCACAAGGAAATGTAGCCACACCGGTAAAGAAAAATCTTGCTATCTTAGGGAAATGGTTGCGGCGCAATGCCGAAGCGGTTTATGGGACATCGCCTTGGACCATTTCGCATGAGGGACCAACAACAGTTCGGATAACAGATACCGAGCAACGGGAAAGGGAAGGATTTAAAGTATCTTTTACAGCCTTGGATTTTTGGTTTACACAGAAGAATGATTTTGTATATGCGATGGCTCTTGTAGTACCCAAAGATGGAATCGTCAACGTACAGTCCCTGAACCAAAATATGGCTAAAGTGAAATCAGTGGAAATTCTAGGGTTTGGTCGGATCGATTTCCAGCAGGATAACCATGGATTGCAATTGAAATTACCCAAGAAGATACAAAACAGCAGCTTGGGCTATGCGCTAAAAATAAAACTAAGCTAATCCCGCTATTAGCTTTATCAATTATAACGATGTTGAATCTATTATTAAAAACAAAAAAAATACGCTTTTTGCCATTATTGCTCTGCTTTAGTATATGGTATGTGCAAGCGGTTGGACAAAAAAAAACGGATAATTTTCGCTGGGACGATGGACAAAAAGTACTTTTTTTAGGCAATAGCATTACTTACGCGGGGCAATATGTCGCTATGACAGAAAGTCTATTCCTGAGCAGTCACCCGAAAAGGAAACCTCAGTTTATTAATTCGGGCTTACCAAGTGAGACCGTTTCTGGACTCAGTGAACCGAATCATGCCGATGGAAAATTTCCACGCCCCTGTCTATTTGATCGACTGGACAATGTGCTTGATAAAATAAAACCTGAGGTTGTTTTTGTTTGTTACGGTATGAATGACGGCATTTATCTCCCTTTTGATGCTATCCGTTTTGAAGCCTATAAAAATGGAATTATCCGTTTGCACAAACGTTTGGTCGATCAGGGCGTCAAACGCATCCTATGGATGACACCTCCAGTGCATGATGATCCGCAGCTTCGGCTCAATGGCTACAATAAAGTATTGGATCGTTATGCCGAATGGCTTATTGGCTATGCCAAGATGCAGTCCTGGGAAATCATAGACCTGCATTTTCCCATGCGTCGTTACTTGGAAGCTAAGATCGAGAAAGACGCTCAGTTTAAACTGGCCGCAGATGGGGTGCACCCCGGAGAGTTGGGGCATTGGCTAATGGCTAAGGAAATAGTACAGCACCTGATGCCTGATTTCCCGATTGAAAGCGCATGGGATGACAATTTGCGCAGTCAACCAAAACTTCGCCAGTTATATACGCTTGTTTTGAAAAGGCAGACGATGATGAAAGACGCATGGCTCACCTATACAGGTCATAAACGACCTGGACTATCCAAGGGAATTCCAGTAGAAGATGCAAGCAAAGCATATGCTGTTATTCAGGATGAAATTAAAGCGTTGGGTTTCTGATCGGCGATAGCTTGCAATCCGAATAAATGAACTTTTATGTATAAATCTATATCATGATGAAAATCAATTTTTTTAAATGGAAGTGTGCAGCAGCTGTGGGAATGTTGCTGTGTATGACCGATGTTGCTATTTCACAGACCAAATCGCCACCGTATGAAGGTGTTGCAGGTTGGCAGGAGACGCAAGATAAACGTATGGAATGGTTTAAAGAGGCCCGTTTTGGGTTATTTATCCATTGGGGATTGTACAGTGCTGCAGGTGGTTCTTTTGAAGGGAAACAATATCCACAACATTATGCCGAATGGATACAAACCTGGGGGAAAATTCCCAGTAAGCAGTATGCCGAAGTACTGAAACCAAAATTTACTTTAGGTTCTTTTGACCCAAAGTCCTGGGCACGCCTTGCGAAAAAAACGGGAATGAAGTATATGGTACTGACCTCCCGACACCACGAAGGCTTTAGCCTGTTCAATAGCCAGCAACCTTATGCTTTGAAAAATGATGTTACGGGTACGGCAAATTTATCGCCGAAAGGAAGAGATCTTTACCGCGAAATTATGGATGCTTTCCGTCAGGAGGGAATGAAAGTAGGAGCTTATTATTCGCTCTTGGATTGGCAGCATCCCGATTCTTATGAAGCTTTTCAGCTGAACCCGAATGTGAATAAGCATCAGCCAGATCATGAACGTTACAAAGCCTATCTCTATGGGCAAATCAAGGAACTTGCACAAAACTATGGGCGGCTGGACGTGCTGTGGCCCGATTTCAGCAGTAAACAGCATGAGGGGGAAGCCTGGGGGACAAAGCATATTTTGACAGACCTGATCAAATGGCAGCCTAATATTATTATCAATAATCGATTTTGGAACGGACTCGAAAATAAGAACGGTGATATCGGAACTCCCGAAAAATATATTCCACCAACAGGTTTGCCGAGTATGTACTGGGAGGTAAGCCATACCATGAATGAAAGTTATGGGTATAGCGCCCATGACCAAAATTGGAAAAGCTTTTCCAAGATCATGCAATTATTTGTGGAAACGGTGAGTAAAGGGGGAAATTTCCTGTTAAATGTCGGACCCGATGGTGACGGAGCCATTCCTGAACCTGCGGTGCGGATTATGGAGCAAATCGGGGAATGGATGAAGGTCAATGGCGAATCTATTTACGGTACCACCGCGAGTCCTTTCCAAGCCTTGGATTGGGGGTATTGTACCCAAAAAAATGGGAAGCTGTATCTGCATGTTTTTGATCGTCCGGCCGATGGAAAAATAAATCTGCCCATCAAAAATAAAGTGACGGCTGTCTACGCCCTAGCTTCACCTAAAATGAACTTAGAATCCACTTTAGAAAACGGAAGACCAGCAATTCCTGTCGATATCTTCGACAATAAGAAAGGACCGAAGGTTATTGTGGTCGAAATCCAGGGAAAGCCAATTGTTGAGGAAAGCCTGACCCAAACACAGGCAGATGGACGTATCGTGATGAACGCAAATAATGCAAAATTACAGGAAGGAAAGGGATTAAAAATTATTGGTGCACATACCCATGATCCAAACCGCCCGAACGCCATTGGTCAATGGAAAGACCTTGCGGATAAAGTTTTTTGGGATATCAAAATTCAAAAACCAGGGAAGTATCGTGTGCTCGTCAATTATCTGGCGAATAGCAAGCAGCACGGAAAAATTGTACTCTCGATACTCGGGCAGCAGATCCAGTGGACATTCGTAGCTGAAAAAGAAGCTAAATTTAAGGAAGTGGCTATGGGGATCATTGAGGTATCCCAGCAAGTAATTGGTGAGCCCAGTACCAAGGTGATTTTGCAGGCTACAGCCATCGAAGGCGATACTTTGCCAGAGATTGCTTCGATTACTTTGGTTCCTATACAAGAATAAACTATCTTTAAGAAAACCTGAACAAATCATCCATACATAAACCATTTTGCCGCCAAGAAACGGATAAATACGTATAAGGCAAGCAGAAAAATAAACTATCCATAAAGAATGAAAAGAAGAGAATTTATAGCCAAGGGAATTGTGTCCTCTTTGGCTTTTACAATTGTTCCGCGCGTTGTGTTGGGAGGCAATGGATTTCTTGCCCCAAGTGATCGAATCAATCTTGGGTTTATTGGTGTCGGAAAACAATCCTATACCTTGATGAATGGCCTCAATCGCTGCAAGGAAATCGCAAGTCTGGCTGCCTGCGATGTAGACCGTAATAAGTTGGCCGCATTTATTGCTGCGACAACGAAAAAACAAACGGAATTGTCAAAAGCACAGACCGAGATCAAGGCCTATCATCATTATCGGGAACTATTGGATCGGAAAGATATTGATGCTGTTGTCATTGCTACACCCGATCATTGGCATGCGCAGATTGCAGTTGATGCCGCTAAAGCTGGCAAAGATATTTATTGTGAGAAACCCCTTGCATTGACCATTGCCGAAGGTCGTGCCATGGTCGATGCAACCCGAAAATATAAACGTGTATTTCAGACGGGCAGCATGCAGCGTTCTTCCTATAATTTTAGACAGGCAGCAGAACTGGTTCTCAATGGCTATATCGGCAAAATCAAGGAAATCAATGTTTCTGTGGGCGAACCGGTCAAACAATGTGACCTTCCCTCTATGCCAGCCCCCGATTATCTCGATTGGGACATGTGGGTAGGACCTTCACCATATCGGGGTTATAATCCGATATTAAGCCCACCTTTGGAAGATGATAAATGGGCCTGGTGGCGCGGTTACCGTGATTTTGGTGGCGGTTACATCACCGATTGGGGTGCACATATGTTTGACATCGTACAATGGGCCTTGGGCATGGATGAATCGGGCCCTGTTCAGTTTAATCCACCCAAGGAAGCCAACAGCAATAGCGGGCTCTCGTTTAGCTATGCCAATGGCGTTCGGGTAAACCATGTGCAGTGGGGAGTACATAATGCGATCCAATTTATCGGTGAAAAAGGTAAGATTGAAGTAAGCCGCGAATTTATCCGCTCGAATCCAGAAAATCTGGCGAATCTTAAACTGACTTCTTCTGATCGTCGTTTGTATTATAGTGATAATCACTATCAGGACTGGGTTGATGCGATCAAAAAAAGAAGTAAGCCTATCTGTGATGTTGAAATAGGTCACCGGACGAGCTCAGTGTGCAATGCCATCAATATTGCGTATGAACTTCAAAAGGATTTAAAATGGAATCCACAAAAAGAACAGTTCGACAATGACTATGCTAATCTCATGCGCAGTCGCCCTTATCGCGGGGAATGGGATTTTAGAAAGTTCTAGTCTTTAAGACAAGTTTTCGATACAGACCTGACAAGATTTTTTTGTCAGGTCTGTATGTTTATTGATCAATAAATCCACAACAATTTAGTGCCGAAGAATCTTATTTTCGACAATAACTAGTGATAGAAATCGAATTGCCTACTTGACAAGTTTGAACTCCTATTTTCTTATGGTCACCTTCGCTATTTACTCGTTTTATAAACGGATCTTACTCGGAGTTTAGTCGGTATTTATTCGCTAACAACCGAAGAAGCACCGAACAAGCATCGAACAAAGTTATAACTAAGCCCGAAAAAGGTATCAAGTAAAACTAATTTTTTGACAGGCCGAAATTGGCATTCGAAGTTGCTACGAATCAGTCCTATTTAATCGAAATTACTCCTGTTGTGACAAGTGATTTCAAAAACTTACCCGCAGGTAGGTATTTCTTCAATTGGGATGAAGAAGCTACTTTTGAAATATTCAAATTGACGATTAAAGGGAAAGACGATATATTGGGCTTGATTTCATTTGAAAGAATTTCAAAGGAGATGCGAATCCATGTGAGGTTATTAACCGCATCAGTAGAAAATGTAGGGGCAGCTAAAATTGAAGATTGATGAGTACTTGAACTCCGGTGAAAGTGATATGGAACATCAGTTTACGTCATTTTTAAATGTCTATATACATCAACGAAACAATGGCATATCAAGATGAGTGGCGAGAAGAACTTGAAAAGAAAATTTGCTATTCTGGACAGATAATTGCTTTATTTGTATCCAACAATTATTACATTCAAACAGCAAAGGGAATCTTGATATGTCGCAATTAACAATAGTAGATCTGGCCAAAAAACTCGGCTTGTCAAAATCGACCGTTTCCCGTGCATTTCGGGATAACGTGGACATTAATCCAGCGACAAAAGCTCGGATTTTGGCTATGGCCGAAGAAATCGGTTTTTCGCCAAATGTTTATGCGAGTAGTCTAAAGGCAAATAAAAGTCTGACCATTGCGATTATTATTCCCGAATTTGGTAATAAATTTTTCTCGCAAGCCATCAAAGGAATTGAGGCTGTGGCGCGCTCCAAGGGTTATCATACCTTGATTTATGTGACGGATCATCAGGTGCAAAATGAAGCCTCAATCGTACGTTCACTAGCCAATGGACGGGTGGATGGCGTTATCATTTCGGCTTCGGGTGAGGGTAAAGACCATTCGCATTTACAACTTTTGGCAGAGCGCGGCATTCCGGTCATGTTTTTTGACCGTGCATACGACGATTGGAAGGGGGGGTACATTACGGGTAATGACTTTGATTCAGCTTACCTGGCAACCAAACACCTGATCGATAATGCCTGTAAACGGATCGCTTACCTTGCGATTAATCCGAATGTCTCTATTGGTAAGGTGCGTAAGGATGGCTACGAAAAGGCGCTGCAGGAAGTGGGGATTCCGATCAGACCAGCGCTTATTTTGGATACGGTCAATGATGCCGATCAGAATATGAAAGATATCGCCGACTTGATCGAACAGGAGAAACCCGATGCCATATTTGCCTCGGTAGAACGTCTTGCTATTTCGAGTATACGAGTCGCCAAGCAGCTCGCAATTCGTATTCCTGAAGATCTTAAAATCATTTGTTTTTCTTGTTTGGATATCGCCGATCTGATTGACCCGGCACTGAGCGTAGTGAAACAACCAGCCTATGAAATGGGGCAATTAGTAACAAAATACCTATTGGATAAGATGGAAGACCCCGAAAATACTAAGTTTGCTAATTCGGTTTACCTTGATTCCCAGCTTATTTTTCAAAAATCTAGCCTGAAATAAGAAAAAAAATATTTGTTTTTTGTAATCCCATTATTTAGCTTTGAATACTTTCGGGAACATTCCCGAAAGTATTTAAATAATCAATTTGTATAAAATATTGGATAGGGGAATCCAGCAATCGCCATAAGCGATTGCTTTTTACCTTGATTTCGGGAACGTTCCCAATTTCAGATTCCAAGTAAAGCTAATTATCGATGGGGAAGCATATCTCTCGTTTAATAGGGTATCTCTGGGTGATTGTCCTATTATCATCATGTGCAAATAAGAAAGATATCGTGGATGTCGAGCAACCTCCTGTTATAGAACAGCAGGGATCTGGTTTGCTCAATCTTTCCGACCCATTTATCTACTGGGATCAGGAAATTACTATTCAATTTGATTTTTCGAAAGGAAATGCGGCTTTAAAAGGAAGCACTACCGACCTGTACCTACACACCGGGTTGATTCCTGTCAATGGGGGCAGCTGGCAACATGTAGCAACAGATTGGTCTAAAAATGATAATGCCTATAAACTTAAATTTGTTTCTGCTGGTTTATATTCATTCACATTTACCCCCTCCAAATTTTTTAACCTGACTAATGGCGGAGAATTTGGTCAGATGGCACTTTTAGTCCGCAATGGTGATGGGTCGCTGGTCCAACGAAACAAAAATAATTCAGATCTATTTCTTCCTCTTGTAACGAGCAATACACAGGCCATTCGTTTTGTTTCGCCTACGCTGCAACCCACAGATCCAATTACCCTGGAACAGATGTACACCGTTGGGGATAATCTGAAGCTAAAAGTACAGGCAACGCAGTCCGGGAAAATCAGTATCTGGGATAATGGTTTATTGCTTGCTGAATCTTCTGCGGTACCGTCATTAGAAAAATCGCTCAGCCTACAGAGCAATGGCCTGCACGAGCTTGAAGCACGTCTTGAGGCTGGGGGCAAAATATATTTCAGTAAAGCACAGTTATTTGTGCAATCAAAACCTACCATCGCCGCACTCCCGATCGGCATCAATCCAAACGGAACAACGATAAACAGGGAAAAAGGGGAGGTCAGTTTTGCGCTCACAGCGCCATTAAAAACGAGTGTGTATGTCTTGGGCGATTTTAATAACTATAAAGCGTTACCAGCCTATGCGATGAGCCAGACACCAGATGGCAAAACCTGGTGGGTTACCGTATCGAATCTGGATTTCTCTAAAAAACAGACTTATCAGTTTTTGGTGGACGGTCAGCTGAATATCGCCGACCCCTATGCTGAGCTGATTCTTGATCCGCAAAACGACGCGGCACTCGGACTGACCGCGGCGGCTGTACCCACTTATCCCGCTGCTGCGCAGGGAGTAGTTGGTGTATTGGATCTTCCAGCCAAGTCTTACTCATGGAAAACCACGCTATTTAATAAGCCAGCTCAAGGTGATTTAGTTATTTACGAACTCTTGGTCCGTGATTTTATCAAACAACATCAATATACCACATTGAAAGACTCTTTGCCTTATTTAAAACGGCTGGGTGTAAATGCGGTCGAGCTTATGCCTGTACAGGAATCGGAGGGGAATTCGACCTGGGGTTATAATCCTTCTTTCCACCGCGCTTTGGATAAATATTATGGTTTGAAAAATGACTTGAAAGCCTACGTAGACGCTTGTCATGAAAATGGTATTGCCGTGATTTTGGATGTTGTTTTTAATCATGCTTTTGGTCAATCCCCGCTAGTACAGCTTTATTTTGAGCAGGGCAACGTAGCTGGCAATAGCCCTTGGTTCAATACGGTTGCCAAGCATCCGTTCAATGTTGGCTTCGACTTTAACCATGAAAGTAGTTATACACAGACTTTTGTCAAGGATGTTTTGACCTATTGGATGCAGGAGTACAAGATTGATGGGTTCCGATTTGACTTGTCTAAAGGGTTTACACAGAAAAATTCGGGTACTTCAGAAAGTGATTTGAGTGCATGGAATGCTTACGATGCGTCACGTGTGGCTATCTTGAAGCAATACCAGCAGCATATTCGCAGCATCGATCCCTCGTGTTATATTATTCTCGAACATCTTGGTGGAGATCAGGAAGAGGCCGAACTTGCGCAATCGGGGATGTTACTATGGAACAACATGAATGGGGTCTTCAATGAGGCGGCAATGGGCTGGAATGCCAACAACGGCTCGGATTTAGGCAGATTATTCCCTTCGGGCCATGGCATGACACAACCTTCGTTTGTGTCTTATATGGAAAGCCATGATGAACAGCGGTTGCTGTTCAAATGCCTGAATTACGGCAATTCATCAGGTAGCTATAACGTCAAGAACCTCAGTACGGCATTAAAACGTATGGAACAGGCCGCCGTGTTTTTATTGGCTTCGCCAGGACCTAAGATGATCTGGCAGTTTGGTGAATACGGCTATGATGTGTCTATCGATGAAAATGGGCGCACAGGCGAAAAACCATTGTTGTGGAGCTATCTACAACAAGATGATCGCAAAAAGCTCTTTGAGACCTATGCCAAACTTACACGTTTCAAAACCAAAAATAGCATTTTCCAAAACGGGACGATTATCACATCGGCTATGAAAGATGCCGTTAAATATTTTGTTCTCGAAAAGGAAGGACAACAAGTAGGGGTACTTGGCAATTTTGGGGTAGAAAGTGTGGACTTTGCCTTGCCGGCAGCGTTGCAGGGGCAGTGGGTCGATAATTTTACGGGAAAAGAGCTCAATTGGTCAGGCCAGTCAAAATTGAGTCTCCTACCTGGGCAGTACCAATTAATAAGCAAAACAAAACTAAATAAATAAATAAACAGTTATTTTATGAACAAACAGCTATCACGTCCATTTTGGGCTCTGAGCATGCTACTCGGTGTAAGTGCTTCGGCATTCGCGCAACAGGCAACGCTAAAAGGGCGAGTAATGGACCAGAAGGGGAGTTCCTTGGTCGGTGCTACACTGCGCTTCGAGGATATTCAAAAATCACTGTCTACCAATGCGAATGGGGATTTTAGCTTGGATAGACTACAAACAGGGAAATTACGTCTGAAAGTAAGTATGGTCGGATACGCGACCTTGGATACCTTGATCCAGGTCAACGATGGACAACATCCGTTAAACCTTTACCTTAAATCCAATACCAGTGCACTGGAAGAGGTTGTAGTAATTGGTTATGGTACACAAAAGAAAAGTGACCTGACGGGTTCAATCAGCACAGTATCTGCAAAAGATTTTCAAAAAGGACAGATCTCCTCGCCGGAGCAACTCATTATGGGGAAAGTTCCAGGCGTACAGATTACAACAAGTGGGGGGCAGCCGGGTGCAGGAAGCACCATCCGTATTCGTACCGGAGCTTCATTGAACGCCAGTAACGATCCGTTAATTGTCGTAGATGGAATTCCATTGGCAGGTGGTTCTGTATCTGGGGTAGCTAACCCATTAAGTTTGATTAACCCAAATGATATCGAGACATTTACAATTTTGAAAGATGCCAATGCAACAGCCATCTATGGTTCGCGAGCGTCGAATGGGGTTATTTTGATTACGACAAAAAAAGGCAGTCGCTCAGGAACACAAATCAACTTCTCTACACAGAATTCATTGGCTACCGTAGCCAATAAAGTAAAGTTGCTCAACGCCGATCAAATCCGCGATTACGTCAATACAAATGGTAGTGATGCCATGAAAAAGTTGTTGGGAACAGCAAATACCGACTGGCAGGATGTGATTTATGGCAATGCATTTACAACGGATAATAACGTTAATATTGCTTCCAAAGCGGGCAATATGCCTTACCGTATATCTGCGGGCTATATGAACCAGGATGGGGTATTGAAAAATGATAACTTAAAACGAACTACTGCTGCATTGGCATTAACACCAAAATTTCTGGACAATCATCTTTCATTGGATGTAAATGTCCGTGGTACCTGGTCAAAATCGAAATTTGCGACACAGGATGCAATTGGTTCTGCTATTCAGTTTGATCCGACTCAACCGGTTTATGTGGATGATAAAAATAGTTTTGGCGGGTATTATGAGTGGATTCAAGGGGGGAAACCTAATCCCAATGCACCACGAAATCCTTTAGCCTTGTTGGATTTACGCAAAGATAATGGCGATGTGTTTAGAAGTATTGGAAATGCAAAGGTGGATTATAGTTTTCATTTCCTGCCGGAGCTGCATGCCAACTTAAACGTTGGATACGATCTGGCGCGTTCGAAAGGGAACACATTTACACCAGCGATAGCTGCACGTAATTTTAATGAAGGGGGTGAAAGAACCCAATATAAAACCGATATCAACAATAAAACGCTGGAGTTTTATTTAAAGTATGATAAGGAATTACCTACAATCAAAAGTACGATAGACGCGACATTGGGCTATGGCTACTATAAAAATAGTAGTAAGGTTTACAATTTTAACCGTACAAATGCGGAAGGTGATAAGATCCTAAATGAACCTACTCGGCCTTTTGATAAACCCGAAAATCTGTTGATCTCTTATTATGGGCGTCTGATTTATACCTATGACAACCGGTATGTTCTGTCGGGAACTTTGCGGTCGGATGGTTCTTCCCGTTTTAGTCCTGATAACCGTTGGGGATATTTTCCTTCTGTAGGATTCACCTGGCGCGCCAAAAATGAAGGCTTTTTAAAAGATATAGCTGCAGTATCCGAACTGAAGCTCCGTCTAAGTTATGGAAAAACCGGGCAGCAAGATGGCATCGCCAACTATTCTTATTTGCCTAATTATACCATCAGCGGCAACGAGTCCATGTATCGCTTTGGTGATGAATACTACTATTTAAATTCACCTGTGGCCTACGATAAAGACATTCGTTGGGAAAATACAACAACCTATAATGCCGGCGTTGATTTTGGCTTTAGCAACAATCGGGTCTATGGTAGCGTGGATTATTATTCGAAAAAGACCAAAGACCTGCTCAGCACGATTCCCGTTCCTGTAGGCTCTAACTTTAGCAATTTCCTGTTGACCAACGTGGGTAACATGGAAAACCAGGGGCTGGAGTTTAATGTACACTTCGTCCCGCTAAAAACGGATAATTCGACTTTGGACATCGGTTTTAACCTAACTTATAATAAGAGTAAAGTAACCAATCTGACACAGAGTGATGATCCAAACTTTATTGTAGAGACAGGTGGTATCCGTGGTGGTACAGGCGGAAATATCCAGGCGCATAAGGTTAATTTCATGCCAAACAGTTTCAATGTTTTCCAACAGGTATATGATGAACAAGGGCATCCTGTCGAAGGTGTCTATGTTGACCGTAATGGAGATGGCGTTATCAGCGATAACGATCGCTATCTGTATAAATCACCGTTACCGAAATATCTTTTGGGTTTTACAGCGGCATACAGCTATAAAAAATGGTCGGCAACAACGGTATTGCGCGCAAATTTGGATAATTATGTCTACGACAATGTTTCCTCTAATTTGGGAAGCGGGGCAAATATCAACGATCAGGCCGTTTTGGTGATCAATAATGCACCTGTGGATTTCTTTAATACCAATTTTCTGCTCAAACAGCTCCGAAGTGATTACTACATTAAGAACGCTTCGTTTTTGAAAATGGATAATGTCAACCTGAGTTATAACCTTGGAAAATTTATCCGGAATAGTAACGCTTCAATGTCGATTTCTGCAACTGTACAAAATGTATTTACGATCACCAATTATAAAGGTGTTGACCCCGAGATATCGAACGGTATAGACGATCGCTTCTATCCGAGGCCAAGGACTTATGTATTGGGTGTAAATGTGAGTTTTTAAACGATATAACAATGAAAAAATTAAATAAATATATAGGTGTATGCTTGCTGGCTATAGCACTGAGCAGCTGCCATAAGGATTTGGATCTAAAACCGACCAACGACGTAACTGCAGATGTAGCCTACAGTGATTTTAAAGGCTATACCTCGTCTTTCGCAAGATTATATGGATCATTGACCTTAACCAGTACATCGGGGCCGAATAACTCTGATCTGGGAGGATTGGATGCCGGTACATCGGATTTTTTACGCCTCTTTTGGAACGCACAGGAACTTACAACCGATGAGGCCGCCTGTGCCTGGCTCAATGATTCGGGGATTAGCGGACTGGATTACCTCGATTTTGACGATAGCAATCCCATGCTCCGTGGTCTTTATACCCGCTGTGTCTATAGTGCCACACTTGTCAATGAATTTTTAAGAGAAAGTACAGATGCTAAATTGGCCGAACGCGGTATTTCAGATACCGATAAAAAAGAAATCGCTTATTATCGTGCCGAAGCAAGATTCTTACGTGCTTATAATTATTGGGTGCTGCTTGATTTGTTTGGAAATCCACCATTTGTAACCGAAGAAACTCCTGTCGGAAAAGTGTCGCCGCCCCAGATCAAACGACCTGAACTTTTTGCGTATGTAGAGAAAGAGCTGTTGGAAGTTGCAGGCCAGCTAAAAGGTGCCAAACAGAATGTATATGGTCGTGTCGATCAAGTTGCGGCATGGGGGCTGTTAGCTCGTTTATACCTCAACGCTGAAGTTTACCTGGGTGCCGGTAATAAGAAATATACCGAAGCGATTACATACGCAGAAAAAGTACTGAACTCGAGCTATAGTTTGGGGACAAATTATCGGGAGCTCTTTTACGCGGATAATGATGTGAACAACCCCGAATTTATTTTCTATCTGCCTTATGATGGAACCAAAACACAGAGCAAGGGTGGTACAACTTATCTGATCAATGCAGCTATTGACGCAACCATGGATCCCACTTCTTTCGGTGTACCCGGCGGCGGTTGGGCCGGAAATCGGACACGCGACAATATCGCAACGATTTTCGGAGACTACAGCGGAGCAACGGACAAGAGGGCAATGTTTCACTTAAATACAAGCGTTAAAATTGAAGATATCGCTGTCTATAAGCAAGGGCTGGCGGTTACCAAATTCCGCAATGTGAACAAGGACGGAAAAACTGCTCCTCCGGCAGCTGAAGGTTTCGTTGCTTCGGTGGATTTCCCGTTGATCCGTTTGGCAGAGATGAACTTGATCTATGCTGAGGCGACATTGCGTGGCGGCTCTGGCGGCAGCTTGGCCAAAGCACTGGACTATGTCAATAAACTGCGTGTACGTGCCTATGGAAACAACAGTGGGAACTTAACGAATCTTTCTTTGGATGATATTCTCAATGAGCGTGTGAAAGAATTATACTGGGAAGGATTTAGACGTTCGGATTTAATCCGCTATGGCAAATTTACGGGTGATAATTACCTCTGGCCTTTTAAAGGTGGTGTGCTTGCAGGTCAGGCAGTTGCCGGGTATAGGACGTTGTTTCCACTTCCTGCTTCGGATATTATTGCGAACTCCAATCTTGTACAGAATCCAGGCTATAATTAATCAGCATCGGACAGGAAGAACGGCGAGTCTCTTCCGGTCAATGTAGCCTTACCTGTAATAAGACAATTGTTGACAGATGAAACCGGGCAATATCTATTGTTCGACGCATTGGCGAATGGTCAGTTACCCGGGCTTTCATCAGCTATTGAAAACAAAAATTAAACAGATGAAAATTAGACACTATATCGGAATCATGCTGCTATTTATCGTGGCGTTCCAAAGTTGTAAAAAAGACGAGACGCGCGCTATATTGGCTAGCGGGGAGAGCATAAAGCCGGCAACTTTAAGCCTCGATAAAACGAATGTAACCTTGTCAAAAGATAACGCAAAGGATACGGTACTGCACCTCAATATGATTCAGCCTGACTTTGGTTTTCAGGCCGCAGTAACCAACGTCCTGCAGTTTGGACTTAAAGGAGACAATTTTAAAACAGTAAAAGAAGTTGTCATTCCCAACGGCCGGACACGCCTTGGATTTACAGGCTATGAATTGAACGGCTATTTACTTTCTCTTGGTGTTCCGACGGGAACGGCTTCGGACTTTGATGTACGCCTCAAGTCGAGTATCAATACTAAAATTACGGTGGTGTTTTCTGCGTTAGCTAGTCTTAAAGCAATCCCTTTTGCTTCGACCAGCTATTTGTACGTTCCAGGAGCTTATCAGGGATGGGATCCGGCTACTGCTGAATCAATAGTCTCCCCAACAAGCAACGGCATCTATACGGGCATTATCTCCTTTCCGGAAGCGAATTCGGAATTTAAGATTACGACAGAGCGCAATTGGGCAAATTCCTATGGACAGACTGCAGATGGTAAACTCGCTTTTAATGGCGGTGGAAATATAAAAGCTCCACGTGCAGGAAATCTGGAAATAGAAGTCAATACGACAGCAAATACCATTTCATTTAAAGATCACAATTGGGGCATTATTGGTAGCGCCACGCCAAAGGGCTGGGATGCCGATACGGATATGAAATTCGACAATGCCAATCAGGTATGGAAGCTCACAGTGAGCTTAACTGCAGGCGAGATCAAATTCCGTAAAAACCACGATTGGGGAACAAATTTCGGCGGAGCTAACGGCAGTCTGATTGCCGGCGGGGCCAATATCGCGGTTGCGAATGCCGGTACGTATGATATCGTCGTGGATTTCAATGCAAATACATATACGTTGACAAAGAAATAAAAAACGATGTTTAAACTAAATAAAAAGATTACCACAGTATTCGTGGCACTAACGGTGCTTGGATGGAGCCCCCTAATGGGGCAATCCATCCAACGTGTAGAACCCCTAAACTGGTGGGTAGGAATGGAAAATCCGACCTTGCAGCTTGTCGTCTATGGACCTCAGATAGGGAAAAGCGAGGTACAGGTGGAGGATAAAGGGATAGAACTTGTCAAAGTCAATCGCGTAGAAAATCCCAACTACCTCTTTTTGGATGTCAAGGTGGCTGCTTCGGCCAAACCAGGATGGTCAACTTTTACCTTTAGTCAGGGAAAGAAAAAACTAACCTATCGTTATGAGTTGAAGCCAAGGAATCAAAAAGTACAAGCACAGGGTGTGAACAGTGCCGATTTGATCTACCTGATTATGCCCGATCGTTTTGCCAATGGAAATAGAGAAAATGATCAGGTGAAAGGTATGTTGGATATGAGTTTAAACCGAGACTCGATGTATCTGCGTCATGGCGGTGATCTGGAAGGAATTATCGGAAAGCTGGATTACCTACAAGATCTTGGGGTGACATCCTTGTGGTTGACTCCTGTGTTGACCAATGACATGCCCCAGGCTTCATATCATGGTTATGCCAACACCGAAACCTATCATATTGATCCCCGTTTTGGTAGCAACGATACCTATGTCCAATTGGGGGAACAGCTGCATAAACGTCAGATGAAACTGATTTTTGATGTGGTGCCCAATCATATCGGAAGTTATCATTGGACGGTAAAAGACAAGCCGATGGCCGACTGGCTCAATGAATGGCCTACCTATACGCAGACATCTTACAAAGACCAGGCAGTTTTTGATCCTTATGCCTCGGCAGATGACAAAAAGAAAATGGTCAAAGGCTGGTTTGTTCCCACAATGCCCGATATGAACGAACAAAACCCATACGTTCAAAATTATCTGACCCAAAGCCATATCTGGTGGATAGAGACTGCGGCAATAGATGGATTCCGAATTGATACCTATCCGTACAATGATCTGGATTTTATGGCCAAATGGACAGATCGCATTCTGCAGGAGTATCCAAAATTCACCTTTTTTGGTGAAACATGGGTACATGGTGTGGGGAACCAGGCCTATTTTCTGGGTGGAAAACGAGTTGGCCAGGAGGTCGATTCCAAGCTGATGGGTGTCACGGATTTTCAGCTTAATTATGCCATAGGTGATGCACTCAACCAAAAGACAGAATGGACCGCCGGAGCCAATAAATTGTATTCAACCCTCGCTTCAGACTTTCTGTACCCACATCCCGAGCAAAATGTGCTTTTTTTGGATAACCACGATAAAGATCGTTTTTTCTCCGTTGTCGGTGAAAATGTGCAGAAATATAAATCGGCAATGGCTTGGCTTATGACAACAAGGGGCATCCCACAATTGTACTACGGGGCTGAAATTCTGATGAAGAATTTCTCAAATCCAGATGGTTTATTACGGGAAGACTTTCAGGGTGGTTTCGCGGGTGACAAACTGAACAAGTTTACCGCAGGCGGAAGGACTAAGGCAGAGCAGGATATGTGGACTTTTGTTCAAACGCTAGCCAATTATCGTAAACGACATGCTGTATTACAAACTGGTAAAACGATGCAGTATGTGCCCGAAGATGGTGTGTATGTGTATTTCCGCTACAACGAGCAACAGACGGTTATGGTCGTGATGAATTGCAATGATTCGACGAAAGAGATCAAACTGGATCGTTTTAAGGAAAGAAACAGCAGGGTCAGATCCTATGTTGATATTATCCAAAAACAGGAAACCGCTCCAGCTGACAATACCTTGAAACTGGAAGCTTATGAGACTAAAGTTTTGGAGCTTAAGTTTTAATACAATTTAAAATTCTATAGAATTCATTTTTCAATGATTAATTATACTACTGTAAAAGCCGTAATATTTGATTTGGACGGTGTGTTGGTGGATACGGCAATCTACCATTTTCAAGCTTGGCATAGATTGGCCGAAGACTTGGGCTATTCGTTTTCCATTGTTGACAATGAGCAGCTGAAAGGTGTCAGCCGGATCGAATCCCTGGAGCTTATTTTAAAATGGGCCGGGGTGGAAAAGTCTGAAGCTGAAAAAGCGGATTTACTGGTGCTTAAAAACCAATGGTACCTGGAGTTGATTGAGCAGCTGAGTCCTGACCACTTGCTTTCGGGTAGTTTGGAACTTTTGAAAAAACTACAGCAAAAAGGAATTAAGATTGGACTTGGTTCGGCCAGCAAGAATGCAATGGGTATCCTTGAAAAAACCGGAATTATACCCTATTTCGATGCGCTGATCGATGGGAATGTAGTGCAGCTTTCTAAACCCAACCCGGAAGTTTTCCTTAAGGGGGCCGAGGTGCTGGAGATTGCGCCGGCCCACTGCCTGGTGCTGGAAGATGCACAGGCTGGAATCGATGCAGCACGGGCAGCCGGTATGCAGGTAATAGGTATAGGCCTGAAAGAACATCTCAGGGGAGCGGATTTGGTCGTAGCAGATTTAGGGACCTTAGTCGATAAATTTTAAAATTTAGGAGAAATTCAATAGCGGAAAGCATGCTGTAGATGGTATCGGTAAATAGGGCAATCATTTATTTGCCTTCGATTCCGAGCATGCGGTGAAAAAAATAAAAAGATGAAAACATATATCAAACATAACCCTTGGCAAATTATCGAAGATACATTTCGCCCCGAACATAATGAATTTTCGGAAAGTATCTTCGCTATTGGTAATGGTCGGATGGGACAGAGGGCTAATTTTGAAGAACAATTCAGCGGGAAATCTTTGCAAGGGTCGTATTTGGCCGGTATTTATTATCCGGACAAAACACGTGTAGGCTGGTGGAAAAATGGCTATCCGGAATATTTTGCCAAGGTCATCAATTCCATCGATTGGATAGGCCTGGATATTCTGGTCAATGGGCAAGTGTTAGATCTGAATAAAGTTACGGTCAAATCTTTTGAACGCCGACTGGATATGCAGCATGGCGTTTTATACCGCAGTTTTGCCGTGGAAATGCCAGACGGAGCACAGCTTAAGGTAGAAGCAAGCCGGATGTATCATCTGTTTGCTTCCGAAACAGCTTCATTGCAGTACAACATCCAGGCGCTTTCTGGTCCAATTACATTGGAGATCAGGTCGCAGTTAAATGCTGAAGTCGTTAATCGTGATAGTAACTATGACGAGCAATTTTGGGAAAGTACAGCGCAGGGTAGGGATGGTGAAAATACCTTTGTGGTGGCGCGCACCAAGAAAACGGGGTTTGAAGTCTATGCCATGCTTACAACGAGCGTAACTGGTCCAACAGCGGTCGTGGAAGTGCACGATACCGTCGCAAGTCCGGGCTGTATGACAGAGATCTATCAGACAGATCTTGCTGAATCTCAAATTTGTCGTGTTGAGAAGCGCGTTGCCATTGTCACCTCGCAGAATCACCTGCAAGCTCAGCTAAAAGAAGCTGCTTCGGTTAATCTACACCAATTGAATGGGCTGAGTTATGAGCAGTTAAAGGCTCAACAGGCAGCAGCCTGGCAAGCGATCTGGGCAGAAAGTGATATTGAAATTAGTGGTGATGTCGCAGCACAGCAGGCAATACGCTACAATATTTTCCAGCTTAACCAGACTTATACCGGCGAAGATGAGCGCCTCAATATTGGCCCTAAAGGTTTTACAGGTGAAAAATATGGTGGTGTCACGTATTGGGATACCGAAGCATATTGTATTCCATTTTACCTGGCAACACAGTCACCAAAGATTGCCCGTAATTTGTTGATTTATCGTCATCAGCAATTGGAAAAGGCAATCGAAAATGCGGCTAAACTCGGCTTTAATCGGGGCGCAGCACTCTATCCCATGGTTACGATTAATGGTGAGGAATGCCATAATGAATGGGAGATTACCTTTGAGGAGATTCATCGCAATGGAGCCATAGCATTTGCAATCTATAACTATGTCCGTTATACCGGAGATCAGGATTACATCTGGTCGCACGGATTGGAAGTTTTGGTTGCGATAAGCCGATTCTGGGCACAGCGTGTCAATTGGAGTGCCGAACGCCAGCAATATGTGATGTTGGGCGTGACGGGACCAAACGAGTATGAAAACAACGTGAACAACAATTGGTATACCAATCGGATTGCATCCTGGTGCCTGGAATATACACTGGACTGTTTAAACAAGCTGGCGCAGCTAAGCTCCAACAATGCTGACGCACTGAACACGAAGTTGGCCGTAGCATCGGAAGAACAACAAAAATGGCAGCACATTGTCGATAATATGTATTATCCTTTTGATGCGCAACGGAATGTATATTTGCAGCAAGATGGCTTTTTGGACAAAGAGCTGATTCCTGTGGCAGAACTTGATCCATCGCATCGCCCTATTAACCAGCATTGGAGTTGGGATAGGATTCTGCGTTCCTGTTATATCAAACAGGCCGATGTATTGCAAGGTTTTTACTTCCTTGAGGATCAATTTGACCTGGAGACCCTAGGTCGACATTATGAATTCTATGAGCCTTTTACGGTGCATGAAAGTTCGCTCTCTCCCTGCGTACATGCGATACTGGCCGCTAAATTGAACAAGCCGGAAAAAGCGTATGAATTCTATCTGCGCACCTCACGTTTGGATCTGGACGATTACAATAACGATACCGAAGACGGTTTACATATTACGTCGATGGCGGGTACCTGGATGACAATCGTAGAGGGCTTTGCAGGAATGCGAATTAAGGACGGACAATTGTATTTAAATCCGATGTTGCCCAAAGAATGGGAAGGATATAAATTCCGGGTGTTATTTCGAGGAGCGACTTTACTGATTGCAGTAGATGCCGATGGCTATACGATCGAAAATGTCAGTGATACTGCAGTCCATATCCAGACGGTAACCGAAGCTTTCGCGCTGTCTGGGCAAAGCAAAAAAAAGGTGCTTCAGCGGAGATAAACCCTAGTTTTCAGCAGTGAAAGAACCTCTTATGCTGCTGAAAATAGGGGTTAAATGGTAATTAAATTGTATTTTGTCTTAAATTTTTATAGCCTATTATGGGAAATAAACCTGAATTAAGCATTAGCCAGGTCATCAATATGAGTTTTGGATTTCTGGGGATACAAATGGGTTTTGCTCTGCAAAATGGCAACGCCTCCCGTATTCTCCAAACATTTGGTGCTGATGTGGAGCATCTTTCACTTTTTTGGCTTGCTGCTCCGATTACGGGGATGATTGTACAGCCAATTATAGGCCATTATAGTGATCGAACCTGGAATAGATTGGGCCGGCGGCGACCTTATATTTTGGTGGGGGCACTGTTGACTACGCTGACTTTATTTTTAATGCCCAATGCGGCATTATTGACAACATTATTGGCGCCACTTTGGATCGGTGCAGGCTTATTGATGTTTATGGATGCTTCCATCAATGTGACGATGGAGCCCTTTCGGGCGCTGATCGGTGATAATCTGCCGAGCAGTCAGCGAAGTTTGGGCTTCTCGGTACAGACCTTTTTAATCGGGATTGGCGCTGTTCTTGGCTCGCTACTTCCCTTTATGTTGACGAAGTATTTTCATGTAGCAGGAACTTCTGAAGCCGGGCAAGTACCGAGTAATGTTATCTACTCCTTTTATGTAGGCGGTTTTGTCCTGCTTCTAACGGTGTTATGGTCTGTGTTCAAAACAAAAGAGTACTCACCAGCAGCGCTTCAGACTTTTTCGGATGCGGTTGCTATTGAACAGGATGCGACACCAAAGTTTGGCTTGCGTTCTATCTTTAGTGATATCGGTAAGATGCCATTGATCATGCGCAAATTGGGCTGGGTCCAGTTTTTCTCCTGGTTTGCCCTTTTTATGATGTGGGTGTATACAACTCCTGCTATTGCTGATTCGGTTTTTTACCTGCGGGAAGGAAATCGGCAGGATCTCTATATGGAGGCTGCCAATTGGGTAGGTGTGCTTTTTGGTATTTACAATGGAGTCTCGGCCTTGTATGCCTTGTTTATTCCGCGGATAGCTAAACATTTTGGGCGTGGAAAAACACATGCTCTTGGGCTTTCCATTGGTGGGCTTTCGTTAATTTCATTATTTCTGATCAAAGATGCCAATCTACTGATTCTTCCTATGATCGGTATTGGTATCGCTTGGGGAAGCATTTTGGCAATGCCTTATGCAATTTTGAGCGATCATTTGCCTTCGGGTAAAATGGGGGTTTATATGGGGCTATTTAATTTTTTCATTACCCTACCTCAGATTGTGTGTGGATTTTTTGGCGGAATGATCATCAAATATTTTTTTCATAGCCAATCCATTTACGGCTTGTTGTTGGCCGGCATATTTATGTTGCTGGCGGCATTCTTTGTTCCAAAGCGTAAGAATTAAGTGCATGCCATTATCGTAGACGTAGGCTAAACCTTCTACGTCTACGTGTTTTTGCCTCGCTCGGGTTCCTCAATTGGATTTTCTTGGTCCCTTCTATTTGTCCCCGATTCTTTCTTTACCTAGGGGCGATTTCTATCTTTATCAGTGCCGATATTCTTTCGGCATCTCGGCAACAGTTTTTACGCCATTGGAATAATCTTCTTCCTGGTGCTAGAACTGGTGTTTATCACTTGCTGTTTTCAAGAATATAGCTGCTTGGCGACATGCCATAGTGCTTATGAAAGTCCCTTGAAAAATTGGATTGCACGGTATAACCGACCATCGTTGATACCTGGGTGATGTTATATTCTTTTTGGGTGAGTAGTTCTGCCGCCTTTTTCAACCGTGAAATATTGATCAATTCATTGGGTGTGAGGTCAGAGAGTCCTTTGATTTTACGGTAAAGGGTTGGACGGCTCATATGCATCAATTTGGCCAGTTCATCCACATTGAGATCTATCGTTGAAATATTCTCATAAATAACCGTATTCAGCTGACTGATAAAATCTTTGTCGGGTGCTGAAACGTTAATATCCATTAAGTTGGAGCTGGAAGAATTGGTTAGGTAATTCTTGATAATTTTACGGTTTTTGAGGATGTTGCGTATCTGTACCATGAGGAATTCAAGCGAAAAGGGTTTTTCGATATAGGCATCGGCACCATTTTTTAATCCCTGAATTTTTGAATCCAGCGCATTTTTTGCCGTTAGAAAAATAACGGGAATATGGCTATACAGAATATCTGTTTTGATGCGTTTGCATAGCGCCAGACCATCCATAATGGGCATCATAATATCTGTTAGTACAAGTTGTACATTCTCTTGGTCTAATATTTCGAGGGCCTCGGCACCGTTCCCTGCCCGTAGAACAGTGTAGCTGGTTTTCAATTCTTTATTGAGGTAGGCCAGTATTTCTTTATTATCCTCGACGAGCAGAATCACCGGCTTTTCTTCCTCCTGTTCATCGGATCTATCATGCAATACCTGATCGTCGTTATCTTCCTGAAAAGATTTGATGTCGAGCGATTGTTCCTGAAAAATTGGGATTGATAGCAGGAATATATTCCGGTTTTCCTCCAGATGTACAAGGGATAAGTTTCCTTGGTGTAATTCGACCAAAGAGCGGGACAAAGGAAGACCAATGCCCGTCCCCGTATCTTTATCCGATTCATTTAAGCGATAAAATGGTTCAAATATTTTCTCCCTTTTCTCAAAGGGAATGAGCTCACCATCATTCTTAAACTCGATATTGAACATAATATCATCGCTATTAAAAGGGAGGAGTTTGACATAGACTTCTTGATCCGCATATTTGATGGCGTTGTGAATCAGGTTTGTAAAGATCTTTCGAAGGGCTTCCTCATCCACATAAGCCGTGAGACTGATACGAGGGAGACTGAGGTCATAGTGCAGCTGTTTATCTTTTGCGAGATAATTTAAATCGTGAAATACTTCGGATAGGAGGGCATTAATATCCGTTTTAGTAAAAATAAGGCTCATATTGTTGGTTTCTGCTTTTCTAAAATCCAGTAATTGGTTGGTGAGGCGAATTAATCGCGCCGTATTTTTTTCAATCAGTGCAAGATCTTTGGCTGTGTCGCGATCGGTAAATTTATGGTTATTGATTATTTTCTCAAGGGGCATTTTGATCAGCGTGAGTGGCGTACGAATTTCGTGGGCCAGGTTGGTGAAGAATTCCAGCTTGAGGTTATATATTTCCTGTTCTTTTTTTCGTTCATAACTATCCATCTTTTGGGCATTGTTGGCTTTTATAAGGAGAAAGTAATACCGTAATACGAGCAATGCAATGGTGCCGAAGCTCAAAAAATAAAGTAAGTATGCCCAATTTGACTGCCACCAGGGTGGCGAAACGATGATGAGCAGTTTTTTTTCATCCGGATTCCAGACGCTGTTGTTATTTGCACCTCTGAACTTAAACGTATAAGTGCCCGGAGGAAGTTTATTGTAATAGATTTTTTGATTGCCTGTAATATCGGTCCAGTCTTTATCGTAACCTTCCATGATATAACGATAAGGATTGCTCTTTGGGGAAACAAAGCTCAAGGCGGCGATATTGAAGCTAATATTGGAATTGTCGTAGGTCAGTTGGATCTCTTCTGATAGGGAGATGGATTCTTTCAGTATGCCATTTTCACCAACCGGTACGTTGACATTGTTAATCTGAATGCCGCTGATGAATATAGGTGGAATAAAGCTGTTCTTAATGGATTTTGTGGGATTGAAGCTAACCATTCCTTTAATCGTCCCGAAATATAAAGTTCCATCGCTATCTTTATAAGCCGAATTATAATTAAACTGATCTGCGGGAAGCCCGTCTCTCGATGTATAGATGACCCTACGCGGGACACCTTCATCCAGTCTGACCAGTCCACCACCGGTAGATATCCAGATGCTCCTGTTGTCATCTTCCAGGACCTTGAATACCTGATTGGAAGGTAAACCGGATTCGGTCAGATAATTGGTGAAGCGACCATCACGACGGTATTTTGAGAGGCCGCTTTCGGTGCAAAACCACAAGTTATTTTTGCTGTCTTCAAATAGACCGTTGACGTAATTATTGACGAGTGTATTTTGTTTACCTTGTTCAGATAACAGATGCTGAATTTCTCCCGAACTGCGGTTATATTGGTAGACCCCACTACCGTAGGTGTTGATCCACAGTATACCATATTGATCTTCATAAATGCCTTGTATCCATGCGGTAATTGGAAGGAGGTCAAAACTGTCGCTATTTTTGTTGTAGCGGTATAGTGCGCGGTCTGTCCCGACAAACATGCTGTTGTCTTTAGACTTATAGAGGCATACGGCAAAGCTGCTTTGTAAGGGGCCTTTGCCGATGCGATCATAGTGTTTTTTTAGTTTTCCGGTTTTTACGTCTAGAACGTCTAGTCCATGTGTTGTGGAGCCTACCCAAAGATCGTCGCCGATTGTTGCCAGGCCATGAACATTGTTATGCGCTATACTTCCCTTTTTTCCATTGGCAAGGAAGTGCTGAATCTGTTGTGTTTGAGCATCAATTTTGTTCAGGCCACCATCTTCTGTTCCTATCCAGAAATTTCCATAGCGATCTTTTTTGATATCGTGTACAATATTGCCTGATAAGGCCGATTTTCCGAATCCGGATAGATATTTTTTGAAATTGTCGAATTGGTTGCTGTATTGGTTAAAGCCGCCGAAAAATGTTCCAAACCAGATATTGTCTTCACGGTCCCGATAGAAATTCAGGACAGCATTGTCAGATATGGCAAATGGATTGAGCAGATCTTTTTTGATGTGCTGGCTCTGACCCGTGTGAATATCATAGGTATATATTCCAGTTTCTGTTCCGATCCAGTATATCGACTCCGTCTGTTGAATAATACAGTTTGCCTGGATGACTTTATTGGGGTAATGATTTGCAAATAGATTTTTTAACCGGCCATTTTTGAAATCAAACAAATAAGCCGAATTGATTGTCCCAACCATCAATAGGGAATCATTGATGGCGTAAACGGTTTTTGTATTTGCCAATGCTTTTCGATCGATCTTTTTAAGGTCAACTTCGACAAATTTGCTCGTATTTACCTGGTACCGTTGTATGGTACTGTTATTGTCCGTTGTCCACAACCCGCCTTTCTTGCTGCTGGTAATCGCTACAATGGTATTTTTGTTCTGATCAAATGGAATTATTTCTGTTGTATAAGAATTATAGCGATAAAGTTTTCCGTTCGAAAGCAGCCAGATAAAACCGGCGTATTCGTGTATGGCATTTACTTCACCGATTGGTACTCCCCTGAATGGTGTGAAATTTTCTTTAATAGGATCGTAACAATAGGTACCGCGTGTGGTTCCCACCCATAGTATTCCTTTGCTGTCTGTGAGAATACTTAAAATGGACGAACTTCCGATACTTGTAGAGTCTGAAGCATTGTGTCTAAATATCTTAAATTGATTGCCATCAAAGCGATTGAGACCATTCCTTGTCCCTAACCATAGAAAACCCTGAACATCCTGTGTAATACATTTGACCGTGCTATTGGAGAGACCGTCGTGGGTTTGATAATTTTTAAAATAGATCGATTGTGCCTGCACGTTAATACATGCTAGCAAGATATATAAAAGGAGTATGGTGGTTATTCTTTTCAAAACTGATTACGTTGAACTAAAAATAGTCAATTAAAAGATAAAAAAGAGTTTTACTGATACGCTTTGATATAAAATTGAGACGCTCTGATTGGACTAGCTACAAGGATTTACGCATTTTTATAAAACAATAATAACCAAATATAAACGTATGTTTCGCCCTAGAATTATGACAGGTAAGTCCTGTGTCCTTGTTTTTCAGTTTGTTAGGTTTTTGTTTTTACATGTGAGACATGATGTTCACGATGCTTTGGTTTTGAATTTTGGCTTTAAAGGCCTTGATACCGAGCGCTACGTCTTTGCCATTATTGGGGAAGACTATACGCATTTCAAAAGGGCTTTGGAGCAAAAAAAATACCATTAAAATCACTTAGTATCATTTGTGTATCCTAGATGCATGATATAAAAATCAATTAAACCACCAATCAAAAAGCGTATGAAAAATAAACTACTTGCACAATGCGTAATGACGCTTACATTTTTGCTTGTATCTTTTATTGTAGTTGCCCAGACGAAAGTCTTGAAGGGAAAGGTTGTAGATGAGACTCAAGGTCCATTGGCAGGAGCTACAATTAAGGTAAAAGGGGGAACCGCGGCTACAACAACAGACACGGAAGGTTCCTTTACATTTACTGTTCCCAGTGAAGCGAAAACGCTGGAAGTATCCTTTATTGGATACACTTTAAAAGAAGTACCCATTGTGGGAAACGATATCACCGTAGCGCTGGAACCTAGTGCCGGTCAGGGTCTAGATGAGGTCGTTGTGATCGGTTATGGTACCGCCCGTAAAAAAGATCTCACGGGGTCTATGGTCACTATTGGAGCGAAAAACTTCAATAAGGGGATCATGACGAGTCCCGATCAATTAATACAAGGAAAGACACCAGGGGTTATGGTGATTAATAATACGGGGCAACCTGGCGGATCAACCACAGTACGTATCCGTGGAAACTCATCGATCCGTGCCAGTAACAACCCATTATTTGTGCTGGATGGTGTGCCTATGTCGGGTAATTCGCCTCTGCCTGAAGGAAGAGGAGGCTTTTCTTCCGACAGAGGAAATCCTTTGACTTACTTGAATCCGGGTGACATTGCTAGTATGGACATCCTTAAAGATGCATCGGCTACGGCAATTTATGGTTCACGTGGGGCAAATGGCGTTGTCATTATTTCGACGAAAAGAGGTAAAGTAGGGCAGCCCGAGGTTTCTGTAGGAGCCTCTGCAGGTGTTTCGACCATGCGGGAATATCCGGATGTGTTAGATGCTGCTCGATTTAGAGAAGCGTTGAAATATTATACACCATCTGAAGTCGCAAATGCTGATTTTGGTGGCAATGAGGATGCCTTTAAAGCGATCACAAGAAAAGCGATCACGCAAAATTACTATGCTGATGTAGCTGGCGGAACTGAGTATGGTAAGTATCGCCTTTCAGGTGGATATTTAAACCAAAACGGTATTATTCGTGGATCACAGCTGAAGAAATACACAGCCAATTTTAACGGGAATTTCCGTTTTCTGGAAAACAAACGATTGGGATTGGATTTTGCAGTCTTTTTGACGCAAATGGATAATAAATACGCACCGATCAATGCGATGGTAGGTTCGGAAGGAAATGTGATTTCTCAAGCGTTACAATGGAATCCGACACGACCATTACGGGACGATCAAGGCAATTTAACCTTTGTCAGTTCAACTACGCGAAACCCATTGACAAGTATTGATGCCTTTAAAGATTTGGCGACAACAAATACCATGGTAATCAACTTGGCGCCATACTATAAAATTACAGACGATTTGGAATATCGTTTTATCTATAGTGCAATGCGACAAACTGGAAACCGTGAAGGGATGTACCGCGCAGGACTTATTGATCCTTCAGCTGTGAACAATGAGCAGGCCTTTATTTCCAATAACGGAGAAACCAACTTGCAAATGACGCATATGCTCTCTTACAATAAACAAATCAATTCAGATTGGAGTGTCAATGCGGTAGCAGGTTACGAGTATTTGGATTATAACTACAACAACAACATTTCCTTTGGCGGTGGATTTCGTTATATGGGACTAGATTATTTTGACTATCTACAATATACACCTGTTTCCACGCGTGAAATATCGTCGTATAGAAGTCCAACCAACCAGTTGCAATCACTTTTCTTGCGTGGCGGATTCAATTACTTGGATCGCTACTTATTGACTGCAACAGTAAGAAGGGATGGCTCGACGAAATTTGGTTCAAACAACAAATACGCCATGTTCCCTTCATTGGCCGTAGCCTGGAATGTGAATCAGGAAGAGTTTTTGAAATCTACCGGTATTTTTGATCAGTTGAAAGTAAGGGTAGGCTGGGGAAAAACAGGTAACCAAGAATTCCCATCTGGGGCATCGTTAAATAGATTGGTTTTTGGTAACCAAAGTGTAAGCCAGGCAAACTATGGTAATCCTGATTTGAAATGGGAGACTTCGACCACGATCAATGCAGGTATTGATTTTGGAATTTGGGGTAACCGTCTGTATGGATCCATTGATTATTTTAATAAGAAGACCACAGATGCACTATTTGAGCAAACTCTTGCACAGCCAGCTCCAGCAGGGCGTATCTGGGTAAATTTGGATGGCGAGATTGTCAATAAAGGGGTAGAGGTCGCGTTGACCGGTACAATTATTAAAAATGACAATTGGACTTGGGATTTGACAGGTAATGCAACTTTCCTGAAAAACAGTGTAAGCGGTCTAGTGGGCTATTACGAAACAGGGGCATTGCGTGGACAAGGTTTTTCAGGTGTATTGGGACAACGTATGGTAAATGGGCAACCATTGAATGTTTGGTACCTGGCCGATTACCAAGGTATTGATCCGCAGACAGGCATGAGCATGTATCGCGGACAGGATGGTAGTATCAGTACGGCCAACGACCCTGCAATTAATAAATTCTATATGAACAGTCCAAATCCGACGACTTTATTGGGTATTTCTACCAACGTAAATTACAAACAGTTTTCTTTGGCTGCCAATATGAATGGTGCTTTTGGACATTATCTATTCAATAATACGGCCGCGACAACTTTAGGATTGAGTAATCTATCATCACGTAATATCGGTTCAGCATTCTTTAATACAGCTGTAAAAGAGTCTACTTCCAATTCGGCTGCGCCTTCGACGCGATTCCTTGAAAAAGGTGATTATCTAAAAATGGCTAATCTTACTTTAAGCTATCGTGTTGGAAATGTAGGTAGAACACTTAAGAACTTAAATGTATCCCTTACTGGACAGAATCTTTTCATCATCACGAAGTATACAGGATTTGATCCTGAGGTGAATACAGATGGTGCAACAAATGGTATTCCTTCGTTGGGTATCGAATATTTACCCTATCCACCGGCAAGAAATATCCTATTGGGGGTTAACTTCTCACTTTAAGCGTATACTGTAGATCATTAGATAATAAAAAGAGGAGAGCATCAAGATGGATTTAAACGTATTAGTGAATGAATAAAAATGAATAAATCTGATCGCCTCATTACGAATGAAACACCAAAGGCAGTATGAATGCCTTACAGTCAAAATGGATGAATAAATAATCAAATTTAGACGGATGAAAAAGATGAAATTAAGAACTTTATTATATATCGGAATAATTAGCTCCATTGTAACAAGTACATTTTCTTGTACTAAACTAAAGGAGGAATTTAAAGGAGAATTAGAGGAAGGGACATCCAATGTGGATCCTGGAAGCTTGTTGATCACAGCTTACAATTCATTGAATACCCCTTATCAGCAGGAACAGCGCTGGGTGATGCAGGAAATATCAACGGACGCAGCCATGGCCCCTACACGGGGTGGCGACTGGGATGATAATGGTATGCATCGTGCGATCCATTTACACACCTGGAATGCAGATAATGGCTACATGAACAATACTTTTGTCAGTTTGGGTACAGCCATCTATAATGCGGGCAATGTGTTGCGGTATAATCCGAGTGCGCAACAAGGCGCTGAAGCGAAGTTTATTCGTGCGTTGGTCATGTTTGATATGTTGGATCTTTATGGCGTAGTACCCGTCCGGGAAGGAGCCTCTTTTGAAGATTTTAGAATCGCACCAGAGGTGTTGCAGCCACAGGCGGCTATTGACTATATGGTGAAGGATCTCAACGAAATTATAGCAAGTTTGCCTGCAAACGGGCCGAGAGCGGCATATGTAGCCAATAAAAATGCGGCGAAAGCATTATTGATGAAGATTTATTTGAATAAGGGAACATTTTTAAATAGACAAGCTCCTTCTTTTGCTGCCGAGGATATGAATAAGGTAGTGACCTTAGCCAAAGAAATTACCGCTTCGGGATCCTATACGATTTCTGCGAAGGGCAAATACTTTGATAATTTTGCGCCGGATAACGACGAGAAGTCTACCGAAAATATTTTCACTTTATACAATAAAAATGGAGATAGAGGTGGAAATGTGGACCGTACCTGGAATACCGTTGCTCACTATAATATGAATCCAGGGGGTTGGAATGGCTGGTGTACCTTATCAGATTATTACGATAAATTTTCGGATACTGATGAGAGAAGGGGAATTTATTATAATTATCCAGCTGATACGACTTCTAACAGAACAAAAGAATTCAAACGTCAAAATGTTGGTTTTTTTGCTGGACAGCAATACAATTGGAGTACAAACAAACCTTTAATGGCGCGGAACCCAGCGAATGCGCCTTTGGTCTTTACGCGTGAAGTGACCATCCGTACATCGGGTGCAACCCTGGAAACAGCTGGTATCCGTCCAATGAAGTATGCTTTTGATTATGCCGTCACTGGTCAACGAAACAACGACTGGGTTGTATTTCGTTATGCCGACGTATTGCTGATGCAAGCAGAGGCTATTCTGAGAGGTGGAACAGGAACAGCAACAGAGGCACTCGGTTTGGTCAATACTATTCGGACGAACCGTGGTGTTAATAACCTGACGGCATTGACGCTCGATAATTTATTGGATGAGCGTGCTCGCGAGTTATATTGGGAAGGCTGGAGAAGACAGGATTTAATTCGTTTTGGTAAGTTTTTATTGGCCTGGCAAGAAAAGGCTGCGGATGCCGATCCCAAAACATTGGTTTATCCAATCCCGAGCCAACAGATTGCCGTCAATCCAAATTTGAAGCAAAATACGGGTTATTAATTTGCTATATATGCATCAGTAAAACAAGCAACTTCAAGAAGTTCGTTTTATTTTAAAAGGTATTTAGCTGATAGGAACTTACTCTTATCAGCTAAATACCTTCTTTTTTTGAAACAATTCGTTTCTTACAATTCGTTTCTTTTGACCAGAAAGAACCAGCAGTTTACTTTCATGACAGTTGGTTCTTGTGAGACCAAAAAGCTTTTAGGAAAGAAGGTGCTTAAAATAGAGATAGAAGCAATTGCTTTATTGAAAAATATTGTCTTGTTTTTTTGATAAAAAATAATCACTTTAGAGGTGGATAACTAGCCAAAAAGCATGGGTCATATTGATGGATCAAATTGAAATTCTGTCAGATACCAATTTCGATATTCTTTGTGAAAAGGATAACAGCATTGAAACAAGACTATCTAAATGTAGATTATGATTAATAAAATCCTACAGCGGGCACCTACAAACGAAAAAGAGTTTTTTTTAGCTTATCGTTATTGGTACAGGAAATTATACTATTTTCTGTATCAGAAGACCCAATGTTCGAATCTTGCTGAAGATGTCGTCCAACAGACTTTTTTAATTGTTTGGGAACGTAAAAATAATGCGAATCAGCAAATCCAATTCAGTACCCAGCTCTTCCAGATTGCGCGCACAAAATTGATTGATGAATTGCGCCGGCGTGCATTGAATAGAAAATATGTAGCGTTTGAGAAACCATTTGTACTGACCCAATATGAAGATCTTGAACGACAAATTGCCTATAAAGGAGAGTTAGAATACGTAAAAGAGCTGATTACACAAATGCCTTTTATGCGGCAACAGGTGTTTTATCTTCATAAAATTGAAGAATTGAGTTATAAAGAAATTGCCGTCAAATTGTCCATCTCCCCGAAGACTGTAGAAAACCACGTTAGCATTGGCCTGAAATTTATTAAAAAATTTTTTAAGTTGTCTTAGGGGACAAGCCCATCACTATTCGTATAACAGTTATATACCTATCCCGCTAAAAGGATAGAAACTGTTATGAATCGCAAATCCTTATTAAATAAATTCCTGGCGAATGAATGTTCTGCTGAGGAAGCGAAACTTGTGTTCACCTGGCTGAATGACGATCCGACATTATTGGACGATCTCATTTCGGAAGATGATTGGGTATCCTATATCAATCAGGAAAATAAGTCAAAACGTGGTGGCGATAGCCTGTTGAGAATTATTACTGTATTCGTCCTGTTTGGTTTCCTGTTTGTTTTATCCAATCTTTTGGGCATATCAACCGATAAACCTCTACAAACAGCAAGCTTCATTCAGGAAATTTACTACAACCCTTCTGCTCAGCCTAAAGAAATTATTGCAGCAGACAATTCAATTTTAACCTTGGAACCCGGTGCACTGATTCAGCTAGGTATAAAACCGGATCTTGATTTTCGGCGGGTTAAACTATTCAGTGGAAGAGTCAATTTTAAAGTAGCAAAGGATCCTTCAAAACCTTTCATCGTCGAAAGCGGCACGTTGATGACCACAGCGCTGGGAACAGAATTCATCGTGGATTATAATGCGGCAGTTGAACATGTTCTGATCCGATTATTTGAGGGGAAAGTTCGCGTTGAATCGATAGAACCGTCCGTAGTAGAGACAAACATTTTGAAACCTGGCCAACAGATTTATTTTGGCGGGGCGAACAAGATGCTTGTTTCAAATTTCAAAGGTACGCCAAAAATGAGCGCAAGGGAAAGTCTACCGGCCCAGCTTATGCTTTCCGCAACGGAAAAACCGTACCGCAATCCGGCAACAATTCACCAGAGCGCCAATTGGCTCCAATTGGAAGAAACCGCTGTATCTGATATTATCCAATATATCAATCATGAGCTTGATGTACCTATATCTTATGATTCATTAATCGTTAAAAACTATCGGATAAAGGGGCGGTTTAGCAAGAATCCAACAATGGACCTGAAAGACAAAACGGATCTTGCGGCGTCTATTCTGCAGTTGATTGTTGAGGTGAATCCGTTTATTCTTGAAAAACAACATAATACATATATACTCAAACCTAAAAAATAGAATCATGGTAAATTTCAACTTAACCAAGAAACCATTTTTTGTTTTTCTTGTCTTGACACTGTTATCTTTTCGATGTCTAGCGGGAACAATAAATGGTGTAATCAAAAACTCGTCGGGGCAACGGCTGGCAGGGGTAAGTATACTTTTGAAAAATCCCGGCAGCAGTTTTTCAACAGCAGCTTCCAGTGCGAGTGATGGGAGTTTTCGTTTTGCAGATGTACCGAATGGAAAGGGGTATGAACTGACTTTTTCATACATCGGGTATCAAAGCTATGTAGAACGAAATGTGCAGGTTTCAGCTGATGGAGCCACCACTCTTTCCATTATTTTGGAGGATCAGGTGAATCAGCTAGAAGATGTTGTCGTGATCGGATACGGTAAACAAAAGAAAAGCGATCTGACAGGGGCCATTGCATCGCTTTCCAGCAACGAACTAACGAAAGGCGGAGCGGTGAGCAATGTAGGGCAGGCCCTACAGGGTAAAGCTTCCGGTGTCGTTGTAACCCAGAATTCAAAGGCACCGGGTGGTAGCACGTCTATCCGGATTCGCGGAACCAATTCGATTAGTGGAAGTAATGATCCACTCTATGTGATCGATGGATTTCCAACAAATAATGGTATCAACATCAATCCTGATGATATTGCTTCCATGGATATCTTAAAGGATGCTTCGGCAACGGCTATCTACGGTTCCAGAGGTGCCAATGGTGTTATTATCATTACCACAAAACGTGGTCTTACGGATAAAAACAACATTACCTATAGTGGCTATGTGGGAACACAGAAACCGATTATACCGTTCACCTTTCTCGACGGTAAGAAATATATGAATCTTGCCAATGCACTTTATAAGGAGATTCAGGGGCAAGAAAATCAGGAATATGCAGTCTACACCAAATCACAGCTCGAGTCTGATGTCAATACGGATTGGGTAAAGGAGACCATGCGGAACGGCATTTTGCAAAACCATAATTTACAGTTTTCCGGAGGTGGTGAGAAAACCAAAGTGTTGACGAGCATAGGTTATTTTGATCAAAAGGGTGTTTTGAAGACGACAGACTTTAATCGAATCTCGGGACGTATCAACGTGGATCAAAAGGTAAACGATTATATCCGCACTGGGGCGAGCCTATCCGCGCAACGGGAAAAATCAAATATGCAGGTGTATGACGGAAATATCCTGAATTCAAATGTTTTGTATAGCATATTGACCTATGATCCGACTGTACCTGTTTACAATGCAGATGGAAGTTTTGGAAGACCTCCAGGGGGGCAGGGTGACAATCCCTTGGCCAACCTGATGTCACGGATCAATGATGTGCAAAGGGACAAGTTGAATGGAAATATTTTTCTTGAGGTAAATCCGATCAAGGAACTGACCTTGCGCATGGATGCAGGAACAGAAATAACACATGATCAATTGGGCAGTTATCTGACTCGTGACTCTTATCAGGGTGGGATAGATGATGGTGTGGCAAGTCAGGCCGATTATAATGAAACCCATAACCTGATTGATTTTTATGCCACCTATGCAAAGGTGTTTAATGAGAAACACAATTTGAGTGTGATGGGAGGCTATTCGTATGAGAAATATGTGCGCAACAATAAAGGGATCAATGTGAAAGGTTTTTCAACGGATCTGCTGGAATACAATAATTTAGGAATGGCCTCTAGTATTACGGGAGTAAATTCTGCTAAGGCGGAGAATTTGGTCATCTCTTTTTTCGGGCGGGTAAATTACGCCTATGCTGATAAGTACCTGTTGACTGCAACCTTACGTCGTGATGGATCATCGCGCTTTAGTCCCAACCATCGTTGGGGAACCTTTCCTTCAGCAGCTTTTGCATGGAAGGTCAACAATGAGGATTTCATGAAAGAGCAGCAGCTATTTTCGGATCTGAAATTTAGGTTGGGTTACGGACAGACGGGTAATGATCGCGTTGCGGATTATGCTTCTTATGGATTGATGGATAATGGACACTATACGTTTGATGGTGTGACCAATTCGGGTGGCGTTAAACAAAACCCAACTTATCCTGAAAACGATAAATTAAAATGGGAATCCACGACGCAATATAACGTCGGACTTGATTTTTCATTTTTTAAGAATCGATTAGCCTTTACCGTAGATGCCTATTATAAGAAAACCAATGATCTTTTGATTAAGAGTATATTGCCTTATTACACAGGATATACCTCCGGACAGCGCAATCTAGGTACGATGAATAACAAAGGGTTGGAGTTTTCGGTAACCAGTAAGAATATGACCGGAGCATTTACCTGGGAGACAAAATTGAATTTAGCGATGAACCGCAATAAGGTGTCAAGCTTGGGTGGAGAGCCGGAACAGTTGTTGACTTCGTCAAAACCAATGGGTAATGTTTCTGAAGAAGCTTATTCGGTTATTCGTGTTGGGGAATCGTTGGGCTCTTTATTTGGCTATAGATACCTGGGGGTTATCCAACAAGGAGAAAACTATGCACCACAGCCAAATTCTAAACCCGGCGATCCGAAGTTCGCGGATGTGAACGGCGATGGTACAATCAATTCAGCGGACCGGACGATCATCGGTCGTGGTTATCTGAAGTTCAATTTTGGTATGACCAATACATTCGCGTATAAAAACTTTGATCTGACGGCCTTCATATATGGAAATGTCGGAAACGATCTACTCAATATGACACGCATGAATCTGGAGTGGAAACGTACCACAGAAGCTTTAAATCGATGGACTCCGACAAACACCAATACGGATATTCCAAGAAACGGATTCTACTACATGAACTATGGTGGTTATATCAATGACCATTTTATTGAGAATGCTTCTTTTTTGCGGTTGCGTAATCTGACACTCGGTTATACCATTCCATTGAAAACAAAAGCGGTTCAATCGATACGGGTATATGGTATGGCGGAAAACTTATTTACGATTAGCAATTATTCTGGATGGGATCCTGAGGTGGATACCAAGGGATATGAAAATGATGCGCTGGTTAAAAATAGAGCTGGAAATAATCAGAGTGCCAATGCAGGGGTGGGGCTGGATTTTAATTCATATCCTTCGATGCGCTCGTTTACTTTTGGTGTAAGTGCAACATTTTAATAGCTAATATCTAAATCAGAAATGACATGAAGACGTTTAAAAATAATATCAAATATATCTTGGGTATGGCAGGTTTGGCCATTGTTTTGGGCCTCAGCTTGAATAGCTGTACCAAGCTGGACCCTAAATTATACAGTGATCTGACGACAAAAAATGCCTACTCAACAGAAAGTGATATCAATGCGGCCCTGACGGGTGTCTATACGAGTTTATCGCCTTATCCGGGGGATGCCTATTTATACTATGCGGGTTATCTGGTGATGATCACCGATTATGCAACAGATATAGGCTTTTCTACCGCGGCAGGTGATCCTACACGGATGAGCAACTTTACCTATGATGATAATAACAGGTATTTTAAATTTAATTATCAGAATATGTACCAGGTGATCAGCAATGCCAATATGTTGATTGATCGTATTGAGAGTGTAACTATTCCCGACGATCGCAAGAAGAAAATTATCGCCCAGGCCAGGTTCTTGCGGTCATTATCTTATATGGATCTTACAGATGCCTGGGGACCGGTACCACTGATAACGACAGTCAAGAATCCGACGGAAAGCTACAATGAACCCTTGGTTGCTGTAGAGAAAATTGATGCACAGATTGCTGAAGATTGTCAGTATGCAATCGATAACTTGCCGGAGAAATGGTCGGACGAACTGGGCATTGGCCGTGCTACAAAAGGTGCCGCGTTGACCTTAATGGGAAAGATGTATATGCGTTCGCACAATTATGAAAAAGCAAAAACGTATATCGATCAGGTTTTAGCGTTACGTGATAAAGGTGTATACACGCTGAATCCAGATTTTAAGAAGGAATGGTCCGACAATAATAAAATGGATATGGGGCTGATATTTGGCATCTTGCATGAGCCTACATTAAATGGAGGCGAGATTACTAATCACTTTGGTCCGACCGACAATCCTGAAGTACCGGATAGATGGCAGTACTATGGTGTTTCCCTTGATTTTTGGCGAAAATATAGTGATCTCGATCCGCGTAAAAAGTTTTTCTATTATAATTACACCGGAAAGGCTGCACGGGACAAGAATACAAAGTATGGATTTTTTTACATGTTGCCTGCTAAAGGACAGACTACTCCACCAAGTGATACCGTAAAATTCCTGCAAAATGTGGCGACGAAAAAGTATTCTTATGATATGGTCAATAACTCCTATCTGGATGGGCGCACGATTCAGGTTCTCCGTTTGGCGGATGTTATTTTGTGCAAGGCTGAGATTGAAAATGCACTGAACGGACCCGCGGCAGCATTGCCTTATATCAATGAAGTCCGGAAGAGAGCTGGAGCACCTGAATATGGTAAGCATCCTGATTTCCCCAGTCCTGCAAGTAAGGAGGCTATGATCGATGCGCTTGTTGACGAACGTGGTTTTGAGCTTGTCTTTGAATACAAAAGACGTCAGGATCTGATCCGCCTGGGCCGCTATGAAAAAGTAAGCAATGCTTATCTGAAAGGCCGCGGACTGAAAGAAAATGTCACTGAAGCCATGCGCTATTTCCCTTATCCATTGGAAGAAGCACGTTTGCATCAAGAAATGACGACAGCCAATCCATCGCGATTGCCTAAATAACCCAAACTAAAGCGCATTATAGTCGGTAATGCGCTTTGTTTGATAGACCAGTGGAATTGAAATTATTTAAAGATGAAACCAATTAAAGCAATTATTGCACTGATTGTGGTGGCTATAGCAGTATTTGCTGCTTACTATTATTATGCACATCAGGTTGACATTGAAAATATTGAGGTGAGCTCACCCAATAATTTGCCGCTCAACGCTGCTATTCAGGTGAAACTAAATAAGGCAGAAGCCGTGTATGTGGAGTATTGGAAAGAGGGGGATAAACAGTCTTATAAAACAACTGTTTCAAATGCTGCTGTTCAGCATAACATTCCGTTAATGACGCTTGAACCAAATACAAGCTATAAATTTAGGGTTATCATAGACCGGATTATTCCCATAAAATCCAGCGAACAATCTTTTAAAACAAGAGCGCAATCGCCATGGATGGTGCACGACTGGATCAAGGCCGATCATCCGCATGATGAAAAGGCCCTAGGTAATGGTATGGTATTATTATGTTATCGCGGATTTCCGGGCTACATGGCCATGGTGGACGGCAAGGGGACGATTCGTTGGTATTGGCAGGACGAAAAGCTGGGCGTGCGTCTTGCCTCTTTGACCCCAAGGGGTACTATCCTTGCCTTATTGGCTCCAGCGAGTAAAGATGAATTCAACAAACCCAATCAGCCAAGCAAGAAATCGACCAATGCAAGTTATTATTTAAGAAGTGGTCGTATCGGATTTGTCGGTGGGACTGTACTTGTTGAAATTGATCTTACGGGTAAAGAAATAGCACGTATCGATTTGGATAAAAAAGGGATCATCATGCACCATGACGTGCAGATGGATCACAATAATAATATTGTCGGTATCGTGCGGGATTTTAGGATCGACGATCGGCCCAACCATCCAAAAGATACCCTTTGGGGCGATGCTATTTTGACGATGGATATAAAAGGTAATATCTTGAAGAAATGGTCTCCCTGGGAAAAATGGGATATTCAGCAGGATAAAAAATTAGACAGCCTGAAGCATGACCGATTTCATTTTAATACCATTTCCTTCGATCGTGACAACAATTATTTGACTTCTTCACCAATTGAAAATCAGGTCTGGAAAATTGATGCTAAAACTGGTGATATTCTCTGGAAATTGGGAAAGGGTGGCGATTATAAATTAAAGGACCAGGAACTATTTTATTTCCAGCATGCACCGCATATCACAAAAACTGGTGAGCTGTTGCTTTTTGACAATGGTGATTTTTCTCCGCGTGACAGCACAACAGCCAATAAGCAATCTCGGGCGATCGCTTTTAGGCTTGATCAAAAGAATAAAACGGCAACAGTAGCTTATGCGGCCCCAATTCCGAAAAAGCAGTTTACAGCAAGAATGGGCAGTGCCTATGAACTGGATAATGGTAATTTACTGCAGACTAGCTCAAAAACAGGTAGTGTACTGGTGACGGATAAAATGGGGAAAGTTCTTTGGGAATTAAACGCTTATTTTATTCCGTATCGCGCTATTTATGTGCCTGAGGAAACCTGGCATAAATACAGGCAAAACTAAGTTAAGATGTTAGGAATAAAACTTAATTTTAGTCCTCTTATTGACCAATAAAAGTAGCTGCACTATAGACTCATGTTGGGGAAGCAGTGCAGCTTGTAAATCGTATCAGGCTTATGGAAAAGCTTGGTAAAGACAAAAATATTTTGAATAAATACTATTCGCATGAAAAAAAGAACAGCCTCTTATAAGCTGGCAATTATCCTTGCCGTATCCTTATGCGCAAACTCGGCCCGGGCGCAATTGACCTATCCTCCGGAAACACAAAAGTGGGATGCGGACCAGCTGGGTAATCATCGTGCAGTGCTGCAGGTAAACACGGATCAGAAGGAGGTGCAGGTTACTATTCCGTGGCGAAATCGCTGGGTTGAGGCAAATCAGCAAGTTATTATCGTCGACAGTGCCAGCAATAAGCAGATCGCACCCAGCTCTTATCTTTGGATGAATACGGAATCTGGTGGACTACGGTTTAAGCCAATTTCCGGGAAGGGCGTTTACTATGTCTATTATTTACCGTATCAGATGGGTGGCCGCAGCCGCAATTATCCGGATGCAATTTATCTTAAAAATGCCGTTTCAGCACCAGCGAAAGTAGCACAGCATGCGGCAGGGAACTCAAAAGGAGTTACTGTTGCACGCTTTGATGCCGTAGATAAATACAATAGTAATGATCCGATGGAACTGATCGCGAGTGCCGAAGAAGTGCGAGGCTTTGTGAATAGAAATGCGAATGCCGCTTATTATCTTTTTCCTGAATTGCGGGAGTTTCCGATTAAAATGGAAAGCGATCTTCCGCAACGCTGGCTTATGAAAGGTAAAGCCATGACTAAGTTGCAGGGCACAGGGCAGAAAGGTGAATTTTATGCATTTCAACTTGGGGTATGGTCTCCAAAGCAGGACCTCCATGAAATCCAAATTTCTTTCTCGGATTTTAAAGCAAGTGATGGGGCTATTATTCCCGCGAATAGCCTGAATTGTATCAATACCCAAGGTACGGATTATACCGGAAAAGCAATGGCACTCCAGGTTGATATACCAAAAGATAAGGTTCAGGCTCTGTGGTGTGGTATACAGATTCCGGAGGTCACTGCAAGCGGAACTTACCATGGCGTGGTTACCGTAAAACCAAAAAATGCAGTAGCGAAACAGGTCAATGTGGAAATAAGGGTTTCAGATGCTTCAGGTGATATATCCGGTGTTGATCAACCATGGAAAATGACGCGACTACCATGGCTCAATTCGACATTGGCTCAAAAAAATACAGTGGTCGCGCCTTATACAGCTATTGAATTAAAAGCAGATTCTACCTTGCATATTTTAGGCCGCGAAGTGAAACTCCATGCGAGTGGTTTTCCAAAACAGATCAGCACGTTTTTTACACCCGAATTGACTGAAATATCATCCAAGGCGAATAACCTCTTATTTGAACCGCTTCATTTTCATTTTTATAGTGCTTCAGATGGAAAGGAAATTCAACTTAAACCAATCGGGATCCGATTTGAAACCAAAAGTGACGGTGAATATAGTTGGACGGCCAAAAATGAGTCTTCCGATCTGACAATGGAAGTAGAGGGTAAATTGGAATTTGATGGCTATATGCATTATGTGGTCAAGCTGACGGCGCTGAAGGACCTGTCATTAAAAGATGCCACGATGCATATCCCGATGATGCCCGATAAGACGGATTATTTTATGGGACTTGGGCAAAAGGGAGGAAAGAGGCCCGAACAGCTTACCTGGAAATGGGATGTAGCTCATAAAAATCAGGATGGTGGCTGGATAGGTGCTGTAGATGCCGGACTCCAGTTTTCACTCCGTGACGAGCATTATTCCCGTCCGCTCAATACGAATTTTTATCTTCAAAAGCCTCTTGTGCTGCCACAGTCCTGGGGTAATGAAAATAAAGGGGGAATTGATATTGGCCTGAAAGGAAAATCGGTTTTGATCAATAGTTACAGCGGAGCCCGTGAACTCAAAAAAGGCGATGTGCTTTATTACAATTTTAACCTGCTAATTACCCCTTTTCACCCGATCAATACGGAAGCGCAATGGAATGAACGGTATTACCATGCCTATAAACCCGTTGATTCTGTTGTTGCAAGTGGATCTAATGTTATCAATATCCATCATGGAAATGAAATAAATCCATATATCAATTATCCGTTTATTGCGACAAAAGAAATGAAGCAATATATCGATCAGGCACATGATAAGGGTTTAAAGGTCAAGATCTACAATACCGTTCGTGAGGTTTCAAATCGGGTTTATGAGCTCTATCCATTGCGTAGCCTGGGCACCGAGGTGTTTTCACCTGGAAAAGGAGGCGGATATTCCTGGTTGCAGGAGCATGTGGGTAAAAATTATATCGCTGCATGGTATGTTCCCCAATTTAAAGACGCGGCTATTATCAATAGTGGAATGAATAGATGGCACAATTATTACGTCGAAGGCATGAATTGGCTGGTAGATCATATCGGTATCGATGGGATTTATTTGGATGATGTTGCCTTTGATCGGGTAACCATGAAAAGAATAAAACGTGTACTGACAAAAAATGGCAAACCTGGTCTGATCGATTTGCATTCGGCAAATCAATATAATAAAAGTGATGGATTCAATAATAGCGCGAATCTGTATCTGGAGCATTTTCCGTACATCAATAGATTATGGTTTGGTGAATACTTTGACTACGAGAATAACCAACCCGATTTTTTCCTTACCGAGGTGAGCGGCATTCCGTTTGGTTTAATGGGTGAAATGCTACAGGATGGTGGAAATCCTTGGCGAGGTATGCTCTATGGCATGACCAATAGGATGCCTTACCAAAAATTGACACCTGCTGATCTATGGAGAGCGTGGGATCAATTTGGCATCAAAGGGAGTAAAATGATAGGCTATTGGTCGCCAAATATTCCTGTTAAAACCGATCATGATAAGGTTCTTACAACTGTTTATAGCCGTGCGGGCAAGGCGATGGTAGCTATCGCTAGCTGGGCGGATGGTGATGTGGATGTAAAATTGGCCATTGACTGGGGAAAATTGGGGATTGATTCTGGAAAGGCAAAATTATCCGCACCATTAATCCCTAATTTTCAAAAGGGAGCGCAGTATAAATTAGGCGATGCGATTCCGGTAGCAAAGAATAAAGGACTTTTGTTGATTATTGAATAGCAGTACGATATTGCTACAAGATGCAATTTATCATAGGCTTTTTGTTGATGCAAAGATGCAAATAACCTATGATAGATTCATTTATGTTGAAGTTCGGTGAAGTTAATGGCTTACATGACGGATTTAATCAGATCGGACAAATCAACGATTTGGGGAATGCCATTAAAATTGTGAAATTTTTAAATTAAAATGCCAATGAAAAAGTGGATTATGTTATGGGCAATGGGCAGCTGTGTGCTCGGAGTTTTTGCACAGCATCCGGCAAAGGTTTCTGAGCTTAAGAAACGTTATGTAACCTATCCCTTTACGGATCCGGATCCCATAGCTTCAGCTCAAAAGTTGTATCCTTATTTCCGCTTTGACGGTTTTACAAATACGGCTATTGAAAAGGACTGGAAAACCGTTATCCTGGAAAACGATTATATTCGGGTACAGGTGATGCCAGAGATCGGTGGGAAAATTTGGTCGGCCTATGATAAGGTCAATAAGCGGGACTATATTTACAACAATGGCGTTGTGAAATTTAGGGATATTGCCATGCGGGGACCATGGACGAGTGGTGGTATCGAAGCTAATTATGGTGTTATTGGACACACGCCCAATACGTCTACACCGGTCGATTACCTTACGCAGGAAAATGCGGATGGAAGCGTAAGTTGCTTTATCCACGCTTATGATATGCTGAGCCGTAGTAACTGGACCTTGGAGATCCGATTAGAAAAAGACAAAGGTTATTTTTCTACACGCTCCTTTTGGTATAATGCCAATGCGGTTGAACAACCTTATTATACCTGGATGAATCTGGGTGTTGCTGCGGGACAAGATCTGAAGTTTTTGTATCCCGGAAATCAATATATCGGTCATGATGGGGATGCGCATGCCTGGCCTATCGATAGCCAGGGACGGGATCTTTCTAACTATAGCGAAAATGCTTTTGGCAGTTCTAAATCATATCATGTATTGGGCGCGCATAGTAATGCTTTCGGGGTTTACTATACAGATCATAATTATGGAATGGCCCGTTATGCCCTCCGTGAAGATAAATTAGGGAAAAAGATATTTCTTTGGTCGCAGGCTGGAGATGGCAAGATCTGGGAAAATTTACTGACTGATCAGAGTGGGCAATATGTGGAAATCCAAAGTGGACGCCTGTTCAATCAAAATGTTCCTTCCAGCAGCCAGACCCCCTTTAAACAACTTGGATTTGCTCCTTATCAAAGTGACAGTTGGACGGAATACTGGATGCCATTTTCAGGGATAGGAAAACCGAAGGAGATACAACTGTCAGCAGCAATTCAGATAAAACGTGAGAACAATAAGCTATTATTGGATCTTGATCCAAAGCGACCTTTAAAAGATAGTATATATGTGCTTGATAGCATAGGTACTGTATTAAATCGAAGTTTTATTGAAGCCCAATTGGGCGAACCTACCAAATTATCCTTGATGGTAGCAACCGACTCAAGACCTCGCTATCTGAAATTGGGACAGGATTATTTTAATCTCAGAACGGATACATCTTGGTCAAAACTGAATAGACCTACTGTAATTTCAGCGGAAGTAAGCTTAGATACGGGGCAGACCAAATTATTGGAGATACGTGATCTCATTCGCTTTAGGCAATATACGCTTGCGGAAGTAAAATTAAAGGAACTGATCCAGCATGGCGCTACTTCGCAGACCTACCTTGAAATGGCCAAACTGGCCTGGTTTAAAATGGAATATCAGCAATGTTATGCCTATGCCCGGCAAGCATTGTCTATGGATACTTATGAAGCACAGGCAAATTATTACTATGGTTTGGCAGCGATTAAGCTAAAAAAAGATAACGATGCTTTAGATGGTTTTGAAGTCGCTTCATTAAATCCAACTTGGCGAAGTGCTTCCTTTGTGCAAATGGCCAAATATTACTATCGGATTAAACAATATGAACGTGCAGGGGATTATATCGCAAAAGCTGTGGTTGCCAATCCGCTAAATATAGATGCCTTGCAGATGGACGTGTTGGTTCAGCACAAAAAAGGAGCTGTAACAGATCGTCTTTCCCGTCAGACAATTCTCCAATATGATCCGTTTAATGCCTTTCTCCAATTTGAGGAAAAGAAGACATTTTCATCCCGGCAAGAGTTTGCCGCTGAAAAGCTGATGGAACTGGCGATATGGTATGCTGATCTTGGAGAGTTTGAATCGGCCACCGATCTACTCCGCTCGGGACAGAAGAATACGGAAGCATTAATTTGGCTAGCTTGGCTGACACGATCGAATAAGTCGATCAGTCAGGAATGGTTAAATCAGGCAACGCAAAGTAAGCCAGCTTTTGTCTTCCCATTTCGAGAAGAAAGTAACCAAGTATTCCAATGGGCAAAAGAGAACAGTAAAAGTTGGACGATCGATTATCTGACTGCACTATTGTATCGTTTCAGGAATCAGCCCCAAAAAGCAAGAGAAATTTTGTCGGCAGTAGCGCAGGAGCCAACAGATTTTGCCGCCTATTATGCGCTGAAATCAAGTTTGCAAGATACGAGCCGTATAGATCTGGCGGTACAGATGATGCAGCAGGCAACCTTGATGGAACCACAAGAATGGCGATATGGGCTACATTTGGTGGAGCTCCTAAACAATAGTCAGTCTTATAAAGAAGCCCTTAAGGTGAGTACAGCATATCATCGCAAATTTCCGAAGAATTATATACTAACCTTGGCACAGGTACGTACATTGTTATTGGGGAAAGAATACATGCGGGCTGAGAAAGAATTGGAAGAGGTGACCATACTTCCATTTGAAGGCGCAACTGAAGGCCATCGGTATTATGTACAGACCAAATTAATGTTGGCCTACCAATTTATCCTTGAAAAAAAATATAAAGAGGCAAAGTTGAAAATTGCGGAATCGAGATTATGGCCTATGAATTTGGGCGTTGGGGAGCCTTATGCCGATGAAAAAAATGAAATATTGGCCGACTGGCTTGAACTGCATTTGCAGCAAGGGAATAATCAGGGAAATCCAGATCTTTTGAAAAAAATTGCCCAGCGTAAACCTTCAAAAAATAGGTATGAACTGATGCTTCGAAAACTTGCAGAAGAACAATTAAAGCTGTCGAAAGGGGAAGGATCTGCCGCGAAGAAGGATGATTTAAAAGGAATGATTCCTTCGGATCATGATCTTTTCATGCAGATTAAAGAAGGAACCCTTGCAAGTTATTGGCCTGTATTGATCCGAAAAATCTATTTTGAACAGGATCAACGGTTATTCTGATGCGGTGTTAACGTTGCAAGGATATGTTAATCACATTAAAAAGTAGTCGCTTTTGCGACCACTTTTTAATGTGATATTTTCAGATTAATCTAAGCCTATACGAATGGCTTGTTCAACTGGAGTATATCCTTCTGTGGAATCCGAGATTGCTAATTCCTCCCTCAACAACAAGGGCGGTTGTGCCATAAATTTAGGAAGAGTTCCACTGTGTGGTTGAGCTGAATGGACTAGAAACGGATGGCAAAGATAAACTGTACCTGCTTTACCCGTTGCATACACCTCTTTCCTTTTGGGCAGCTCGTCCAACTTATTCGCAAGCTGCATAAACGAAAGACCAAACTCTCCCTCCTTGGCTAAGAGCTTTGCCACATCAATGTGAGAACCTTCATATATGATCGTAGGCGCATCATTTTCGCTTACCTCCGAATACAACACAAGCATTAATAAAGCTCGACCTTTGGATCTGACATTGATACGCCACTCTAAATAATTGTTTGGGTCATGGCCAGCGAAACTTGCGTCGACGTGCTTACCCGTATCATTTGGTTTCTGGATAGATGGAAACCTTATAGGGAAGGTACCCACATTTCGACAGGGTATCCACCTGTCTTTACCCACCAATTGATCAAAAATTAAATGTATTTTTTTTGTATTTAATGATTCGATAAAAGGTGGTTGAGTATACATACCCAAGCGTATAACTGGTTCGGTCCAAGTTTGCGGATTAGACCTTTCACAGGGAAGGTCATTCCATAGGATATCTAAAACTGCATCCGCTGTTTCTTTTGAAAATGCATTTTCAATGCGAACAAAGCCACTAAGAATGAATTGCTCTATTTCCTTTTTACTTAGTATTTCTGACATAATTCTTTTGATATATAACCTATTTAGGGACAATAATTGCGTATTGACCTATTTGTTTAGATAATGAATAAAATTTTAAAATAGAAATCTACGCTATGTGGATAGTACACAGCGCCATGCTTAAGAACTAAGCAAGAAAAGGGTGTTATAACATTACAGTCATTTTCATAGTGCAAATGTAAAGAATTATTTTGAGATCGAAACGTATCATATGGGGCCGGGTAGTAGGTTCTGTACTAGCTTAGATAAAAAAAGCCCTAACATTCGTTAGAGCTTCTCCCGTCGGGATGGCCGGATTTGAACCGACGACCTCCAGCACCCCATGCTGGCGCGATACCGGGCTACGCTACATCCCGTTTATTCCAATTTGATTGAAAGTCGTATTTAAATAGGACGATTAGCCGGAATAATTTTTTTGTAGGGCTAAAATAGTAATTATTGACAAAAAATAAAATGTAAATACGAAAAAACGCCATTTTAAATCGAATGGCGTTTTTCTTAGTTAATAGATGCTGATTAGAACTTATAACCGACCATAATGCCGATTGTTTTATTTTTTGCGTCTAAGGTCTTGTCGATACTCGTAAAACCATGGCTGTAATAAGCATCTAATGTAAGGTGACTGATATCTACACCGATCCCCACTCTACCATCAAATGAAAATTTCTTATAATCGGTATTTGCGCTGGACTTCACTGTTTTTACATCATAGTTTAACTGCGGGCCCAATAGCCCACGGAGGTTGAAGTCGCCATTTTCCAAAAATTTATAACCGACCTGTAATGGTAGATTTATTTGATAGAATTTAGGTGTTTTCTGCACATTTTCGAAGGTATATTCTTTACGCAACAGACTGGCACCGATTCCGGGCTGGAAGAAAACGCGATCTCCAATACGGGCAAATCCTGCTACAGATACGCCGACTTTGCCATTATTATCTTTGACAGACTTGTTGCCAAAGGAACTCATATGATAGTTGCTTCCGACCTGTAAACCATAAGTGATATCTTGCGCTTGTGTAGTACCTGCAATTCCTAATAATGTCAATCCCAACAGGGCTACTTTGAATGTTGTTTTCATTGTCAAATTATTTTTTGTGATCAATTGTATGTTGTTCTTTCCTTTATGACAATGGAAAATCCATATACCCTTAGAAAAAAAATATTTTATAAAATAGATGGCTTACCTTTAGTCGTCACAAAAGCCTTTTTATAAAGTTTTTTGGGTAAATATCATTGGCCGATGGGAGGATGTCATGTACTCGCCTGAGCATCTATACGAAAAGAATTACGAATAGGTATAAATAAGGGATTTGAAATTATATGGCGGATGTATCGAAGTTGATATTAAAAAAAGTGAAAAATTTGTAAGGGTAATAGTCTATTGGGGTGTCTTACTAATAAAGTGGATTATTTAAACAATAAGACAGATTTGATCAATGTCGGAAAATAAAGAAAAGAATTTTGAGCAGCTTTTTCGGGCGCACTACAAAGAGTTACATCGTTATGCCTACCGGTATCTAGGCGATAGTGATGTGGCGGAAGAGGTTGTGCAACAGGTGTTTTTGCGGCTTTGGGAACGCGATTGGGAGGAGCAGATACATACTTCATTAAAAGCGTATTTATATCGGGCTATTTATAATGAAAGTATGAATGTGCTGAAAAAAGAGCAACGTAAGCTAAAATATCAATCCCACGAACTGCATAGGCAGGATTTTGTACCTGCGGTTGATGAAAGTACGCGGGATTTGGACGAAAAGCTACAGGTCGCATTGGCGGAATTACCTGAAAAAAGCCGTACGGTCTTTGAGTTAAGCCGTTTTCAGGAAATGAAATATAAGGATATCGCAGTAACCCTGGATCTGTCGATTAAAACTGTTGAGGGACATATGAGCAAGGCACTGAAGCATTTGCGTATCGAACTTATGGATTATTTAACATTGATTATTTGCTTTCTTATCTATACGCTATGAATAAGGAACTGTTAGAAAGATATATCATTGGCGAGACCAATGAAATAGAGAATATCATGATACACGATTGGTTAGAAGAAGACGCTAACAATAAGGAGGAGTACATAAAAATGAAAAAAATGTGGGATAGTTTGCCCAAACCCCTGGATGTTCCTGATGTGAACGTAGATAAGGCTTGGGCTGACTTCAAAGTTGTGCGAGATAAAAGAGCGGCAGAAGCTGCGGTAATCCCCCAAAAAAAGACTTCTGTAATTCAATGGAGCTGGTGGTTAGCAGCAAGTATCTTGGTCTTTTGTGCTGTAGGATTCTATGTGTTTGATCAATCTCATCGTGAGGAAATGTTTCTTTCGAGTATGGAGCAAGTGCGCCAAGATTCCCTACCTGATGGTTCGGTAGTTACCTTAAATAAAAATACGGAGCTGGCTTATTCAAGCAGGTGGACCAATAATAATAGAAATGTGGCATTGAAAAGAGGGGAAGTGTTTTTCCAGGTCCACAAGGATAAAAAACATCCCTTTGTCATTGAGACAGGGAAAACCAAAATTACGGTATTGGGCACCAGCTTTAATGTGCGCCGAACATCAGATGCGACGGAAGTTATTGTTGCTACAGGATTGGTTAAAGTCGGTTATGCAAAAAAGGAAGTCTTTTTGCGACCACAACAAATGATTACAATCCGGGATAGTGATACAATAAAAGTAGGAAAGGAACCTGTCAAGGATCAGTTTTATAAATATTATGTGGATCGTGTGTTTGATTTTGAGAATACCCCATTGCAGCGTGTTGTTGAGCTGCTAAATCAAGCTTATGCGTATAAGATTATTATTGACCATCCTGCTGATCAGAAATTATTATTGACAGCAAAATTCGAACAAAATAGTTTAACTGAAATTTTGAAAGTCATTTCTAGCACATTTGGATTAAACGTAAATGTGAAAGACAGCGAGATTCATCTGACGAGGTGAGCCAACAGATAGATATATTTTCAGAACAAAATTGTATAGAAAACAACATGATACTATTTTTTATAAAGAGGGTAGAGCTTTATCTCTTAATTTTAATGCTGTGTTCGTTCCATTTGGGAAGGGCACAGCAAAAGCTCGCTGCAACGATTCAAATACCAGCCTTTCCAGAGACTACTGTAGGTGAAGTTTTTCGTTTGTTGAAGGAGCAGCAGGATGTATTGTTCTCCTTTAATGGAAATATCCTACAGACAGACAGTGTGATTCATACTAAAGCCTTCAAAGGGAATTTGTATGATTATCTGGATCGGATTTTGGGCAAGGAATATAGTTTTAAAGAACTTGGACGGCATATTATTATTCAATATACACCTCAGCGGATGTCGGTGGAGTTTGAAGTGAAGACACCTCATAAAAACAAAGTTGTTATAGCGGGGTATATCAAAAATATTCGGACTAATAATCCGATTTCCAATGCCAGTATCTTTGATCGAAGTGCTTTATTGTCTACGTTGACGGACCGAAATGGCTACTTTGAGCTGGACGTAAAGAAAAAAAGTAATCTCATTGCAGTGAACGTTAGTAAGGAGGCTTTTCGGGACACCAGTGTTATGGTGATTTTTCCGATAGAAGCGCAAATTGGCGATAAGAAGAAGCGTGAATATGGCTATTTTGAAGGGTATGAAGAAGATCATGGTCTTTATCGATCTTTTTGGGGACGGGTATTTCTGTCTCCTGCCCAAAAGATCCAAAGTATGAATTTGGGCGGGATGTTTTTGTATAGCCCATACCAAATTTCGATGACACCGGGATTAAGTACACATGGTTTTATACAATCGCAAATTGTGAATAAATTTTCCATAAACATTATTGGTGGATCTACTGCGGGGGTAAAAGGTATTGAGCTTGGTGGCGTATTTAATATTAATCAATATGATATGCAAGGCTTGCAAATGGGCGGTGTTTTCAATGCCGTTGGGGGAAGTGTGCGTGGTGTACAACTTGCCGGTGTAGGAAACCGTGTGTTCGGAGAAATGAAAGGTTTGCAAGTGGCAGGCGTCTTCAATGGTGTAGGAGAAAATGTAAGTGGGGTACAGATCGCCGGTGTGGGAAACCATGTTTCCGGGGAAGTGAAAGGTCTGCAAATAGCGGGTGTTTTTAACAAAGCGGATACGGTTAGAGGTGTTCAAATCGCTGGTGTTGTAAATTTAGCCAATGAGGCTCCAGGAACGACACAGCTTGCTAGCATACTTAACAATAGCGAATCGACTGTTGGAAGTCAATTAGCAGGCATCGCTAATAAAGCTAAAAAAGTAAGCGGAGTTCAGGTGGCAGGTATCGTTAATATTGCCGATAGTAGTGATTATCCCATTGGTCTGCTTAATTTTATTAAAAATGGTGAGCAGAGTCTTTCAGTAGCGGTCAATGAGGATAGCTATCTCGGATTACAATTTCGTTCAGGTGGTCGTGTACTCTATAGTATATTATCGATCAATAGGGCACTCGATGGCAACAGACCGGATAAATATGCCTTTGAAGCAGGTTTAGGTGCAGTATTGATCAATAGGACCAAGTTTAGTCTGCGTACGGAAATAGCTACACGTAATTATCTGACAGAGAAATTTAAAAGCCTGGATAATCATCAGTCCTCGCTGCGGGTAATTCCGGCGTTTAAACTAAGTGAGCGCATGTCTATATTTGTGGCTCCCAGCTTGAACTATGCGGAAAGAGACGAGAATTCAATTTATGGTGGTAGTACATTGTGGAAAGCTTGGCGGAGAGACCGTACCCGAAATACGTTTTATGGAGGTGGAATGGCAGGTCTTATGCTAAAATTATAAAACTAAAAACTATTTGGCAATAGCATTGTTCTATAGATAGCTTTTAAACATTTAACATTTTACGTAAACGCCCTATATCAATCTGATAGAGGGCGTTTATCTTTGTATAGCTGAGAAAGAACAGTGTTTAAGCAACTGTCGCAGTCTTTAATACATTGCGGTAAGGATAAGAATGGAAGATGTGTCTACGGGCAAATCGACCTAAAGAATCTGCGTTGACAAATTTAATATAGTCATTCCGCTGAACACCGAAATATTCATATTGACTGCCGTCATGAAAAGTGACTGTCAATATTTGTGCTTTCCAGTCAATATCCTGAATGCCAGAATTGGTAATTGTCTCCGTGTAGATCGGCAACTGTTGCTCTAATGTTTCTGGACAGATGCTTACCAGGAAATGGTAGGCTTCAATCATTTCCACACTTTTTTGCTCTGCAGCCAAACGACCTTCTTCATCATTGACAAATTTATCTGGATGACATTCTTTCATGATTGTCCGGTAGGTAGATTTTAGGGTTTTAAGATCCACAGATTTCTCTACGTTAAGTAACTTCCGGTAGTCGGCAATTTTTTTCATGGCGGCAAAGATATGCTTAATAATCAGATTATTCGTTATGAAATATGAAAAAAACTTATTTCTTCAACAAGGTTTTTACATAGAGCTGTTCGACCTTCTCTCTAGCCCAAGGTGTTTTCCTTAAGAAAGTTAGGGAGGATTTGACGCTCGGATTCTCATTGAAGCAACGGATGGATATGCGTTGTCCCAACTCTTCCCAACCATAATACTCCACTAAATATTCAATGATCGTGTCGAGCCTTTTTCCGTGTAATGGATTATTAATTTGTTCTTGCATGTCGTAAAGATAATAATCTTCAAATTATGGATTGCGCTAATTTTTATGGTTTGGATGAAAATGGAGCTGAACCTAGTGTGTATTAATCTTCTTTAAGTTGTGTTGCCAGCTTTTCTAGTTCTAAATTGAGCTGTTCGTCCCAAATTGCCCCAGTGGCATCCAGTTTCCCTTTGACTCCTTGTATCAGCAGATTTCGTTTTTCATCAATTTGAGCGCCCAGTCCCTGCAGGATACGTTGTAGTTCGATATGCGCTGTTTCGCCTTGCGCAGCAGCGGTAATGATACTAACGGGTTTATCGGTGAAAACCGTGGTTGCGGCGCACCATTCAAGTAGATTTTTTAATCCACTGGGTACACTGAAAATATATTCAGGGCTACTGATCAATACCAAATCGGCATCGTTGATTACCTGACGAAGTGCAATAATTTCGATTGGTGGATGGGTCTGGCTTTCTTCAGGATCAAAATGAGGCAGTTCTTTAAGACGGTCAAATAGCGTGAAATGGATATTGGCACTAATCTCCTGTTGGAGGTGACTTACAATATGATGATTGGATGAATGTGCACTGGCGCTACCTACAATGGCAAAAATAGTTTTCATGTGAGTTTAAATCTAGTCAACGGCTGTATACTGCTGTTGTGTTTTTACTTTTTATATCCTTAATGAAGGAACTAAATTACAATATTCAATTCAAACGATTTACTTTGTTCTTCGCTTCAATGTAATTTTTCGTTTCTTTCTCCTTTTACCGATTAAGTTTATACTTTTGGAACTGAGGACTTATTATTGGCTTTTTTCGGATTATATGCTTTATTATGAGAAATAAAATGGGGTACCGCTTATTGTGGGAACGTATTCGTACAGGAGACGAGACGGCTTTCTTTGATCTATACGCGGCGCTCTATCAAGAGCTTGTCAATTTTGGAATACGCACTTGTGGCGACAGTGACTTGGCAAGTGAAGCAACCGATCAGGTATTTGTTAAAATTTGGGAGAAAAGAGAACAGCTAGATCGGGTAGAAAATGTACAGTCCTATCTCATTACTTTTTTAAAAAGACGTATTCTGCGTCTACTGGAGAAACAACATAAAATCAATACAGCCCTTCAAAATGTGAAAGCTGAAGATGATTGGGTGGAGATGCCCTATGAGGAGTTTGTCATCAAAGTACAGACGAATGAAATTATACAGATCCGTTTGAAGGAGGCGCTGGAGAAGTTGTCTTTTCGTCAGAAACAGCTGGTGAATCTGAAGTTTTTTGAGGGCTATTCCTATGAAAAAATAGCTGAAACTACGCAGATGTCCGTGAAAACTGCCTACAATACACTTTATGATGCTTTAAAGATTCTGAGGGAGGAATTAAAAGATATCTAAGTTTTGTGTCTGGCTTTTTATTTTAAGCCTTCAATAATAACATGCTCGTACGATGTTTGCAAAAGTAGGTGTGTTGATATTTTTTATTTAAAATAATTGATTGATTTTCAGTTGATTGAAAAATAATTTAAATTTTCCTTAGGAAAAAGCCATGCTTTAGGGCACTATAGAGTAAATACCCAAAAGAATGAGCCAAAAAGATTATAAACAGTTAGAAGATTTTTTGATTGATGATACTTTTCAGAAGTATTGTTCGGGAGAAGATAAAAACTGTATTCTATACTGGCAACAATATAGCCTGAATCATCCAGAACAAGCGGAGACGATTCTGAAAGCCAAACGCCTATTTCAACTCTTGGTTGGTAACCGTAGACCTGTGAATGAGCAATTGGAAAAATTGAAGACAGATCTGCAGAATGCTCCAGTAGAACATCGCGTGTCCTATCGGTTTAACTGGCCTAAATGGGCAGCCATTGCCGCTGTATTTGTCGCTTTGGTATCGGGTGGTATCTGGTATTATGCTCAACCAGGCAAAGTTGATACGACATTACCAATAAGCGCAATTGGCCAGGTCTATCAAACAAAAAATGGTGAAAAAAAGACCTTCGAATTAAGTGACGGAAGTACAGTGACATTAAACTCTGCTAGTAAACTGGAGTTATCGGCAGATTTCAATCAGGAATTGCGTGTGGTGCGGCTTGCGGGTGAAGGTTATTTTCAGGTGGCCAAGAATAAGGAAAAACCTTTTGTGGTACAAGCATCTGATTTTGATATCAAGGTCCTGGGAACAACATTTAATGTGAAGAGTTATTCCGATGAACCTACAGCAGAAGCACTGCTTGTAGAAGGTTCGATTGAAATGACGAGCAAAGGACAGCGTGAAAATTCTGTGGTCATCAAGCCGAATCAAAAAATCACGATCTTTAAGAATCAAGCTGAAATAGCAGTCGCTCGTAAAACCAATAAACCAACCGCGAGCAAATTACCGATTAAGGAGATTGCCATAGAGAACATCCCTACAATAGAATCCAATACAGCTGAAATACCAGATATTGCATGGCGTGAAAATAGATTAGAAATCGTGGACCAAGATTTTGAATCGCTTCGCCGGACATTAGAACGCTGGTATGATGTGGATATCCAAATCCAAAATGATCAATTAAAACAATACCGTTTTACGGCAACTTTTAGTAGGGAGAATATTGCTCAGGTACTGAGTGCTTTACAGAGCGTTGAACCTTTTAAATTTAATGTATATGGGAGAAAAATAACTATATCAGAAAAGTAAAAAGGATGGTGGACCAACACCATCCTTCATTGAAAAAATGATTAACCAAAAGCAGCAACATTGGGGCGTGCTGCTTAATATTAATTTTAACCAACACTAAAATATGATTAAAAATTGCTTATTGCAAATGCGCAATGGATATATTGTGCATTTTAGATTCATTATCCGGATGAAACTAGCCTTAATTATGACTACGTGTGCTGTTATGAATGTTTCGGCAAATGTATTTTCCCAACAAAAAGTCTCCTTGGATGTCCAAAAAACAAAACTGAGCAAGGTACTTAAAATGATCGAAGAGCAAAGTGATTATTACTTTGTTTATAATTCGACGAATGAAAATTTAAATAAAGAAGTGTCAGTCAATGCGAATAATACCAAGGTATTGGATGTGTTGGCTAAGCTTTTCAATAAAAGTGGATTGGTTTATTCCGTTTCTAAGGAAGGTCTTGTGGTTGTCAGTCAACAGCAGCAGGTGGCTGTCGCAGGTGTCGTCACTGACGATAAAGGCAATCCCTTAGCTGGTGCTACGGTACGTGTTAAGGGAACCGCGGTAGGACGTGCAACAGATATCAATGGACGCTTTATGATCGATGCGGCAACGGGAAACACCTTAATTATTTCTTTTGCAGGTTACACTTCGCAAGAAGTGGCCGTAACCAAAGAGGGTGATCTGAAAATTGTTTTATTGGAAGATAATCGGATGCTCAATGAGGTCGTTGTGACGGCATTGGGTATGAAGAAAGAGAAGCGCTCATTGGGGTATTCTGTTACGCAGGTTGCCGGTGAATCGCTAACCACAGCCCGTGAAAATAATGTGATGAATTCACTCGTAGGAAAGGTGGCCGGGTTGGATATCAGTTCTACTTCTGGCGGTGCCGGAGCTGCGTCCAATGTGACCATCCGCGGGGTATCGAGTTTGAATCAGACAAATCAACCATTATACGTAATTAACGGTATTCCTATGGAAAGTAAGCCGGTAGGTATCGGAAACGCCAATTCCAAAGGAAACTCAGGGAGCCAATGGGATAATGCACCCGATCTTGGCGATGCAATCGGCAATATCAACCCAGACGATATTGAAAGTATTTCGGTATTGAAAGGTGCTGCAGCATCTGCATTATATGGTTCAAGAGCCAAGGCAGGGGTTATCCTTATTACAACAAAATCAGGAAAAGGCAATTCGATCGATTTTAATAGTAACCTTGTTGCCGAGCAAATTATAGACAACACGAATTGGCAAACAGTCTATGGTCAGGGGGCAAACGGTGAGAAGCCAACGACCCAAGCAGGCGCAGCCCAAGTGGGAGGTTCAAGCTGGGGAGCTAAATTAGATGGAACACCCGTCGTACAATTCGATGGCGCATCAAGACCTTATTCATTACAAAAGGGAAATTTAGATCGGTTTTACCGCACTGGTTCGACATGGACTAATACATTAGCGTTAAATAAATCATTTGATGGTGGCTCTATTCGTCTGTCAGGGACAGATGTCAATAACAGATCTGTTGTTCCAAATTCGGGACTGAAAAGACAGTCGTTCAATTTGGTTGGACTTTTTGAGCCACTCAAAGGTTTGACGATTGATGCACGCTATAATATGATTCTGGAGCAAGTCAAAAATCGTCCAATGGTTTCTGACGGTGCTGGAAATGCCAATTACAACGTCATGTTTTTGCCAACGAGCATCAATGTAAACGATTTGAAGCCATGGAAAGATGACAATGGAAAAGAAATCCTTTATAATTCGGGGAATGTGTATGCAACCAACCCTTGGTTTGCAGCAAATGAGTTTATCAATAATACGAACCGGGATCGTTCGATCGCTTCCGTAACAGCAAAGTATACCATGGGTAATGGTTTGTTTGTTCAGGGAAGGGCAGGAAGAGATGGTTATACCGATCATTATAAGAATGTTGTTCCTTCTGGCACCGGCTATTATGAGAATGGTAAAATTGCAGAGCAAGAAACTAAATTTGCAGATATTAATGCCGATGTTTTGGTCGGTAAGTCATTCACTTTCGGAGATTATACCCTTACACCTAATCTTGGTGCGAGTTACCGAAATACTAAAATCAGACAGACGACCAATTTAGGTACCGACTTCGCGATATTTGGTGTGTATAATATTTTGAACGCAAAAAATAAGTCGGTAGCGTATCTCGAAAGTGAATCGGAGACACAGTCTACTTATGGTACCTTAGAATTTGCTTATAAAGATATAGCTTATTTGACTGGTAGTTTACGCTCTGACTGGTTTTCTACCTTAGCCACACCTGGAGTAGATAATAAATTAAACTCTGTTTATCCCGCAATCTCGGGTTCATTTATCTTTTCAGAATATCTAAAACCATCATGGTTGAGTTTTGGAAAGTTGAGAGCAGGTTTTGCTCAGGTAGGACAGGCAACAGATCCTTATCAAACCTTGTTAACCTATAATTTTAGAAGTGAGGTACTTAACGGACAACCTTTAGGGGTTATTAACAATGTGAATATTCCGAACTCTTCTTTAAAAGCTTCTACAGCAACAGAGTTGGAAATCGGAACGGAGTTGCGTCTTTTTAATAATCGTGTAAATTTGGATCTAACATGGTATAACAAAAAGTCGAAAGATGAGATTTCCTTTATCACAACGCCTTCCGCAAGCGGATATGCCGGTGCCGTACTCAATGCCGGTAAAATGCAAAATAAGGGATTTGAAGCATTGATTTCAGCCACAGTTGTCAAAACGGAAGATTTTAAATGGGTATCCTCATTGAATGGTTCTTACAACGACAATAAAGTGATTTCATTGGCTGAAGGAATGGACGAGCAGACGGTAGCGACTTCGCGTTCGGGTGTAGGTTACTTAATGAATAAAGTTGGTATGCCTGCTTTTCAGATCATGGCTTTCGATTATAAATACGATAGTAATGGTGAGATCGTAAAATTGGCCGATGGTTCTCCTGACCGGGGTGAGTTAAAGTCCTACGGTTCGGCAATGAATAAATGGTTTGCTGGCTGGAATAATGAGTTTAGCTACAAAAGGTTCAATTTTTCTTTCTTGGTTGATGGAAAATGGGGAGGAAAGCTTTTCTCGGGAACAGATTACTACGGTTATATTTTTGGATTACATCAGGAAACTGTGGCTGATCGTGAAAGCTTGGGCAGAACAGCTTCTACTTATTATACCAATACGGCAAATAATGTATCTAAGATATTTGTAAACAGCGCTGATTTTGTAAAATTGAGACAGGTCGTTATGGGCTATACTTTCCCATCCAATCTATTTAATAACAAAGTTAAATCGATTACAGTAAGTGCTGTAGCGCGCAATCTCTGGACGATCATGAAGAAAACAAATAACATAGATCCAGAGTCGAGCTATAATGCAACTTTCCCGGGCCTAGAGCTTGGAGGTGTACCAGCTGTACGTACTTACGGTGTTAATTTAAGTGTTAAATTCTAATTGCAAACAATCATGAAAAGATATATTAAACCGGTAGTTATTAGTTTAATGGCAGCGACGTTATTTATGGAAAGTAGCTGTACAAAAGATTTTGATAAGATAAATACAGATCCAGTTGCTTATGGTAAAGAAAATTGGGATCCAAATTATACATTGAGCTCTGCACAATTATTTTATACAGGAAGTTTTGATTTTGCATACGATACATGGCGTGGAAATCTAATTTACTCGTCGACAATGATGCAGGGTCTATCGACTGTAGTGAGTTATTGGGCCGGCGATAAATATATGCTGAATGAAAGCTATACCGCGGCGTATTGGGGTACGGGTACAGTTGGGGCCTATATTGAGCAGGTTCGTAATATTGTGGATGTGGTTGAGTTTACAAAAGACAAACCAAAATATGCAAATCTGTACAATGTCGCACGTATTTGGAAAGCTTTAATTTTTGCTCGCTTAACTGATTTGTATGGTGATGTCCCCTATTCGGAGGCGGGACTGGGGTTTTATACCAAAGTTTATAAACCGAAGTATGATAAGCAGCAGGACATCTATAACGATTTGCTAAAGGAACTTGAAACGGCTACTGCAGCATTAAAGGATGATGGTGATAAAGTCACTGGTGATGTTATTTATAAAGGTGATATTGCGAAATGGCGTAAATTTGGCAATTCTCTGCTCTTACGAACAGCGATGCGTTTGGTTAAAGTAGACGAATCTAAAGCGAAGGAGTATGTACAGAAGGCTGTGGGTAAGACAATGGACAGTAATGCCGACAATGCATTTATTTTACATGATGAATCAGGATCTAGGGTTACTCAGAATAGAAATAGCCAGGTTTTATTGGGCGATGGTGGCCAAGAGAATTATTATGTAAAATGGTCTAAAACGTTTATTGACTATCTAAAAAGCAATAATGATCCGAGGTTACAAAAGGTTGCTGTTACAAAACTATATTTATCAGAAAAGGACAAAACACAGAACGGGAGTTTTATCACAGATCCAACCAAGCAAAAGGGGATGCCGAATGGAAAAGATTTGGGATCAAATGCACAGTATAACATTAGTAGCGACCCAAGTTATACGACATTTGCAGAATATTCTTCGCCCAATCCTAATATGATCAAGCGGACCGGTGCGACATTTATTTTGACCTATGGTGAATCCGAGTTGCTGTTGGCTGAGGCAGCCCAACGTTGGGGAATAGGTGGTAGTGCAAGCGATCATTATAAAAAAGGTGTGAAGGCAAGCATTACCTATCTGAATCAGTATGATGGTTCTTTGACAATAAGTGATGCAGATGCTGAGACTTATTTGGCTGCGAATCCATATAATGCTGCTGATGCCCTAAAGCAGATCAATACCCAATACTGGGCACATACGATAACGATGATGGATTTTTATGAAACTTGGAGCAACTGGCGCAGAAGTGGGTATCCGGCGTTAACTCCTGTGAATTATCCAGGAAATGCTACTTCGGGGACTATTCCTAGAAGATTCCCTTATCCTTCTACTGAAGCGGCTATCAATGGCGAAAACTACAGAGCAGCTTCGGCCGCAGTACCTGGCGGAGATAAGTTGTCTGGTCGAGTTTGGTGGGATAAATAATTACAATGGTTTGTTTTTGATTGAGGCTGAACTTTCGTAGTTTGGCCTCTTTAAACCTTTTATAAAATATGATAAACCTAAAAAATCAACTGCTATTTGCGATTGCGATTTCCTGTCTTGTTTTTTCCTGTAAAAATACTACCGAAAAGAAAGATGTGGATGCAGTAAAAGCCAAATCCTTGACCGGTACCTATAAGCTTATTGAAAGCAAAACAATCAAAGGGAAAGATACGGTGACTGCTTTTACGGACACGAGCAAAACCGAAATGTTTAAAATGTTCAATGATGACCATTTTTCCTTTTTTAACCACGATAAGGAAAAAGGTAAAGGTAAGGAACCGTTGTTTGTCGCAGGTGGGGGGACCTATTCTTTTGATGGTGTCAACTATCAAGAAAGATTACAATATTGTTCAATGCGCGATTGGGAAAGTAATAAGTTTGATTTTCAACTTACTTTAAAAGGAGATACATTGGTTCAGACAGGTGAGGAAAACTTACCTGAATTGGGAGTTAAACATACCATTGTGGAGACCTATCTAAAAGTTAAATAATCGATAATCTTATACCTGGAGTTTTAAAATCCTTATTAAGTTTATTTTATTAATGCAGACACTCAAGTTCATTCTTGAGTGTTTTTTGTTGAAAGGAGGCCCTTTAATGGGCTTTTGTGCATTTTTAGAATTATTTTAGAAAAAAAATAAAATTATATTGCAACATTTTCAGCAGAGCCCCGACTACATAGTAGAAACATAAGAATTAACAGTATTAATTTTAGAACGTGCAAAATCAGCTTAGCGATAAAGATTTATTAGCGATGTGCCAAACGGGCAATGAGTCTGGATTTGCACAGCTCTATCATCGGTATGCAAAAAAGATTTTTAATTCTATTTATCGGATTTTGTCCAATCAGGAAGAAAGTGAAGATATTTTACAGGAAACCTTTGTTGACTTTTTTTCAAGATCAGATAAATGGCATTTAGTTCTCAGTGTGGAAGCCTGGTTGAGAAGGATGGGGGTGAATAAGGCAATCTCACTGTTACGGAAGAATAAGCAATATTTTACGCCGGTGGATGATTTGGAAATTAAGGATGATGGCGAAGACGAATTGCTGGAAAAAGAATGGCGTGAATGTCGTTTGACAGATTTAGAGCATGTGATCGATCAATTGACAGGCGTACCTAAGATGGTTGTTAATCTTTACCTGTTTGAAAACATGAGCCATGATGAGGTTGCGGAAACATTGGGGATGACAGCGGTTGCTGTACGTAGTCAATATCACCGTGCTAAAAAGAAAATTTACGAAGAATTGAAGGAAAGGTATAATTATGCGGGATAATTTAAAAGATTTTGTGAACGCTAATCGGGAGGCATTTGATCAAAGAGAACCTTCGGCTGACTTATGGAATAAAATAAGACCACAAGTAGTTCCCCCTGTTCAGGAAAGAAAGATTAAGCCTTTATGGAAGTGGGCTAGTATTGCGGCAGCAGCCCTGTTAGTTGGGACAGCAACTTTTAATGCTTTTAATCAACAACGAGCAATAGAAGTAGAGAAGCCTGTGGCTGCGGTACATCCTATTACTGTTCCGGAAAAAGAAGACAATGCAAAAGCAGTTGATGCTGAGGTGATGGGAATTCATACTGGTACCCAAGAGGCTTCAGCTCCCGTTAAGGCAATCGCCGGTATCGAAAGCAAAGGAAAACAATTGGCAAAAGTAAGCGTATCGGAAACTGCTCATCGTGAAATGGAAGAGAAAATGGATTACGTTCAGATGCTTCAGGATTCGAGTTCCGCAAGCACGCGTTTAAGTGCTGTCTTGGCGATGAAAGATGGGGGTAAGTTAGATCGGAATAGTGTGGGAGCTTTGGAAAAGACAGCTGTGTCAGATCAAAGTAGTAATGTCCGCATGGCTGCAATCGAAACCATATTAAGTGGACTTAGTCCAGAAGAACGTCAGCAGAAAGTTCAGGACTTCTTTGTGGAGCAAAATGACCCCACTTTACAAATGGAACTGATGCAAATGATGGCTCAACAGGAGGATCCGACGATGAAAGCAACAACAAAAGAAAAATTAAATGAAATTGTGGAAGATCCATTTACCCTGAAATTTGTGAAGGAGCAAGCATATGCGGTATTATTAAATCAATAATAGGATATATTAAGGTAGAAGTCAGATTGTGTAGGTTAATCTATGAAAAAGCTTAAAATGCATTATTTGACAAATAATGAAGATAAATTAAAACGAAATGAAAAAGATAAGGATAATGATGATTGGGGTCGCACTGATCTTTGCAAGTGTATTGCAGGCCCAAGTAAATGAAACTGTAGAAAGTGTGGCTGCGCCAAAGCCTCCTAATCCTCCTAAAAAGGCTAGAGCGGTTTCAGGAGTTGTTGTTAGTAATACTAATAATTTTACATACAGTTCTGCCGGATTCGGCCGTAAAAAGGGACCGAAAAACTGGAAAGAAATTAAAGTGCCCAACTTGGGGAATAAACTTTTACTAAAATTGGATAATGTTTATATTGAAGGTTATAAGGGAAACGATGTGCTGATTACAGCCAAGGTAGAGGAAAGTGAAGAAAATGACCGTGCAAAAGGCCTACGTGTGATCAATGGCTCGGGATTATCGGATAATTCAGGACTTGGTATGAACATCAAAACAGAAGGTGGAGTGACTGAAATAAGTATGGTTGGGATGCCCTTAGAAGATTCTATTCGTATCAAGATACCAATGGATTTACCTGTGACGATCAAAGGAGGGCGTGGGGCTATGTTTAATGCTGGAGTTATCGAATTAAAAGATATCCGGGCTGAGGTTGAAGTTGCTAGTACGATAGGCGACGTGAATTTATTGAATGTTACCGGGCCGATCAATGTAAAGGTTTCACAGGGAGATGTTACAGCCAAATTTGTTCAACCTGTCAAAGGACCGATTTCTTTAGTCGCTGCCATGGGCGCCGTAGATGTTGCCTTCCCAAAGAATTTCGGCGCTAATGTGGATGTAAAATCTGCTATGGGGAATATCTATGCTGCGGACGAATTTCAATTCGAAAAACCTGCCGAGGAAGCCAAATCAACTCCGATGGGTAACGCCGTGAAAGGCAAAATGAATGGTGGTGGACAGGATGTTATTTTAAAAACATCCATGGGAGATATCTATATAAGAACACAGAAATAATATATATAATAACATAGAAATAATAAAAAAAAATAGCCTGTTATAAACAACAGGCTATTTTTTTAGTTCCATGCGGACGAGGTATTGATCATTCTCATCTTCATACAAAATTTGTACAACCCAACCCAGTTCGTGCGAAATTTTGATCAATAAATCCTGGTCTAAATAGAGCCATTTGAAAAGATTTCCTCGAGTTCCTTTGTACTCATACTGGTATTGAATTTCCCCAAAATAATGCGCTGGTTTTTTGATGTTGTAATCTTTGTACAAATAACTGATGTCTGAAGAGTCAAAAATCAGTTGGCCATTTTCAGTCAGTAACTCTTTACTATGCTGTAATAGTTTTCGAAAACCATCTACGTCGCCGGCAAGACCTATTCCGTTCATTAAAAGCAATAGCGTATCATATTTTTGGCCTTCGAATTTATAGAAATCTTCGCAGATAATATGTTGTACCCCGCGTTGTTGCATAATATGGCAAGCGGTTTGCGAGAGTTCCAGTGCATCTACTTCAAAACCTTTTTCTTGGAGATACAGGCTATGGCTGCCAACTCCTGCTCCAACATCCAGTACACGTCCATCACATAAGGATAGTCCAATAAATTCCAGTTCAGGAAAATCATCGGGTTCCCGAAAGAAAATCTCAACGGGCATTTCATCTTGGTCGCCATAACTTGTATGGAGTATTAAAGGGAACTTTTCTTCTTGATGTACAAAGTAATCATCTAAGGCCTCACCGTATACATCTCTATGCATTGTCATCATCAATCATTAATACTTTTTTTGCAATATATATGGAGTCCTCATCTCCTGTATGTTTCATCGGTTCGTCAGATAGTTTGATAACTGGCGTCCATTGATCATCTTCTGGTAAAGCGTCAGTCATCTTAATGACGATATTCATGGGTTTGAGTCCCACATCATTGGTGAAATTGGTGCCAACGCCAAAGGAATGCAAGATTTTCCCCTCACAGTAGCTCGCGATTCTTTCGACCTTCTCATAGTCTAGGCCATCCGAGAATATGATTGTCTTTGAGAGGGGATTGATTCCATTTTTCTTATAGTGTGCAATAACCTTGTCTGTAAATTCAAGCGGGTCGCCGCTATCGTGACGGACTCCATCAAATAATTTGGTTAACTTTTTGTCAAATTGCTGAAAGAAAACTTCCGTAGTATAGGTGTCCGATAGTGCTATTCCGAGGTCACCTCGGTAGACATCAGACCAATGTTCAAGACCAAGTAGATTGGCCATTTTATAACCGTATTTGGCGGCGTGAAACATAAACCATTCATGGGCGTGTGTGCCAATTGGTTTCGTCTCATATTTCATTGCCAAATGTACATTGCTGGTCCCTATAAATGTTTTTTCGCCATATTGCTTCAGTGTGCGAACGACCATATCATGGACTTCATAAGAATGACGTCTGCGGGTGCCAAAATCAGCAATTGTGATATTGAGTTTTTTATATTTTTCGATTTTATCTTTGGCTGTGGCGATTACTTCTGCATCCGAGGAACGTTGTAGACCTTGGGATTCATAAAAAAGTTCACATATGAGCGACATCAACGGAACCTCCCAAAGAATAGTACGGTACCAGTACCCTTCGATAATGACTTCAAGGTCGGGGCCATCCTGGAATATTTTGATCTCTTCGGGATCGTAGCGATAACCTTGAAGAAAGTCAAAATAGGTTGGGTCTATATAAGGACATGTTCTGGCAAAAAATGCCTTTTCTGCTTTTGTTAACTTCAAATTAGCCATCTCATTGACAGCTTCCTTCAGGAGCACGTCAAAACCATCGGGAAATTTATGATGTCCCCGGTTAATAAAATGATAACGTGCCTTGGCCTTTGGAAACAACTTAACCACAGCATGCTGCATGGTGAATTTGTAAAAGTCATTATCTAATATAGAGGTAAATGAAGCCATCTTTATCGATCTGTTTTTTTGTTTGAAGCGGTAAATTTACTAATTAACGTGAAAATGTATGGATTGTTCATGATAAATATAAAAAGACATGCATATAAAAGGCGGATAAAATTTTTCATTTTACCCGCCAGATATGAATTATTATTTTACTCGGCTGTCATTATCTTGTTCTAGATCTTTCTGATCCTTGTGAAGAACGTCCAGAGTTACGTTCACCGGAGCTTTCTGAAGACCTTGATCGCGATACGGACGATGAATTGTCTGTATTTGATCTACTTCTTGTGTTTTCGTAGCTCCGATTTTGAGTTGGTTGTGCTACAGGTTGCGATACCGGTTGGCTCGAACGGCTCCTGCTGCCAGCGTTGTTATTTCCATTTTGGACAGGCTGTGACACCGGTTGGCTTGAACGTGTTCTACTGCCATCATAATTTCCATTTCGTTGCGGCGTTGTTGTCGGTACTCGTGGAGGCACAGTCTGATTAGAGCTGCTTGCATTTGACCGCGAACGTGAATTATAATCTGTGTTTCTATTGTAGTCTGTACTTCTGCCGTTTACAACACCATTATTATCAACGGAGCCATTTTGTCTATTTCTACTGGTAGATGTAGGGTTGTTATTGTTTGAAGCATCCGATTGGCGACCTGATCGTGTTCTAAAATCATAGTTATTCGAATTAGGTTGTGTACCGTTCGTATTTCTATTTACAGTTCCATTGTCGCTGCTTCTCGTATTATTATTTGAACTACGACTCGAGCCACCGCTGTTGGCATCATTACGAGACCTTACAGAAGCATTTCCACTGTTATCGATATATAACTCACGACTTCCTGATCTTGAATCGATGTTGTCTCGATTGCTGATAACACGATTGGTACGATCTGAAATCTCACTATTGTTATTACGTGTTCGGGTAGATGCATCCACGACATTTGTAGGACGTGCAGAAGATCTTGTATTACGGTCTACATTTGGACGGTACATACTGATTTCATTACTACGATTGCTGCTACTGCGGGCAGATCCAGGTCGATCGGCATTTGCAATTCTATTAACTGTTACGCTTCTTCCTGTCGAACGTTCGATGTCAGATCTTCGAGGGCCACCAACATAATAGTTGTTGTTAATTATCGTTGTATTGTTGATAATGGTGGTTCTGTTATAGATATTATTGTAATTTCTTCGATTAACATAATATCTATCCATATCCCTATTCATAAAGTGATTGACTCCCACAAATGTCCAAAAGTTCATTGGAATATTAACAGATACATTTATACTCATGCCCGGGCCCATTGGTGCCCAACCGTAGTAGTCGTTACTTTGACGCCAATTTACCCATGCTGGCCCCCATTCATAGTCAGGAACCCATCCCCATCCATAACGGTCATTGTAGTTCCAGCGACCATAGTGAAATGGAGCCCAACCCCAGTCATAGTTGGATACCCAGGTATTACCATAGTCGGTCATTGTCCAATAACCATTGGTTGCATAAGGCTGGAAGTTCGGGCCAACGTCCGGAATCCAGACATAACCATAATTGGGATCATTAACCCATTGTCCGTAAGGGGAGAGTTGATCATAGAACATCTGGAACGAAACTCCAGCATTGTTATAATTGTTATAACCATTATATCCACTCCGTTGGGCCATTGAAGTCGCGCAACTTGAAAAAGAAGCGATACCTATAAAACCAAGTACCCAATATTTTATGTTGCCTAAATTTTTCATGACTGTAATATTTAAAAGTGTGACAAAACTCTATTGTATTGTCTTTGTTATTATGACAGCATAACGTATAAAATGGTTTAATCGGTACACTGGAAATCTGATTTTTTTTATATAAAAGTCAAATTGATGATCTTTTTACATAAACGACAATTTTAGATACATATTTTTTATTTACCTTTACCGCTCGAATTGCTACGTGTTTGTTCAGCATAAGACGTGTTTTATGACACATTAATTTGAAATAGACATCATTTAAATGGCTAAAAAACTTCAGACTTTTTTTCTAGAATTCGCAAACATTCACCGTTTTTTGCTACGGTTTTGGCGCGAATTGGTAACTCCACCATATGAATTTAAAGAAATTGTCCGCCAGTGCTATGAAATAGGCTACAAATCTTTGCCTTTGATCAGTTTAACGGGGTTTATTGTTGGATTTGTCTTTACAAAACAATCGCGTCCTTCTTTGGAAGAATTCGGGGCGACTTCGATGTTGCCTTCGCTTATTTCGATTGCTATTGTTCGTGCTCTTGCACCGCTGGTGACAGCTTTAATAGCTTCGGGTAAAGTGGGCTCGCAAATCGGTGCGGAACTAAGTTCGATGAATGTCACGGAGCAAATCGATGCCATGGAAGTTTCGGGAACTAATCCATATAAGTATCTTATTGTAAGTAGAATATTAGCTACAACTATTGGGATTCCTGTACTATGTTTTTATGTAGCGGGTATAGGTCTTTTAGGCGGTTACCTAAGTATGATGAGTAAAGACGACTTAAGCTTTTTGAGTTTTTTTACGCAAGTATTTGAGACGATAGCATTTAAGGATTTAGGTGCTATGGTTTTGCGTGCGGTTATATTTGGTTTTACTATTGGAGCTGTAAGTTGTTATTGCGGTTATTTTTCTTCAAAGGGGACTGAAGGTGTGGGTAAGGCAGCCAATGCTGCCGTTGTAGCTTCGATGTTCCTTGTATTTATTGAGGAAATAATTATTGTTCAAGTTTTATCGTTCTTTGGATAGCGAGCTATGGAAAAGATTAAATCAACCATCGACCATTCGAAGCCGGTCATTGAAATTAGGGATGTTAGCAAGTCTTTCGGTGATAATCACGTCCTACGTGGTGTCAACCTGGATTTATATAAAGAAGAAAATCTCGTTGTGCTTGGACGTTCTGGAACGGGGAAATCAGTGTTGATCAAATTGATTTCTGGTTTATTAAGACCGGATGAGGGGACGATCAATGTTTTGGGAGAGTCAGTTCTTGAATTAAATGATCGCGAACTGCGTGAATTACGCTTAAAAATAGGGTTTTCTTTTCAGAATAGTGCGCTTTATGATAGTATGACTGTGCGCGAAAATTTGGAATTTCCATTGGTTCGAAATAAACGGAACTTAACACGTTCGGAGATCAACTACGCTGTAGAAGAGGTTTTGGATGGAGTAGGGCTTTCGCAAGCTATCAATCAGATGCCATCGGAGTTGTCGGGTGGACAACGTAAACGAATTGGTATTGCGCGCACACTGATTCTTAGACCTGAAATCATGATGTACGATGAACCAACAGCAGGACTAGATCCGATCACTTGTTTGGAGATTAATGGATTGATTAATGAGGTTCAGGAGAGGTATAAAACAGCATCAATTATTATTACGCATGATTTAGCTTGTGCGAAAGAGGTGGGAGACCGTATTGTAATGTTGTTGGATGGCAAGTTTGAAAGACAGGGGTCTTTTGAAGAGATTTTTGATACAGATGACGCACGTGTAAGAGCGTTTTATAATTATAATTTTATTCTATAATATACATGAGTAAGGCAGAAAATAAAAGAGCAATCATTGTCGGTATTTTTGTTTTTTTAGGCGTATTGATTCTTTTAGCGGGTATTTTTATTTTGGGTAGCCAGCAAAAGAAATTTACTAGAAATATCGAAATTACGACTTCATTTCCCGATGTCGCTGGATTGAAAGTGGGGAGTAATGTGTGGTTTTCTGGGGTTAAGGTAGGGATCATTAAGAATATACATTTTAAAAGCGTGCAGGATGTTGAGGTGGTATTGACAATCGAGGAGAAATCTGCTGAATATATTCGTAAAGATGCTGTAACAAAATTGGGCTCGGACGGTTTGATTGGTAACAAGATCGTAGTGATTTCTGGAGGGTCGCAAAATGCGCCAACAGTGGAGACAGGTGATTTCTTGCGTTCGGCGAAGACTGCGGACATGGAAGCAATGATGGAAACATTGCAGGTAAATAATGAAAACTTAGCAAAGATTACGACTGACTTTGTAGAAATATCACGTGGATTGGCGGACGGAAAAGGAATGGTTGGAGCGATGTTGACCGATACTTCTATGGTTAATACATTGCGTGCTACATTATTGTCAATCAGTGCTGCAATGAATAATGCGAATAAAGCATCTGCTAATTTGGTTACCTTGACAAACTCTTTAAATAGCAATAAGGGCTTGATTCATGATTTAACGACTGATACCGCTATATTCTCTAACCTGCGTCAGTCTGCAGCGCAGTTGCAAGGAGTTTCTCAGACAGCAAATGCATTGATAAACAATTTGAATAATGCTTCAAGTCGATTGAATGATAAAGATAATGCGGTGGGTGTGTTATTGAATGACCCGGCATCGGCAAATCAAATTAAATCGGCAATCAATAATTTAAATTCGAGCACATCCAAACTGGACGAGAATATGGAGGCATTGCAGCATAATTTCTTGTTGCGTGGTTTCTTTAAAAAGAAGATGAAGGAGGATGCGAAAAAAGCTGAGTTGCTTAAAGCGGACACTGCAAAGTAAGTTGTGTTAAAAAAGAACATAAGGAAAGGCTGTACGCTTGCGTAGGGCCTTTTTTAATAAATAATAGCGTCATTATGGGATCCAACTCAACAGGTCTTAGCACTGTATAGTATTTGGATAACCCTTTTATATTTGAAAGAAATGAATCACAGCGAAATAACCGATAAAGACGTCATTTACGAAGACAATCATCTCATCGCTATAAATAAGAAAGCCGGGGATATTGTGCAGGTGGATGAAACAGGAGACCTATCTTTAGAAGATATGGTGAAAGTATATTTGAAAAAGAAATATGATAAGCCAAATGAAGCATTTGTTGGTGTTATTCATCGATTAGATAGACCTGTTAGTGGTATGATTTTGTTCGCCAAAACAAGCAAGGCGCTAGAGCGAATGAATAAATTTTTTCAGGATAGACATGTGAAAAAGACCTATTTGGCAATCGTTAGACAGCGTCCGCGAAAAACTGAGGGGAAACTTATCAATTGGTTGGTTCGGAATAGACAAACAAGGGTAACAAAGGCCTTTCCACGCGAGGTGAAAGGCGGAAGTTATGCCGAGTTGGATTATACATTGGTGGGTGAGTTGAATGGATTCTATTTGCTGCGCGTAGAGCCTTTAACAGGTCGTACACATCAGATTCGTGCGCAACTTGCAGCGATGGGATGTCCTATTGTTGGTGATAATAAGTATGGATATCCAAGAGGCAGTTCTTTGGGCAGTATTTGTTTACATTCTCGTTCATTGACCTTTACGCATCCAATAAAAAAGGATAAGATGGAATTGATCGCTTCTTTGCCGAAAGATGGCTTTTGGGATAAATTTGAATCTTTGGCACGCTAATCGTTAAAATTTCAGTACCTTTGTGCTATGAAATGGTTTAAATATTTACTCCTAATATTTACCTTAAGCTGCTCGGCTGTGTCTGTTTCGTACGGACAGTGTGCGATGTGTACATTGAACGCTGAGAATTCTACGAAGGAAGGAAATATGCAAGGAAGAGGTCTGAATGACGGTATTTTGTTTCTATTGGTAATACCTTATCTAGCCGCGGCGGGCCTTGGTTATTTATGGTATAAAAAATACCGCAAGAAGAACCCCGTAACAAAGAAATTTTTAAACGAAATAAAATAGATTCTTAATGCCCACATCCAAATTCCATGCAATGATACATTCCAAATGTCCGAAGTGTCATATTGGTAATGTATTTGTAGGAAAGGTATACAGTTTACACAAGCAGCATATGAATGATACTTGCCCTTATTGTGGTGTCAAGTACGAGGTTGAGCCGGGGTATTTCTATGCTGCCATGTATGTGAGTTATGCTTTGTCTGTCGCTGAGATTGTTACTGTATCTGTTGCTATCGCAATTTTGACAGGAAGCGAGTCTCCTTGGTCTTATCTGATTGGTCTAGCTGTAACCATTTTGGTCTTCGCACCTTTTAATTTTAGATATGCCCGTTTGATTTTACTTCATTTTTTAACGCCAAAAATCAGTTATGATCCGCGCTATGAATTGGCGGCAGAGATAGGTGAAAAGAATAATAAGAACTTTGAAGAAGATGGTAACGATATTAATGAAATAAAAAAATAAAAGAGCTCTACAGAGCTCTTTTATTTTTTTAGATACTTCATGGTACTGTCGAAAAGGAACACCTTGTCTTTATATACTTCCGAAATGAGTTGTTGTAATGGAATTAGATGCACTTGCTGAAAATCTGCTATATGGTCTTCTGTAGGGAGTATAACTTGAATGCAGTAGGTCATACCTTCGTGTGGAGACTGTAGCATTTCCAGAAAATGCACTTGAAATTTTTGGGATTGCACGATATTATCCTGAATCCATGAAACGACCTCTTGATGGATTGTTTCTTCTGCTATAACGGAGACATTGTATAAAAACATATGCAAAAATACGCTATTTTTCTGCGATAAAAAAGATTCTAAAGGACAGAACCGAGATAAGTTTGAATATTACATTTAATTACTATATCTTGTAAAAATAAGGTTGCATTTCATACAATTCCGTATTTAATTGCAATATTTGGAATAAATGATAAGGATGTATTTGGGATTATGAGGATGAAATTTTGGATAGGTTTGTTTTTTTCTGCCATGATCATGTTGGGGTGTCAACGACATAGTGTTGATCTTATTCCAATAAATCAATTTTTTTCTACACCTGAAAAATCAAATTTTAAGATTTCTCCAAATGGTCGATTTATCGCTTACATTGGCTTAGATAATCATTGCAAAAATATCTATTTAATAGATTTGATCAATAAGGATAGTTCCAAACAGCTTACTTATCAAAATGATATTAATGTAAAATCCTTCGCTTGGAACAATGATTCAAAAATTTCCTTTTTGACGGAACAATCTTCGCAGGACAGTTTACGTTTATATGCTGTGGACATCAACACAGAAAAGATTTGGCCATTGATTAAACCGGTACGAGGTCGGTTTCGATGGATTCATGCTATGGCGACCGGAGGTGATAGTTTTATAGCGGGAATCAACGATAGAGACTCTTCTTTTTTTGACCTTTATCGTATCTATTTAGACGGGAGGCCTCGGGAATTGGTTTTACAGAATCCGGGAAATATGAGCTCCTGGGTTGTATCTAATGATGGGCAGGTACGATTGGCTGTGGCCAACGATTCTGTACAGCAATCTGTGCTCTATAGAAGTTCAGAAAAAGAACCATTTAAAGAGATTATACGATGTGATGTTGAAAGTAGTTTTACTCCACTGGGTTATAAGGATAGTTCAAATGCCATCATTTATGCTTTATCCAATATAGACAGGGATAAACTGGCCTTGGTAAGTTATGATTTAGTAAACCAAAAAGAGCTGGGCGAGCTATATAGTCATAAAGATGTTGACGTGAGCCCTGGGGGGTATTTCACTGAACAGAATAAGCTGTTATTTGTCAATTATAGCACATCAAGACAGAACAGACATTTTTTTGATGAGGCTACCAAAAAGAAATATGATCAATTGTCGAAGCAGATTGATGGCTTTGAGTTTCAGGTATTGAATACTGATATTTCGGGGAACAAGGTCATTATCAAAACCTATACGGACGTAAACCCGGGCGGGATTTATTTCTATGATTTTTCGACTCAAAAATTAACGAAGCTAACAGATAATAATTCCGATCTAAAAGACAAAGAACTTTCTCCAAATGAGTATATCACTTATACGGCGAGAGATGGCATTCAGATTTCGGGTTATTTAACTTATCCCATTCATTCCAATCGCAAAAATCTGCCTATGGTTGTATTGCCCCATGATGGACCTAACGGACGGGAGGTTTGGGGATTCGATAACGAAGCGCAGTTTTTGGCGAACAGGGGTTATTTGGTTTTTCAGATGAACTATAGGGGATCGACCGGTTTTGGTAAGAAGTTTTGGACTGCGGGATTTAAGGAATGGGGCGGGAAGATTCAGGATGATATTACTGATGGAGTAAAATGGTTGATTAAAGAAGGAATTGCTGATCGGGAACGTGTCGCTATTGTAGGGAAAGGTTTCGGAGGCTATTCGGCGCTACACGCTGCTTGTTTTAATTCTGATCTTTATAAATGTGCCGTGTCTTATTCCGGCTATACCAATCTGTTCACTTACTTTAGAGATATACCGCCATATTTTAAATCGTATGTGCAGAAAATGTATCAAGTAGTTGGGAATCCGATTCGGGAGGCTGAGCTATTTAAAAATATTTCACCTGTATTTCATTCGGATAAAGTAAAGATACCGGTGCTATTGGTACAGGGAGGAAAGGATCGGTTTAGTTCGGTAACAGATGCAAATCAATTTGTACAGAAATTAAAGAATAATAATATTCCCGTACAATACATCCTAAAAGAGGACGAGGATAGAACTTTTAAACGGGACGAGAATGTCTTTGGTTACTATAATGAGTTGGAGCGATTTTTGGCGAAATATCTTGTAGACTAAGGGCGGGAGATTATGAAAGCAGAGAAATATAGCTATCGAAAAAATTACGGATTATTGTTGATGTTTTTCATCGTGATTAGTGGTCTGTATATATTTGCCCTTTTTCTTTCGCGTAATTATACAGAATCGCATATTAAGAACGAATTTACCAATCGGAAATCGGAGATATTTGATCAAACCTTAGTCCCTTTCAATGATTTTTTTCAGAATAGAATTCCTGAAGTATCTTTTTATCAAGGTTTTTTGGATTCAGTCCAGGCGGGAAAATATGCATATAGTATATTAAGTTCCTACCCATTCGTTAGAGAAATTGGTTTTTTTGATTTACAATTTAATAATGATCATAACTTGAACTATGGTTTTATTGTTAATAACCTTAGAATTCAACCGAAAACCATTACTTTTTTTACCGTTTCCAGGTCTGGCCTGAATAAAAATACGATTCGGGATCGAGGGCAGATGGGCTTGCATTCCGAAGAGATTAATAATATTGGTGTGAAGCTGGCAACTTATATCGATAAATTGCAACCGAATGCCAAGCTTTCTGATAAGGATATTCTGAAGGTTTTTTATACCATAAGACCTGGACAGATTACCTATCTGAATATTCCAAGGGTCAACGACTTAATAGTCTATAAGTCTATTATGGAAGGTAATTTGGATCATACTGTCGGATATGAACAGGATATGTTCAATTTTCAGATTGATCCAATGTATCTGGAAGTAAAAAATAGTTATTCAAATCTTTATGAGAAAGTAGAAATAGTGCCACTGGTTGGTGCTCCGATCACGCCGGAAAATGACGAGATTTCAACGGAGATGCCGTTACCTGGAGCCTTAGCAGACTACAAACTTCTTTTTAGGTCGAGTAAAAGTTTTCTGTCAAAAGAGATAAATCGCAGTTTTTGGCCGGTATTGGGAGGGGTATCCCTGATTTATATTATTTTGATTGCAATATTATATTTAATTTATAGAAATTTAGAAATTAACGGAAGACTTTTTAAATTGCAGTACGATTTCATCAATAATCTTACCCACGAGTTTAAGACGCCTGTGAGTGTTATTAAAATTGCTGGAAATAATATTAAGAGTGCGCAGGTACTCTCTGATGAAGAGCGGAAAATGTATGGAAATATATTAGATCAGGAGGCAGACCGATTAAATAACTTGATGAATAAGCTGTTGTCTTTTAGTCAGATCGAAAATAAAACCATAAAATTAAATAAAGAAGAAGTTGATTTGGAGGAATTTACCGAAAATCTAGTAGCTTCGTCAAGAATAAAATATGCGGATTTCAAGATTAGCACAAAAATTGATGTAAGGACATCAATGCTTGCAGATCCGGTACTGTTAAGTAGTGTGTTTCAAAATATGATCGATAATGCCTATAAATATTCGAAAGCGGGGCATAAAATCTTAGATATTGCGATACAACAAAACAAGAAGAATTTTGTTATCACTTTTAAGGATGAAGGAATAGGTATTGAGAAGGCAGAGTTTAACAACATCTTCAAAAAGTTTTATAGAATAAAAAGTCAATATAATCAGCAAGGAAGTATCGGTTTGGGCTTGGCTTTCTGTAAAGAGATTACCGAATTTATAGGCGGTGATATTACAGTAAAAAGTCAATTGGGACAGGGGACCACCTTTACCTTGGTATTTCCGGTTTAAAAAATAAATTTAAATATGAATAAAGACATCACTGTTGCTGTTATTGAAGATGATGAGAACTTACGGTTCTTGGTAAAACATCGATTGGAATCCGAAGGCTATCAGGTCATTCAGAGTGGAAATGGGAATGAAGCGGAAAGTTTGATCTTGGAAAAGAGACCCGATGTGGTTTTGTTGGATTGGATGCTTCCAGGAAAAGAAGGCAACGAAATCTGTGAAGATGTCCGTAAAGCCGGGTTTGAGAATATCATTATCATGATGACAGCGAAGTCTCAAGATGTGGACAAAATTGAAGCCTATAGCTTTGGTGTGACTGATTACATTAGTAAGCCATTCAATATGGATGTGCTTATTGCTATGATCGATAATAAGGTGAAATTTTTCTTACCTAAGAACAGTCCCGAAGTATATAAATTTGGGCAAACGGAACATCATCCGAATATTCATTCCTTAATACGTGACGGAAGGAAAGTTGAGTTGACCATTTTGGAAAACCGAATTTTGCTTCATTTTTTACAAAACTTAGGCCGGGAGATTACACGCGAGGAGTTAATGGAGGTTGTCTGGGGTTATAGCTCCAATGTCAACACACGTACTTTGGATATGCATGTGGTTCGTTTAAGGAAAAAGATCGAAACAAATCCAGATAAGCCACATTATCTACAAACAGTTCGGGGGCTGGGGTATAAATTTGTTGATGAGGAAGAGATTTAATTTTATTTAACGGGTAAGAATTTGTTTTGTTGAAAACAATTATTATCTTCGTATAGATTCAAAGCAAGACCATGTTTCCTGACGAGGGAAATATGGTCTTGTTTCTTTTTTAAAAAGTAGAAAATAAGAAAAAAGATAAAATTATGGCAGAAGTAACTTATTTTACGGAAGAAGGATTGCGTAAGCTTAAAGAAGAATTGGCTTATCTGAAGACGGAAGGAAGGTCTAAAATTGCCAATGCTATTGCAGAGGCTAGAGACAAAGGAGATTTGTCAGAAAATGCAGAGTATGATGCAGCTAAAGAAGCTCAGGGGCTTCACGAAGCTAAAATTGCCAATTTGGAGAATACATTGGCGACTGCACGTTTAATTGATGAGTCCAAATTGGATACATCTAAAGTTTTGGCCTTATCGATTGTTAAGATCAAGAACAAAAAGAATGGTGCTGAAATGACTTATCAATTGGTGGCGGAGTCAGAAGCAGATTTGAAGTCGGGCAAGATTTCAGTTAAATCTCCTATTGCCCAGGGTTTGTTGGGAAAATCGAAAGGTGATACAGCTGTTATTGAAGTGCCTGCCGGTAAAATTGAATTCGAGATCGTAGAGATTTCAAGATAATATATGTCGGTTATGTGCGGTATGCCATAACCGCACATCCACAAATTAACTTTATATTAAGAAGGTCGTGATATAGTAATCGCGACCTTTTTTGTTTATATTTGTTGGCAGTAGAAAAACAGGGTGTGATAAAATCTGCAGTTAAATTTTTAATTGCTAACATACCGAAGGCTTTGCATTTTAAAGTCTGTTTTTTGCTAATTATTGTTTAAAAGATTTATTCCAAGATTAGAATAATATGTCGACAATTTTTTCAAAAATCGTTGCTGGGGAGATCCCAGCTTACAAAGTTGCAGAAAGTAATGATTTTCTAGCTTTTTTGGATATCAGTCCATTGGCTAAGGGGCACGTTCTTGTGATCCCTAAGAAAGAGACCGATTACATTTTTGATATAGAAGATGATGAATATATGGCGCTTTGGGTCTTTGCTAAGATTGTTGCTCAAGGTATTAAAAAGGTAATTCCCTGTGTAAAAGTTGGTGTTGCAGTTGTTGGTTTAGAAGTGGCTCACGCACATATACATTTGGTGCCTATTAATAAAATTAGTGATTTAAACTTTGCTGGACCTAAATTGAGCTTGGCAGAGGACGAACTTCATGAAATTGCGACTACTATTCGCGAGTCTATCGTCAGTATAACTGCTCAAAATCAATAATTAGAAAGGATTATATTACACTTGATTTACGTTCGTTTTTTAGAAGAATGCTATATTTGTACCTTGTCGTTTCAAATTTGTACAGAGATAAGCGTGGAAGTTGTTCTAAAAAAGGAACGCAACATTGATTTTTACTAAAGGTTATGCATGAACTCTTGTTGTCATTTCAACAATTATTAAACCCGGAGGAGCTATTGAGTTCAGGAGGGTTTTATCTGGTTATCTTAATTGTATTTGCTGAGACGGGCCTATTTTTTGGATTTTTTCTACCTGGGGATTATTTATTATTTCTTGCAGGATTATTTTGCGCGCTAAATAAAATTGACGTTAATATATACACGCTTTGTTTGGGCTTGTTTATAGCGGGAGTGTTAGGGAATTTTACAGGGTATTGGTTTGGTTATCGAGCGGGGCCGATGCTGTTTAAGCGAAAAGATAGTTTCATCTTTAAGCGAAAATATGTGGTCATGGCCGAAGAATTTTACCATAAATATGGTGGAACTGCTTTAATTATAGGAAGATTTGTTCCAATAGTTCGTACTTTTGCACCTATCTTTGCAGGTGTTGTAAAATTAGATTTTAAGAAGTTCGTTCTGTATAATGTTGCCGGAGCTGCCATTTGGGTACTTGTATTGACCCTGTCTGGATATTTCCTTGGTATTGAGTTCCCTTGGATTATACATTATGTAGAATATGTTGTCGTTGGTATGATTGTGATCGCATTTTTACCAATTGCAATAACGTTGTTAAAAAAGCGTATAAAAGATAAAAGAAACAAACAAAATATACAGTAAAATAAAAAATGAGTAAACAAAACCCTTGGCACATGGTTTCTCCAGGTGAGAATGTTCCAAATGCCGTAAATGCTATCATTGAGATTACAAACGGATCCAAAGGAAAGTATGAATTAGACAAAGAAACTGGTTTGTTGCTTTTGGACAGAGTAATGAGTTCATCTGTCGTTTATCCTGCCAATTATGGTTTTATCCCACAGACTTATTGCGATGACAAAGATCCTTTGGATATTTTGGTCATTTGTTCAGTGGATATTTTACCATTAACATTGGTTGAAGCACAGGTCATTGGTGTGATGAATATGGTTGATGGTGGAGAACAAGATGATAAAATTATTGCGGTAGCTAAAAATGATCCCGTTTTTAATTACATTAAAGATATTGATCAGTTACCTCCGCATACCATGAAGGAGATTGTACAGTTCTTTGAGAGTTATAAAGCACTTGAAAAGAAGCATGTCATTGTTGAGGGTGTAAAAGGACGTGAAGAAGCACAAAGAATCTTGATCGAGGCTATCGATTTGTACAAAAAAGAATTTGTTAACAAATAACCCCAAGCATGGCGCTCGATATATTTTGGACATTGTTTTTAGTATTGGCCAACGGCTTTTTTGTCGCGGCAGAATTTGCTATTGTCAAGGTCCGAGTCTCCCAAATTGAAGTTCAGGCAAAAACAGGTAGCAAAGTTGCTACAATAGCCAAAAGTATAACGGAGCATTTGGATGGTTATTTGGCCGCTACACAATTGGGTATTACACTTTCTTCACTGGCCTTAGGTTGGGTAGGAGAGGCTGTAATGACCCAAATTGTGCAGGGGGTACTAGGTTTTTTCGGTGTTGAATTGACAGGTACAATCGCGACGAATGCAGGTCATATATTGGCTTTTACGATTATTACCGTGTTACACATTGTATTTGGAGAGCTCGCTCCTAAATCAATTGCGATTCAAAAACCTGTTGCAACAACAATGAAAATTGCGGTTCCACTGCAATTTTTCTACTTTATCTTTAGACCATTTATTTGGATTTTAAATGGTTTCGCTAATTTTCTGTTGAAGATTTTAGGATTTGAAGTTACTAAAGGGGAATCTGCGCACTCTTCTGAAGAGTTGCAATATCTTTTGGATAAAGGTAAAGAGTCTGGTGCTTTGGATATTTCTGAGCACGAGTTGATCAAAAATGTATTTGATTTTAACGAACGTATCGTTAAGAATATTATGGTACCTCGTACCAAAATTGTGGCTGTGGAGGTCACGGCTGATGCCTCTGAGCTGATAGAAACCATGACTGAAGAAGGGTACTCTCGTCTGCCAATTTATGAGGATAATATTGATCAAATCGTTGGTATTGTCCATACGAAAGATATTTTACCCCTCTTAGCTAAAGGAAAAGAGGTTGTCATGAGAAATATCATGCGCAAACCTTATTTCATTCCTGAGACGAAGAAGATCAATGATCTAATGGCTGAGTTCCAGCAAAAGCGTCTACAGTTAGCGATTGTATTGGATGAATTTGGTGGAACTGCGGGTATGGTTACCCTGGAAGATATTGTTGAGGAACTTGTTGGTGAGATTCAGGATGAATACGATGAGGAAACTCCAGTTGTCGAACGTATCTCGGAAACGGAATATATGGTCGATGCAGGCGCTAGTATTCATGATGTGAATGAATTTCTCCCGATAGAATTACCCGAGAGTCAGGATTACGATACGATGTCCGGTCTGGTGAGCGAAATCTTTGATAAGATTCCTGAAGTCGGTGAGCGTAAAGAAGAATATGGTTACGTATTCACTATTATCCGTAAGGCCCAGCAGAACATAGAGTTTGTCAAATTGGAATTGGTCGAATCGGCCGATGATGATACAGAAGAATAAAACAATAACGAAAGCACATGCAGTTATTTTTTACACCGGATTTAAACCCTTCATTAGAAAATTTTATCCTTAGTGAAGAAGAAAGTAAACATGCTATTCGTGTGCTTCGTATGGATACTGGTGATCGTTTACATCTCATAGACGGTCGCGGTGGTTTGTACGAAGCTCAAATTATTGACCCTCACCCCAAACGTACTGTTATCACGATCTTAAATGTTGAGGAGGAGTTTCAGCGGCCAAAATATCATTTGCATATTGCTGTTGGTCCAACGAAGAATATTGATCGCATCGAATGGTTTTTGGAAAAGGCGACTGAGGTTGGAATTCAAGAAATAACTCCAGTTATCTGTGAGCATTCTGAGCGAAAAGAGGTGAAATTAGATCGTCTAAATAAGGTGGTTGTTGCAGCGATGAAACAATCGTTGAAAGCCTATCTTCCGAAGCTAAATCCAGCAGTATCGTTTAAACAGTTTTTGAGGGAAATCCCAAAAGAAGGTGTTCAAAAGGCAATTGCACACTGTGTTGACGCTGAAAAGAAGTATTTAAACCAGGTTTTGGAGCCAGACCAGCATTATATTATCCTCATTGGTCCGGAAGGAGATTTCTCTGAAGAGGAAATTGATTTGGCACTACAGATGGGGTTTCATCCGATTTCGTTGGGAGAAGCGCGTTTAAGAACCGAAACGGCTGCTTTAGCAGCTTGTATGGAAGTTTCCCTGCTGAATAGAGGATAGGGGATAAAAGACGGACCCTGGCCCACTAAATGGGCTGTGAGAGATCTGCAAAGCCCATTTAATGGTTTAATAATAGACGCTAGTTTATTTTATTGGTTCTGCATCTACAATCTGGATTTCAGCATTTCCTTTAAGCGGATCTTTGGTAAAGATCATTTTCCCTTTTAATTTAATCGGATCTTCAGAGAATTTTATTGCATTGCCCTTTAATGTTACTTCAACCATTGGTGGTATTCCGTTGGATCCACAGAATTGGCATTGCATCACGGGTAATACAGACATCATAAAGTTTTTATGATTACGACCACTATGAAGAGGAACCATATAACCTGGTAATTCAACAATTTTATTTTCAAGCGCTTTAAGTTCTTTTGGGTAGAAAGGAGTATATACTTTCTTTGCCCCATTATAAGTTACTTTATAAGCCATTTTATCAATTGCTTCCCAAGTTTTGTTCATCATAGGTGTATGATCGGGAACATCCGGATTATTGCCTATTTGGGCTTGGGACTGTATGGTACAGAATAATATAAATAAGAATACTGTCAGTGTTTTTTTCATGTGTTATGCTATTGTTATGTATCGAGTGTTATGTATCGAGAAGCTGTTCGAATGTATTTTCCGTTTTCCTGCCTAGAGGATAAGCTGCTCTTCTTATTGCGATCTTTTGTCGTTGTGTAATCTTAGTTAAACTTATTTATTTGATAGTGTTCCAGAAATACTTGTCCTGTAGGCCTTGATCGCCGGAATAAGTGCTGCGAAGATACCTATTAGACAAGCAACAAACAAGAAAATCAGTTCTTTAGGATGAAGTGTAAAAGCCTCTATAAAATCGGCGCTTTGACTTGTCTGATTACTGATATAGTAAAGCGCTAGATGTGCCATTATAAGCCCAATTAACCCACCAAGAATCGTAATGATTAGTCCTTCAAGAAGCACAATGGCAAAGAGTTTTCCTTTGGAGGCTCCAAGCGTACGCATGATGGCAAGATCGTATTTACGTTGCTTTAATGCGTTATATAAATTAATAAAGACGCTTAAACCTGCAATAAACATAATTACATAAGCGAGTATCGATAAAGAATCTATCCCTACGCCTAATAACGAGAATAGACGAGTGCTTTCCATGGCGGGAGATGCGGCCTGCATGTCTGTTTGCTGATCAATCAATTTTGGCAAAATTCCGATCGCTGCAGGAGATTGATATTTTAGTAGAATGGCGGTTATTTCCAGTCCATTCTGTTTTACCATGTCGGCACCTATTGACTTCACAAACATGCCTTCCTCTGCGTGCTCATGATGGTCTTCCTGCTCCTGATGTTCTTTTTCGTTCGTTTGGGCTGGAGCAGATGAATTTTCTGCTATATCTTCACCATGATGGTGCAGATGTGCTTTGAGGGTTTCCTCCCGGTCTTCTTGGCGTTCCCGTAATTCTTTCTCTACTGCTGTTTCTTGATGCTCATGTTTATGTGCAATGCCATGTACATCCCAAACACTTTCTAAGTTGGTTAGTATTAAGTTATCGGTAACGTTATTGTTATGTTTTAGAATACCAACAATGGTAAACGGATGTTCGTCATGATGATGTCCATCTTTGCTCAAGCCATGTGAACTATGGATCTGATCGCCAATTTTGAGCTGTTGTTTTTTTGCAACTTGATCACCAATGACTACTTCAAAGTTATTTTGCCAGATACGGCCTTCAGTTATTGCTGTTTCATAAATAGCTAAGAAAGATGAATCTGTTCCAACAATGCGATGGCCTTTGAAATTGTCACCTAAAGATAGGGGCACTGCAAGCTGAACAAGGGGATTTTGGCGTAATGGTTCCAGTTCGTCCAGTGGGATATTGCCGGTTGGATTGTCAATATGATAAATACTTGATAAGATCAATTGAAGGGGGCTTCCCTTGGCTCCAACAACCAAATCAATATTTTTACTGTTATTGTCAAGCTGCTTTTCAAAAGTTTCGCCGGTAATTGAAAGCACGGCAAGGATGGAAATTCCAAACGCCGTTAACAGAATGCTTAGAAAGACCGAGCCAAACTGCCTAATTAAATTTTTCCAAACCAATTGTATCGTGTTCATAACAAATTCTAAAAACTAAGGGTGACGCGTAAATTAAAGTAAAACAATTATTTTAAAAGGTACATTTTGGAGAACTGATCTTTTATTCTCTTGTCGTGTGTTGTTATCAATAAAGTCGATCCTGCAGTGTCAGCTATCGATAATAACAGTTCTAATACCCTGTAGGTATTGTTGTCATCTAGAGCGGCAGTTGGCTCGTCAGCAATAAGTAGAGCTGGTTTATTAATGATGCTGCGTGCAATAGCAGCACGTTGTAATTGGCCGCGACTCAATTCGTTCGGGTAGGCATCACTTTTTTGATCTAATTGCAGTTGCGTCAATATGAAATGTATTGCATTAAGGTCTATTCTTTTCCCTGCTAAAGACTGTGCCAACTTGATGTTTTCCAAAAGTGTTAAATTTCTTAGGAGGTGAGCTTCTTGGAATATAAATCCGATATATTGCGCACGAAACTGATCCAATTTGCTGTTTGATAATAAGGATAGGTCTTGGTTATTTATTTTGACTAGACCTGTCTCTGGTCGTGACAAGCCTCCTAATATATTAAGTAACGTTGTTTTTCCAGAACCCGAATCCCCTAATAACAGCGTATGCTGACCTTTCTCGATGTGAATATCTGGAAATTCAATTGGCGTTGAATTAGGATACTGAAATGATAACTGTGTAGTCGATACGATTGGAGTGCTCATGAGGATCAGAAATTGAAAATATATTCAAACTTAGATAAATTGCTTTTTATATGCAATATAATTGCAATTATATTGCATATAAAAAGCAATTTACTGCAGTGAGTTAACAGTTGGCAATGGAAGATGATCGGTCTCTCTCAACTAGCAGTACCACTTATCTATATAAGGCCGTAAATGGCATTCATTAAAGTGTAATTTAGAAAAATAACCTTATTGTGTTAATAAATTAAGTGCTTAATAATTTTCTTACACTTCATTAATATGCTGACCGCTTAAGGGGGGTAAATATTCGTATAAATAGCATTAAAAGGCCTTTTTTGCTGAAAATCAAAAAAAACAGGAGGTAAGTAACATTAATTTAACAACTGGTTTACGCAATGGTAATTTGTTGTTAATGTTAATCTAATATTCTGCTAATAGCTTTGCAGAAACAAAAAACAAATAAATTGGAACCACAATTACAACTTAAAAGAATCGCTGCAGTCGTAACGCTAGCAGTAGCTGCGTCAACAACAGTTTATGCACAGGGCAGTGGAAAGGTGGCGGGTAAAGTAACAAATGTCAAAACAGGTGAAACAATCACAGGGGTGACTGTTAAGGTACTCGGTACGGCGAGAGTGGGAAGTTCAGATGTGACTGGTAATTATAATATTCCTGCAGTACCTGCAGGGAAGTATACATTAGAATTTAGTTATGTAGGCTTTGCTACTAAGCAAATTACTGATGTAGAGATAAAGGATAAGGATGTTACGACGCTAGATGTAGTACTCGATAATACTGGGGGAACTGTATTGGATCAGGTTGTTGTTACGGGAACTTTCAAAAAAGAGTCGATAAGTGCTTTGTACTCGCAGCAAAAAAATAGTGCTAGAATTTCCAGTGGTATTTCGACCGAACAAATTAAGAGAAGTCCAGATAGAAATACGTCAGAGGCAATTAAGCGTGTAAGTGGTGCTAGTATCCAAGATAATAAATATGTTATTGTAAGGGGGCTGAGTGATCGTTACAATTCAGCTATGTTGAATAATGCGATTTTACCCAATACAGAAGTAGATAAACGTGCTTTTTCTTTTGATATCATTCCTTCAAATTTAATTGAATCAATCATAATTAATAAAACTGCAACCCCAGATATCCCTGCTGATTTTTCCGGAGGTGTAGTTCAAGTGAATACTAAAGATTTTCCAGAGAAAAATTTCTTTGATGCATCCATAGGTACATCTTATAATACACAATCCACATTTAAAGATTTTACCTCAGCAAAAAGAGCTGGTGGTGAAGCGTTTGGTTTTGCAGGAAGTGACCGTGAAATTCCTAAAGGTTTTCCTTCCACAAAGGATTTTCAATCTTTACAAAATAATTCAAATGAAATTTTTGAGTATTCTAAATTGTTTAAAAACAATTGGGGTTATGATACGAAGAAGTCAACATTAACGCCTAATTTTCAACTGAATTACGGTTCCACTAAGAATTTTAAAGATGATTCTAAATTTGGAGCTATTTTTTCATTGACTTATCGTTACGACCAAAGGAAACGCGAAGCAGACCAAAAAGCGTATGTTGGCCAGTCGTTGCCAGAAGTATTCCATGACGATCAATATAGTTACAATACAAATTTAGGAGCCCTTGCAAACTTCGCGTATTCTTGGAAGTCAAACAAAATCTCTTTCAAAAACTTATATAATCGAATTTTAGAGAATCAATTTACGTTCCGTGAAGGAAAAGATGATTCGGGGAGTGAATTTTATCGCACGGGAGATTATCTATTACAACGATCTATTTTAACAAATCAATTATCTGGTGAACATATCCTTTCAGATAACAGTAAATTAAAATTGGATTGGTCCTTGAATTATGGTCGTACGGATAGAGATGAGCCCGGTTATAAGCGGATGGAATATTCAAAAGATGGTATTGCATCGATTTCTGCGACCAGTTCATCTACAGCGGACAGAGCAGGTAATTTCAATTCGACAATGACTGAGAATTCGTATGGTGGGGCTTTAAATTTGACATTACCGATCCGTTTATTCTCGGAAAATGATAAATTAAAAGCAGGTTATTTCAATCAATTGCGTGACAGAAATTTTAATGCAAGGGTAATCGGATTTATTCGAAATGGAAACTTTGATGCGAGTTTGCTGAAACTACCGCAAGACAAAATTTTTGATCAAGCCAATATTCGTCCAAACGGCTTTATATTAAATGAAATAACCAACGGTGGTGATCATTATGATGCGAAAGCATTTTTGAACGCAGGCTATTTGATGTATGATGGATTTGTGATGGAGAAATTGAGGGTAATTGCTGGAGCACGTCTTGAGTCATATAATTTGAAATTGAATAGTGAAGACAATGGCAATCCAGTAGGTGTCGACACAACGACAATTTCACTACTACCATCGTTGAATTTAATCTATAATTTAGATAGTAAGCAAAGTTTTCGCTTTGCAGCCTCACAAACGGTGGGAAGACAGGAGTTTAGAGAAATGGCACCTTTCCCATTTTATGACTTCAATAAAAACATGAACGTTCGTGGAAATCCCAATTTGAAACAATCAAAAACGTCAAATTTTGATCTGGGATATGCGTATTATCCAACAGCTGGTGAAGTTTTATCGGTGGGAGCTTTTTATAAATATTTTGAAAATCCGATCGAACAAGCTTTACAATTAGGAAACTCAGGCCGTTCATTTAATTATACCAATTCAAAGTCTGCGGATGTGTTTGGAGTGGAAGCAGAAGTAAGAAAGAATCTGAAATTCATTGATGAGCGATTGGATAATTTTGTCATCAACGCGAATGGATCATACATTTATTCGAAAGTTATTGTTCCAACTACTGTGAACTCAACAGGTAAAAGAAAACTACAAGGACAATCACCTTATCTAATCAATGCTGGATTATCGTATACGACCAAAAATCCAAATACGACAGCGATTACACTCTTGTATAATAGAGTGGGACCAAGAATATGGGCAATTGGTAATGCTGAAGATCCAGATATTTATGAATATTCTAGAAATATTCTTGATTTACAATTGGCGCAAAGATTTGCGAACTCCAGAGCCGAAGTAAAATTAAATTATAGTGATATTTTAAATAATAAAGCTTATTTCTATCAAAAACCAAAAGGTTCTGATCCAAACGCAGCATTCAATAAAAACACAGATAATATCAATAGAGCTGAGAAATATGGATCTACTGTGTCTCTTACAATCACTTATAAATTTTGGTAGTCTATTGTTAATTCATAAATACTTAACATAGAGTTAATTGTATCGTTAAATTAAATTATTCTTTTTGTATAAATAAAACATGAAAATGAAAACGAATTTAAACTTAAATCTTTTAGCTGTTTTAGCGGCAGGTTTAACTGCATTTGCAAGTTGTAGTAAGAGTGATCCTTCGGTAATTGAACCTCCTGTTACCCCAGGTGATTCAAATGAATCGCTTGCTGATTCTTTCTTTGAGAAAGTAGCCTACAAAGGTGCATTTGGATCTACTGACTGGACATCAGGATGGGTTAATTACGAACCAAATAAAACTGCATATTCTGCTGCTACAGAGGAGCTTTCAGGTGAAATAACTGCAGATAAAACTTTAGATGCTTCAAAAACATACTTGTTAAAAGGTTTTGTTTACATTAAAAGTGGTGTTACATTAACGATTCCAGCTGGAACAGTAATTAGAGGAGATAAAAATACTAAAGCAACATTGGTTGTTACAATGGGCGGTAAAATCAATGCAGAAGGAACTGCTGCTAAACCAATTGTATTTACTTCAAACCAACCCGCTGGTACAAGAGCTCCAGGTGATTGGGGCGGGATTATTATCTTAGGTAAGGCACCTAATAATATCCCAGGTGGAACAGGTCTTATTGAAGGCGGTTTAACAGTTCCATACGGAAATCATGGTGGAACTATTGCTGATGATAACTCAGGAGTTCTTAAATATGTACGTGTTGAGTTTCCAGGTATTGCTTATACAACAAACAACGAGATTAACGGTGTCACATTTGGATCAGTTGGTTCTAAAACAACTGTTGAATACGTTCAAGTTGCTTATTCTGGTGATGATTCTTTTGAGTGGTTTGGTGGTACAGTAAATGCTAAGCACCTTGTCTCTACTGCAAACATTGATGATGTTTTCGATTTCGATAATGGTTACTCAGGAAAACTTCAATTCTTAGTAGGTCTTAGAGATCCGAAATTAGCGGATCAAGCTGGTCAATCAAATGGTATTGAATCTGATAATTCGGAAAAAGTATTTGATTCTTCTCCAAGAACACGTCCTGTTATATCAAATATGACATTAGTTGGACCTGGTAATACAGAGGTTGATCCAAAACATGAGTATGCAAATTTGTGGAGAAGAGGCAGTAAGATGATCCTTGCTAACTCTATCTTTATCAACATGCGTTATGGTATCGATATACGCGATAAAGAAACTGGTGATGCTTTGACAGATAAAACATCTTTGATCAAAAACAACATTTACCAATCATTTACGGCAGGTAGAGACGTTATAGCCGATGGTACAGTACCTTCATTTGCTACTGTTGATTTATTGAAAACGTATTTGACTACAAATAATAATACATTCTTGGACGATGCGGCAGCTAAAAATCTTTTGGTTAATCCATATAGTTTAACAGCGCCAAACTTTATCTTGAAATCAGGATCAGTAGCTGCTACTGGTGCTTCTTTCTAAGAAATAGATAATTATAGTTTAGTAAAATAGATGGAAAATCCTGCCTTGGCAGGATTTTTTTTGACCAATTTTTCACGGTGGTCAATGAACAATCGCAGCTCATTTTCATGAATGGTTGATTTGTCGAATACATAACCTTATCCATTCAAGTTATTTGGTTACAACAGTGAAATATAATGTGACATTAACGAGAGCTATTAATCCTTCAGGTGGTCCATGGAGTTGGTGTCCAACAAATATGCTAATTGGACTTGGAACACAAATCAAAGGACAATTTGTTTGGTTGGATGGTTCTAAAGAAATTACCAATTCGAGTTTTGGGCAATATAATTCTATTTTGGATAAGGAATATACAGCTAACCTAGATCATTCAAAACTTCCTGCAGGAGGTAAGATCTATTTTATCAGATGCAAATCCAAGTATCAGTGATATGACAAAAAAGTTTGATTATTACCAAGACTAACTCAGTGGAAATTGACATTGATTTAATCTTTTTTTACCCGGAAAATGGCTATCTAAGGGAATGCGATAAATTTAGGTGCAAGTAGATCTTTACTTGCATCTAATTTAATGAAACCATTTTTTCTTATAGTTTGTTTATGCCAAGAAAAGGCTTATCTCGGCTCGTAATGATAAACAATTTGATAAGACTGATTTTTAAGCTCCTCAGACAATTGACCTATATCTAGTGTTTGCGCTTGTGGTGTAGGTTCACAGACAGAATAATATTTTCCATTGTACAAAATAGCTTCACCGATAGGATGTTCAAATTGGACGGCCATCGTTACATGAGTGGGATAAAGCAAGGTGATCATGGGGAGATTATAGATTTCCTTTACCAAGTAAAAAAACAAGGCGACACGATCATCACAGTCACTGTATTTATTCAATAGAGTTTGTTCTGCAGAAAGGCGCTTTTCGGATCCGAAATTCTCTTCGTCATTTTCGTATAGGAATGCATATCTGGTAAACCGCATTAAATAATCGACACCTTCCTGCTGATTTTTTCCTTTTAAATTTTCCTTGAGCGCAGGAATCAGTGATTGATAAGTTTCTTTGCTGAGTGGAATATTGAAATAAGTTTCAAAATCTACGCCAGGATAGTTTTTAAAAAGATCACTGATATCTTCATTCAACTTGACATTGAAATGATAGGCTTTATGCCCATAGTTGAACTCAATTTGCTTTTCTTTATAATTTGCTGGTACAAAATCGGGTAGTTTGGTGATTTTGTAACTGAAATCTTTGATGGCTTCCGGCACTTTAATTTTGACAGGAATATAGGTGTCTGCGCGTTGAAAGAGCTTTCCATAGTCATGGAAGTTTAAACAGGTGTATTTCTTGCCATCAATTTCAAAAAAGGGAATATCAGAGATATCTTCTTTGTTCTGAATGAAAAATATGATCTGATTACTACCCACAGCCAAGCGGGCATCATAACCAGATTTACACATTAAAAACCATTTATATAATGTGTAGCGGGTGTAATTTTCCGTTTTGGGAGCAATCTGTTGTGCGGTGCGGCGAATCAGCTGATAATATACCCAATCATTTAGATGATGTTCATCTTTGTATTCGAGAAGGCTATTTATAAGCTGTATGTAATTAGTTTGATCAGCTATTTGATAGAATTTTTGTATGTGAGCTATGGTTAGGCTGTCATTGAATGGAATATTAAAGGACGATGGAATATCAATAGATACTTTGCCATCATAAAAATCGAAATCATGATGCTGCGCCCTAACGAGTTTTGGACTGTAGGTTAACCAAAATAAAATGGTTAAAAACGCAATATAGTATCCTTTGATATTCAATTATTAACAATTTGATAACATTAATGTAATGTAAATTTAACAAATTATAGTTGCTTTTTATACCGATTATTGAAAAATGTTTTTGGGATTGCAATAAGTCTGTTATTTCTACTAAATATTGTGGATATGATTCATTTGTGAGTGTTTTTTACTAAAACATCAAAATACATTAGTATGCTTTCTGATTTTGGCTGGAAGCTATATTTTGGACGGGAGGAAAATAAAGACAATTTAATCAATTTGTTAAATAGTCTGCTTGAGGGAGAGCATGTGGTCGTGGATCTCAGTTACAGCAATGTTGAAGAAGATGGCGATTTGCCGTATGATCGGAAAGTGATTTTTGACCGTGGGGTAAGCTATACCTCCCGAACGATTAGTCGCTTGACCAAGAAAGCAACTGCGGGAAATAATTATGAGCTGCCACCGGTATATTTTATTGCCGTACTGGGGTTTCGGCTTGATCCATTGAACAGGGCGAAATATTATTACAGTGCCAAGATCTTTGATGAACTTGACCAAGAAGTTCTTTATCCCAAGCTGAGCTATAAGATGTTTGTCTTGCCCAATTTCATTAAGCCACTGTCCAGGTTGGATACAATCATAGATCAATGGATGTACCTGATGAAGCATCTGGATGAGCTGGACGGATCACCTAAGTATTTGGATAAAAGAATGTTATCGCGTATTTTCATCCGACTTAATAATATGTATAAAGCGGATGAGAGATCGCTAAATTTCTTTCGTATTGAAATTTAGCTTAGTTTTGCTATAGGAGAACTGGCAAATTTAACGCTGGAAGAGAAGATGTCATACATATCAAGCTTAGAACAGAAACGTGTCTATAATGCTACAATTGCGTATGCTGAAAAGGAGGGTATGGAGAAAGGCCGATTGGAAGAGCGTGCCAAAGCCGAAGCTGAGAAATTAGCTGAAAAGCTTAAATCAGCGTTAGAATTTAAGAAAATTGTTGTAGCTGTAGAAGATATTGCTAAAGCTTTAAGACTGACTGTCGAACAGGTGGAGGAGCTGAAATAGGATTTTTTGCTTATAAAATATTATAGAGCCATTCTTTAGAGGATGGCTTTTTCGTTTGATACAGATGGTCTGAATAATCTTGGATTGTATCATGTTGATTTCATTTAGTTTTTCAAAAACGCATTGCATCTTCAATAACATTAAAAAGAGCATTATTAAACATTTCGGTCATCGATGATAAAAGATGGTGTTTTCAGCCGGCCTACGTGGACATTATAGCCAATATAGCTTTCCCGAATAAAAAAGGGCCGCGCTGGTAACATGATTTTCCTAATCGATCAGCTTGAGCGTCTTTAAATTTTCCAACTGCCGCATTTACTTTATTCGTAAATTTCTGGACTTTATCAAGATCAATGTCTTGCAGATCAACGCCGTGTGCTGGATAAGAATCCAGCGACACTTACTACGATTGAAGATTCATGATTTTATAAATTTTCACCTTGCTTTTAAGAATCTAATTTTATTGAGTCATAATCTTCATTAAAAAACTCTGGAAAGGAATAACCAATGGCATTTAGATGTTTAATGAAAACCTTTAGTGTCATGTTGGACGATCCCGCTTCGATTTTTCCGTATTGAGCTCTGTCAAGATTGTAATCATAAGCAAAGTTCTCATGACTAGAATAGCCCATGGTTTTTCTTATTTGCTTGAAACGCAGGCCAATTAGTTTTTGTTCAACATCAAGAACTAGTATATTATTATTGTTTTTATGTTCCATTCTATAAAAGAACGGAAGCTGTAGGTAAAACACCACTCCATAAAACGATACGTTTTATTTGGAGTTATTTAAATGATTTTATATATTTGTGGTGGTTAAATATAATTATCTGAATTTAATGGTAAAAAATAAAAAGTAGGAATTAAACTAAACTTAATAGCGAACTCTCGTAGCAGGATCTGGCGATTATTGTGATATGGAGGGTGAGTAATGCGTCAATTTATCCTATCTTTGGAAAATATTCCTAGGGTAGGATGGCGCTTGCTTGATCTTTGGCATCACCCATTATTTTTTAATAATGGTACTGAAAGTTATTTCCTAGGGTAATGAGTAAAGGTTCCGCCAGAGCCTCTGCTGCTACGACAAGCAAGTAGTCATCCATTTTTGACTATTTCTTTGAGTTCGTTTTAATTTGACGAATTATGAGAAATAAAATCAAAAAAATAAAGAACCAATTAACATTACAAAAATGTGATTTTATCGGTGCTTTTGTTTTTCGGAAGCAATTACAAAAAAACATCATCACAGCTCCCGAATAGCTCGGCTGGCTCTGCCAAATACTATTTGGTCTCTTTTAGTCATTGATCGCGTAACGCCAATATATTTACCTGTGTGACCCCTCATTCAAACGCGATCTGGCTTACTGAATTAATTAAATTATTGTCAAACTGACCTGAGTATGATCAGGCCTCAAAAAAGCTGATTTCGATCGGAAAGGGGATCTTATGTACTTTGGGTTACGGATTTACAAACTGAAAAATGAAAAGGATTTTGGTGCTACAATTTGCTTTTGATTGGATGATTTACGATGTCCACAAGGTCGATTATGGCTCTATAAAGGAGATCGAAATATTCTGAGATCGGTATGCCTTAAATGCGATATCTGCTAATATCCTAGTGCTGTTGAGTGCTTATGTTGATGATGGAGTAGAAAGGCGTCAGCTTTTGAAAGATGAAGAAATGCAGGAGTTTGCAATTGCAGTGTATCGTCTGTTGATCGTATACTGTATCGTCAATCATCGTAAACTAGATATTACTAAAGCTGAGCTGTAATCGGAAGCAGACGAGCTTATAGAAAAAGAACTGGAATTGAGCAAAAAAATCGCTGATTTTTTCAGTCGGTTATCGAAATAACCAATAACAAACAAATTATGAATACGTTAAAATTATTGACGCTAGTCAAGATAAATATAAATACCTACATCTGCCAAGCACTGGCCAGATACTCGAGCAGATCCTATTGTAAGGGTACTGGCCGAGTGCTGAAAAAAGTACGCCTACTGGCTTTGGACTTTTTCCCAGTTAATACCGGCCTTTCTTCTGCCTTTTATGCTATTCGCTTCGAATTGGCATCGGGTTTTCATCGGTGTGACCCACTGAAATTCCGCAGCCGACTCGATGAAAACCCGCGGAAAGGGCGAAGTTGGTCAGGAGTTGGTAGGGGATTGCTTCTGCTTACAGCTATAGTTTTTCAATATTTATATTTTTCTTTTAAGGCATTGAAGAACATAAGAGCGTTTATCTTATTAGCTCTTATGTTTTATATGTTTGGTTTATCTGCTCAGACGCTCCGCCAAGACAGCGGGGCGGATGGGCTAAATAGCATCAAGCCATTACAAATCGGAGATACCATTCCAGACGCATTGTGGGGGCTCCACCTACTGACTGTAAACCACCCAGACGGAAAACAAAGGATTACATTGAATGATTTTGGAAAGCAGGAACTCATTGTACTGGACTTTTGGGCAACCTGGTGCGGAAGCTGCCTGAATTCACTGCGAAAGCTAAAAGAAATAGAACTGCCAGCATCCGTTTCCGTGATACCTGTTACTGCGCAAACTACCGACGAAATCGAACATTCAAAGACCATTTTATATTGGTTCAAGGACTACAAGCCCTTCTCTGTAGCCGAAGATTTCGTTTTGACCTATTATTTCGGAGTACAGTCTGTACCGCATATTGTATGGATCAAGGGCAATAAGATCAGGGCAATCACATCTGCCAAATATCTTGACGTTGAAAACATAATAAAGGCACAAGCCGATGACTGGTCAACAATAAGCTCCAAAGCAGCCGGAAATATCCAAAGCCGAAAACAGGTCAATACTCAAAAGAAAGGGGGGCTGCTTTGAAAATATGGACAACACTCCTGCTGCTGATATTGTGGAGCTCATTATCTGCGCAGACCAATATCACAATTTCAGGAAAGATAGTGGATAAATCCAACGGAAGACCTATCCGGGGCGCAACCATTATGCTTAAAGGGAACAATGTGTCGACATCATCAGACCTTACAGGTAATTTTACCCTTGTGCCGACTGCCCGTGGCCAAGACACGATCCTGATCAGGGATGTGCAATATGTACCGGTATCCCGACCGATTTTATTGGGAAACGCGCAATATATTTCTGTTGAATTGCTCCCAAGGTCAAACACGCTGGAGGAAGTGAAGATCAACACCGGATATCAGCGTATTGACAGAAGGGCTTCTACCGGCTCCGTAGCAACGATCAGCGAGCGAGAAATACAGTATAATACATCGGGAAACCTACTTGACAGGATAGATGGTCTTATTTCAGGTGCCTATACGGATAGGACCGGCTATAATTTTAATGGAGCGGCGCAACAGCCCAACCTCACCATTAGGGGACAGTCCAGCCTTATGGGCCAGACCTTTCCCCTGATCGTTGTGGATAACTTCCCTTTTGAGGGCACGCTTGAAAATATCAATCCCCAGGATATAGAAACAGTTACCGTGCTAAAGGACGCTGCCGCCGCCTCAATCTGGGGTGTACGGGCCGGAAATGGTGTACTGGTCATCACAACAAAAAAAGGCAAACTGAACCAGCCTCTTTTCGTAGATGTTTCCTCCAGCTTGATGGTTTCGAGAAAACCGGACCTGTTCTCGCGCCAGACCGCCTCGTCCAGTGATTTTATTGACATGGAGAGGTTTCTTTTTGAAAAAGGTTTTTATGGTACACAGATCAATGACAGCAAAAAGCCGGTGATCACGCCAGTCGTAAAGCTTCTCATTCAGCAACAGAAACAGGAAATCAGCGAAAAGGAGCTCGAGGAACGATTAGGAGTACTGCGGGGAATTGACGTAAGAAATGATTTTCTGAACTTTGTTTACAGAAATGCTATTGAAAGCAGCTCTTCCATAGGCCTGCGTGGAGGCGGGGATAAGGTAAGCTATTCTTTTTCGCTCGGTTACAATAAAAATACCTATAGTATGCCAACAAACGGCCAGGATAGGATCACGGCCAGATTTAGCCAGACCTACAGGCCGGTATCAAAACTGACCCTTTCGACAGACCTTTCTTTTAGCAGGATCACGGGCACCATGTATAACACTTCCAATATGGTAGGCTACGGCCACATCAAGGTCAACAACAAAGAACTCTATCCATATGCACAATTGAAAAACAGCGACGGGGTTAATGACATACTCTACACGGACTATGACAGAACGTTTATCGACCAAAATCAGGGGCTGGTATCCAGGAATTGGAATTTTGTCCCCCTGGATGAGCTCGAAAGAACCGGTAGCAGGTCAGAAAATCAGCAGATTGTCGCGGGGCTTGATCTGGGTTACGACTTAGCTAAAGGCCTACGGTTCACCCTTCAGTCGCAGCTGAACCGTGCCCTAACAGAATCCTCGTCATTACTGGAAGAAAACAGTTATTATACCCGGAACCTGTACAACCGCTTTACAGCCATAAACGGAGGCAAGACGACCTATGGGATACCTGATGGTGGCATACAGGACAGAAGCAATGCCAAACTATGGGGCTATTCCCTCCGGACCCAGCTGGACATCGACAGGCAGCTGGGCAGGGGGCACCGCCTTCAGGGGATAGCCGGGGCCGAGGTAAGGGAAATCAATAACAGCAATTCATCCTACCGAACTTATGGGGTCCAGGCAGACAGGAATACTTTTTCGCCAGTCGATTTTGCCAACACATATCCCCTGTTCCCCGCCATCGGCGGTAAAGGTTATATACCAAATGGGCTGGGGACAGGAAGAACGGCAAATAGATATGTATCCATCTACTCAACTGTAAATTACAGCTTTGCCGACCGGTATTTTCTGTCTGCCAGTGCCAGAAGCGATGCCTCCAATATATTCGGCGTGGACACAAGAAATAAATGGTCCCCGCTTTGGTCCCTGGGCGGTGGATGGGAAATATCGGGGGAACCATTCTATCATTCCGATGCGGTGAATTATCTTAAAATACGTTCTTCCTTCGGCTATAGCGGAAATGTGGATGCAAGTATCCCTGCTGAACTTGTACTCCAACAGGCCAATTATCTGGATTTTTATTCGAACCAGCCGTTTACCAATATCCTGTCCTTGCAGAATCCGGGGCTGCGCTGGGAGAGAGTTCAAACTTTCAATGCAGGCATAGAATGGAAAATGTGGAATAAAAGACTGGATTTTACATTTGATTATTACAGAAAGAAATCGCTCGACCTGATCGGTTTCGCTCTTGTCGATCCAACACTGGGTACCTCCTCCGTGACAATGAATTCCGCGGAACTCAAAGGCCAGGGATTAGACCTCACCGTCTCGACGGCTATAAGCAGCCGCAACTGGTCATGGAACGGGGTATTACGGACCGGGTACAACAGGACCACCCTGGAAAAATATCATGGTAGGATATTGGCTGTGACCAATCAGGCGATGTATGCCGGGTATTTTGTGGGAAAGGACCGAAATATGCTGACCAGCTTCCGCTGGGACGGATTAACAGCTGATCAGGGAGCTCCAAGGGGATTCGAAAATGGAGAACCTTCGATCAATTATCAAAATATAATCAGAAACACGGATCTGGATGATCTGGTATATCATGGCTCAAGTGTACCCCGGCTAACGGCATCCTACCGGAACAGGATAGGCTACAGGAACCTGGAGTTTGCATTCACCGTCTCAGGGCAATTTGTTTACTTTTTCAGAAAGAACAGCATCAACTATTCTTCCTTTTTCAGCAACTGGTCAGGGCATTCAGATATTTCCATACGATGGAAAAAGACAGGTGATGAACTGCACACCGATGTACCAGCAATGTACTATCCCCTGAATACAGACCGGGAAACTTTCTATAGCCTCAGCGAAGTTCTTGTCAGGCGGGGAGACCATATCCGGCTACAGGATATCAGGCTTTCCTACCGTTTCTCCAACATCGCAAGACAGCGGATAAGGTCATTGGAACTATTTCTCATGGGTACAAATATGGGGCTGATCTGGACAGCGAACAAAGAAGGGATAGACCCCGTATCCAACGGTGCGATAGCACCTCCGCTGACACTAACGGGAGGGTTTAAGATTGGATTTTAAAACACGTAGAAAACAATGAAAAAACTTAAATTTTTAAAAAGTGGCGCAATTATTAGCCTTGTAGCATGCGTCCTCTCAGGCTGCTCCCGATATCTTGACTTAAAACCTGATGACAGTTTCTCCATTCCCAGCAGCCTGCAGGACCTGCGGGGCCTGCTTGGCAACAGCGAGGTGGTAATGAACTTTGCCACAACAGGCCTTGGGGAAACAGCCTGTGACAGTTACTACCTAAATGAAACTTCGTGGGCAGGAATGACCAACGAAAGAGATAGGCTGCTTTATCTCTGGCAACCGTATAGTCCCGTGGCCAGCCAATGGACCGGCCCCTATCAGGCGATCTTGTATGCCAATACGGTACTAAAATACCTGCCTTCTATAAAAACGGCCACCAGTGATGAAGCGGAGGTGAATACGCTTCGGGGGGCAGCCCTTTTTTATAGGGCGCACCAGCTCTTCAACCTGCTGCAGGTATTTTCCCTTCCTTATGATCCTTCGGGGAGCAATGCCCAGCTTGGAGTGGTCTTACGGACTGAGCCATCCCTGGATGAACAGATCTCAAGAAGTACTGTCCGTCAATGCTATGATTTTATCATCACTGACCTGAAAACATCCATTGGGTTATTGCCAGACAGAACCGATATCCCGACAAGACCTTCAAAAGCGGCATCCTATGCAGAACTGGCCAGAATATACCTGGTCATGTCCGAATTTGAAACTGCTGGACGGTACGCGGATTCCGCCCTGATGATCCGGTCAGAAGTTATGGACTATGGAACGGAAATAACCGCTACCGCGAGTCTTCCTTTTTCCAAATGGAATAAGGAAGTGATTTTCGACGTAGCCATGAACGGCGGCGTAGCCCTTGCGCCTTCAAGGAGACGGGTAAACATGCTTGAATATGACAATTATGAAAAGGGGGATCTGAGGAAAGTGGCATTTTTCTCCCTGAACAACCTCGGGGAAATCCTCTTTAAGGGAAATTATAATGGTTTAAATTCCTCCCAGTTATTTTGCGGGACAACGACGGCCGAAATGTACCTTATCCGTGCGGAGGCGAATATCCGCCAAAACAGGCTGAACGATGCGGCAAAAGACATCGATTTGGTTCGGGCAGGGCGTTTTTCCACAGATGACTTTAAACCCGTAGTGTTTACAGACCAAAGGAGGGCACTGGAATACATAAAAAAGGAACGTCAAAGGGAACTGATATTTAGGGGACAGCGGTGGTCAGATATCAGAAGGTATATCCTACTCGGTGAACAGGTGGAAACAATGACCAGGACCGCCGAAGGGAAAACATATACAATGAAGCCGTCCGATGTGGTCAGGTATCTGTATAAACTACCTGATGAAGTGATTGATAATGGGTCGCTCACTCAGAATTGACAGTAAAAAGAGAGGAAAAACAATCAGTCTTTCCTCTCTTTTTCAGGAGTAGTCAGATTATTCCCTCACCCGTACGTTTGCCGAATGTTGCTCGTTTGAAGTCGCAGTCTGTATTTCATTCTGCAATGTGCTGTCTATATCGGGCTGCCCGTTTAAATCTACAGGTGCCCGTAGTGCACATACCTGATCCCCTGGGTTACAGGTCGGCATCGGTTCATCTTCTTCTATGAGCCGATACTTAGTTGGATCGGTCGGGGAATCCGATGAAGACCCGATAAATTCAAACCATTGCGTTGCAAGCATCTTTGGTGCTACAGTAGGCTCCGTTTTGTTCTGGTTCGCTCTCACAATATAGAAAGCTCCGAATAATAGTATTAATGCTGTAAATCCAGCTATGATTTTTGATTTTAACGTTATCATGGTGTAATGTTTTAATTTGAAATTCTGTTGGTAATCATTTTGCACATCGGTTTTGCCTCACAGTTATGCAATCGAGGGTTCCTATTGTATGGTCGGCCAGCTTCCTGGAAGCCGAGAAGCCAGCTAACTCGGGAACAGTGCAAACTTACGCGGATACAACATCTTGCTTGCGACTCTCTTTAGGGCCAAGGATAGACAGATAGGAGCATAGCGCAGTGTGCTGAACCAAAGAATGGCTCTATACCTGAATCGAAGGACAAACTGCCCAAACAGTAGGATCCCTAAGGACTGGAGCCCCGACCTGATCTGCAGGCCTAGCTGGCTGATTTTCGTTTTTACTGTTTGTAGACTTTTCATCTTCGTTCATTTTACCTATCCATAACCTGTAGCGCAGCGGCACATCCTGGGTGCGGCCTGCCCTCTGTGTTGTTTTGCACTTTATCGCTGTACCCGCGTCCCTATTTTATTTTGCTCCAGCTATCTCCTCCCAACCTTTCGCAGACGTACCGAAGATAGCTGGACTCCCAGTCGGGAAAGACGGGGATCGCATGGCACTTGTACGCCTGCCATCTCTTTTGCTTTTCGTTCTTTAAGCGTATTTCAAAGGTAAGGCAGCCTCGGTGAATTCATTTATCCATTTTTGATCATATGATGTATTCATTTTTGTCATTGTCGGGATTACGATGGAGTTCAATATAATCGGAGGGATACAGGCCTACCCGTTTTTCAAAATATTTGGAGAAACCACTTGGGTATTTAAATCCGCAAAAATTGGCTACTTCGCCAATACTATAAGTCGAAAGCAATCTTTCTTTTGCCAGCGGAAGGAGTATTTCGTCCCTATACTGTAAAAGAGTCTGTCTGTAATGGCGTTTATGGCAGCGCGTCAGGTGGGCATCAGAAACGCTTAGGATAGTGGCAATCAGGCTTATATTCACTTCCTGAAAACCTTGGTTGACGATATCATGGATCATTGTTCTAGCTTTTCTGGCCAGTATTTCACTTTCGCTCAGTTTCTCATAGAATGCAAATTGTTTTGATTCGGCGATATCAAATAACTGGTAAATCTGCTCGACAACCTTTGCTTCGTTTTGTTTGCTATAGTTGAAAAAGATTGTTTCAATGCGGTTGAGCTGGTAATCAGTCAGCTCTTTGATCGGCCATAAGGCGGTCTGGTAAAGACTGGATTTATCCCTTTTTCTGGCATTTTTTAATTCGGATAGAAAGTGGCCGTGATGGTAGATGATGTCCCGCACCAGGCCGATATCAATCAATAGCCCGTAGACCAGGTAATTCCCGGGCTTTAGCAGTATATCGAATTTACTGCGCGGAATGTAGGTAAAAGTACTATGTCTATGGGGAAGTACTATTTCGTTTTTGGTACCATGTTTTTGAACGATAATATCGTCCGTCGCGTTCTTGGTATAAATCAGGTGAAAGTCTGGCCTGTTTGTTTTAAGTTGCACGATACAATCAGTGGGCACATGGGCCTGTAGCCGATATAATATGGTCTGCCGGTAATCTATGTATTCCTCTACAAGCTGGATAGAAGGATCCTCATATAGATTACGCTTGGCACCAGGTAATTGGGTGAGAAATGGGTGTTTTTCGTCCTCGAAATAAGCTACTTTTGGTAATATAAATTTGAAGGTCTTCTTCATAATTGATCGTGGTTTATTTTTCAACTTTTACGGTATGGAAAAGTATTTATAATTTATTTACTAAATACTACCGTCCAGCACATGTTTATTTAATATATTTTTGCTATTTTATAGCTCGGTTTGACTGTTATTTATTGACTACGCCTAAATCCCAGCTAATGGATGAGTGAATTCAAACATAGAATTTGTGATTGTTTTATATTGTAGAATTAATTCCTAAATCAACTGCATTACTTCTCAATTGATCGACACTACTTCCTGTCACTGCTGAATTGATCCCAAATATATCGAGTATATAAGGTTAAAAGTTGTCCAAATCTGGAGAAAGAGTTGTACATTTTCCGTACTAGCCCACTAGTTTTCAAAATACATAATACTGGATTTTAGTGGGAATGCTCGCACCTCTTGCGAAATAAGGACACTTTTGGAGAAATTAGGACAAGACTAGGACATGCTCGCACTGAACAATGGCTGTATGGCGCTAGATTTTTTTTCATTTTCCTGAATTTTTAACTGTTACCAGTTCAAGGATATGGAAGGTTTTTTGGCCGAAAAGCGGCCATATGGTGGCCGAAAATTGGCTAATCATTATGCTCTTTTTCTCTCCCCTTTATTCACCATTTTTTCGTGTCTGGTTCGTGCCATCTTCGGAATGCGCCTACATATTTCCTACAGATTATCTACATATTGCCTACATAATCAGTAGGGAAGGAGTAGGGAAACAGTGGAGAAGAAGCGGGCGGCCTCCGAATAAGGGGCGAGGCAGGTACGAAGGATTTATGAAAAAGGATGAACTAGTTGCGATATCATCATTTAACTGCCAATTTTTTTGTTTTTTTTAATGTCCCGCAAAAATCCCCAAAATATGGGAAGTGAAAGAAAACACCACGGTTTGTCTTAGTATCTGCGTAAACTGTGAATTGAGATGTTACAATAATGTTGTTTCGTTTTGTTTTGGTGATGTTTCTTTTTGTTTTTTTTTCTTAAATATGAGACTAACTACTTATTTTTAAATTAAAACAATGTTAACAATATGGTAATCATTGTTATGGTAGTTTTTGTGGTCTTGTTTGTTAGTTTTGCAGCGTTTTAATCTAAATCTTATACCTGTTTTAACTTGTGTTGTTTATTTCTTATTCTTTCAATTTTTAAGAAATACATTTGTTTTGTTTGTTTTGAAATATTTGTTTTGTTTGTTTTTCTGAATTGTATTCGATCTCAAGTCAGAACCAGTTATAGATTTGTTTAACCAAAATTATTATGAAAAAATATAATCAATTAACATTCTCTTTGTTATCGTTGCTGTTTTTTTCTTATTGTAAAGAAGATGTTGCAACAAGGCAAGGTGAGCATGATCCCAATAAACCGGTCGTGCTCTCTTCTTTCTATCCTGCAGAAGGCGGAGCTAAGGATAAAATCTTATTAGATGGTCAAAACTTTGGATCCGATCCAAATAAGATCAAAGTGTATTTTAATAATGCACGGGCTGCAGTAGTCTCCTCAAGTGGAGAACGTATTTATGCTATTGTGCCACGTCTTCCTGGTGATGATCCCAAAATTTCGGTTGTCATCGGTAAAGATTCATTGATTTATGATAAATCATTTACTTATCATATCCAGGCGCAGGTCAGTACAGTTACCGGTACAGGGGATAAGGACTTTTTAGCAGGTACACTCGATCAGGCACATGTCTATGGCAAATACCTAGATATGGACGCGCAAGGCAACCTATTTATGACCTGGCGTGATGGTGGATCATTTGGGATAGCGCGTATCAACGAAAAGGAAAATATCGTTACCCCTTTATATTCAGCTGCATCCTCACCAAACCCTTATGCCAACGGGGTGACAGTGGATCGGGAAACAGGTATTATGACAGTTTCGCACGAGTCGGTTGCGGAAGTGTTTTTTTCCTTTGATCCAAGAGAAGCTTGGACACTTCGCCAGCGGAATGCACAGTTCTCAGCAGCTGATTACGGCAAAATTGTTCAGGCGGATAGATATGCCAACTTTGTGACTTTTTGCCCCTACGATGGCCATTTATATACACGCTTCCGTGATGGTCATATCGCTAAAATAGATCCGGTGACATATGCTGCGACGATCGTGCACAAAGGGCCTTATGGTTCACAATATGGACAGGCTATTAATCCAGCAAAACCTTGGGAGTTGTATATTACGTTACACTCAAACGCTAGCCCGAACACGTTTGCACAAGGAATTTCTGTATTAGACCTACGTCCTGAACATATCAACGAAGGCTTCAAACGTATCAATGCACCGGGTGGGTCGGGATTTCGCGACGGCCCCGTTAAAGATGCAATTTTCAATTATCCAAAGGATATCAAATTTGACAAGACCGGAAATATGTTTATTGCCGATTATGGTAATCACTGTATCCGTATGCTATCGGCTGATGGAATTGTTTCTACTGTTGCCGGACAACCGACTAAAGCTGGTTATAAAGACGGTGGGCCTGTAGAGTCGCAGTTCAACCAACCTTGGGGAGTTGCGGTGAATGATCAGGGCGATATCTATATCGCCGATTGGAGCAATGCGCGCATCCGTAAATTAGTTATCGAATAATTAACCTACTTATTATATTATGAAGATTTTTTATTTTTTGTGCATGCTGCCGCTGTGCCTCTGGCTATCACCTGCGCTTGCACAACAAACAGAAGAACAGTTAACGATTGCCGGAACTGTCGTTGATAGCAAGGGGCAACCTATATCTAAAGTATCAATCTATGTCAAGGATAAACCGAAAGGAGCAACTTCTACAGATGATAAGGGAAAGTTTACTATTAAAGCTGTGTATGGAGACTGGTTGGTATTTACCAGTGTGGGCTATGACGTTGCCGAGCATTTGGTGGTAGAATCCACCAGTAATCTTGAATTAAAGATGCTGGACAAGAGCACCAATATCGACGAGGTTGTGGTTGTCGGTCTGGGAGCCAAACAGCGAAAAATTAGTTCTGTAGGTGCCATTACAACAGTAGATGTAAAACAGTTACAAAGTCCCGCACCTTCTATCGCGAATATGTTAGGGGGCCGCGCCGCTGGTATTATTTCGATGCAGACCTCGGGTGAGCCTGGAGCAAATATTGCAGATTTTTGGGTGCGTGGTATTGGTACATTTGGTGCCAATGCGAAAGCCTTAGTGCTTATTGATGGACTTGAAGGTGATTTAAATACGATCGATCCCGCTGATGTAGAGAGTTTCTCCATTCTGAAAGATGCTTCGGCAACAGCGGTATATGGTGTGCGGGGTGCAAATGGCGTTGTATTGGTAACCACTAAACGCGGTACCGTAGACCGTATCCAGATTACAGGGCGAGCAAACTCTACGTTATCACGACTTAATCGCCTACCGAAATACCTACGTGCTTATGATTATGCCCTATTGGCTAATGAAGCTTCCGTAGTGCGGGGGAGCGAGCCCTTGTTTAATGATACAGAATTAGGTATTATACAACAACATCTAGATCCAGATATGTATCCAGATGTCAGTTGGCAGGATGAGATTCTAAACCGAAGCTTTTGGCGTCAGAGCTATTATGCCTCTGGGCGCGGCGGTTCTGAGGTAGCACGATACTTCCTGAGTTTGGGCGGTAATAGCGAAACAGCAGCGTACAAAGTCGATAAGAATAGTATTTACAGTTCTAATGTTGGCTACAATACTTACAATTACCGTGTTAATCTTGATATTAACTTAACCAAAACAACGAAGGTATTTTTGGGTTCAGATGGCTTTCTATCTGTTAAAAAAGAACCTGGTTATGGTAATACGGATGATATCTGGAAAACACAATCGACACTTACGCCCATTTCCATCCCGCTTCAGTACTCTAATGGCTTATTACCCGGGGTTGGATCAGGGCAGCGTTCATCACCTTATGTGATGATCAACCGTACAGGTAACTATAATAATCAAAACTATAAAGGTAAGGTAACACTGGCATTGGATCAGGACTTGAGCAGTGTGCTTGAAGGGCTGAAAATCCGTGGTCAAGGTGCTTATGATATCCAGAGCTATTTTTCTGAACGTAGGTGGATGCAGCCTGCATTGTATGAAGCAACAGGCCGTAATTTGGATGGGTCATTGATCATGGTTCAAAAGGTACAGGAAAGGCCCGCGTCCTATTCAAAATTCGTAAGCCAATATCGAAAGTATCATTTTGAGTCTACACTTAATTATGATAAAAAATTTGGAGAAGATCATCGTACTTCAGCTTTAGTTTATTATTACCTGAGCGATGCCAAAAATACGGATGATGCAACCAATAATTTGACGGCGATACCTGTTCGTTATCAAGGTGTTTCCAGTAGATTTACCTATGGTTATAAGGATACTTACCTATTGGATGCCAATTTCGGTTATACCGGTTCCGAGAATTTTCAACCTGGTCGCCAGTATGGTTTTTTTCCTTCGGTAGCGATAGGATGGGTACCTACAAGTTACCAATTTATGAAGAATGTAGCTCCTTGGTTAGATTACTTCAAAATCAGGGCGTCTTATGGTACTGTAGGTAACGATAGAATTGTAGATGACGTACGTTTCCCCTACCTCACTAAGGCGGATATAGATCGGAATAAGGTCTGGGGAATTGATGGGATAGAAACGATTACCGAAACCCGTATCGGTGCAGACAATCTAGCGTGGGAAAGAGCTATTAAATCCAATTTGGGTATTGAAGGAAAGCTCTTTAATAATAAAATTGATTTTGTGATTGATTTTTTCCAAGATCAACGGAACGGTATTTTTCAACCGCGGGTGCAAGTGCCGGATTATGTGGGCGTAATTTCTAATCCGTATGCCAATGTGGGGCGTATGAAGAGCTCGGGTGCTGATGGTAATATTAGCTACACCACCAAGTTGAATAGTGATATGACCCTTACTTTGCGGGGTAACTTCACTTATTCAAAAAATGTTGTGCAAAACTGGGAACAGGCTTACCTAGAGTATTCTTACCTAGAGTATAATGGTTATCCTCATAATTCCATTCGTGGTTATCAAGCATTAGGCTTATTTAAAGACGAAGATGACATTAAATACAGTCCGACACAAAGCTTTGGAACGGTATTACCCGGTGATATTAAATACAAGGATGTGAATGGTGATGGTATCATTAATACCCTTGATAAAGTACCATTGACCCATAGTAACTATCCATTAATCATGTATGGATTCGGGGGAGAGTTCCGTTACAAAAATCTATCATTAGGTGTCCTTTTCAAAGGAACAGGTAAGACTTCCTTCTTCTATGTTGGGCAGCCGATGAAATATAAAGATGTTACTGAAAATACGGGTATGGGCTATATGCCCTTCTTCGGCGGTACAGATGGTAACGTCATTACCATGGCTAATGATCCTGCCAATCGTTGGATCCCGAGAGATTATGCGCTACAGCATGGTATTGATTTATCCTTAGCCGAAAATCCAAATGCCAAATTCCCGCGTTTGCAATATGGTAATAACAGGAACAACAGTCAGTTATCCTCCTTTTGGATGGATGATGCCCGCTATTTGCGATTGCAAGAACTTACGTTGAGCTATAATGTAAGCCCGAATTTCTTAAAGCGATTAGGTGTCAAATCCATGGATCTTCAGTTTGTTGGAAACAACCTATATATCTGGGATAACGTTAAGATTTTTGACCCTGAACAGGCGGCTTGGGGTGGACGTAAATACCCAATTCCGACGACTTATTCGTTACAGGCTTATATTAATTTTTAATACCATAGAAATAATCGAAAGACATGAAAACGTCAATAATCATGAATAGAATTGCCAAATCCAGCTTAGCGATACTAGTGTTGTTTATGGTGACATCTTGTAAGGACTATCTAAATATTGATCAGTACTTTGACGATGAATTTAATATTGATTCGGCATATGCAAATACACGTTACTTAGAAGCGTATATGTGGGGGGCGGCAGCAATGTTCCCTGACGAATCCAATACGATCAGATCCAACTATACACCAGGGCCAATGGCGACAGATGAAGCTATAAATGGCCTTACAGGTACTGGGACAACCAATATTTACTACGGGATGGATTTTGTCACCGGAAATATTACGCCTGATTTTTATGGTGGACTTAACCAATGGGGAAAATATTATAAAATTATCCGCAAGGCGAACAATGTATTGAAAAACATTGATGTGCCAAAGGACATGAGCTACGCAGATCGTAACCGTATCGAAGGATATACACGTTTTATTAGAGCTTACGCATACTATAACCTCATTATAGATTTTGGCCCACCAATCTTGTTGGGAGATGAAGTTGTGAATACCAATGAGGATATTGCGTATTATGACCGGCCCCGGGCGACGTATGATGAGGCTATGGAATACATCTGTGGTGAATTTGAAAAGGCTGCTGTACAACTTCCTGTTGATGTTAGTCTATTGGATTTCGGCAAACCGACAAAAGGTGCCGCATTTGCATTGATCGCCCGTTTGCGCTTGATCCATGCCAGTCCATTGTTTAATGGCGGACCTGTTGCCGCATCCTATTTTGGTAGCTGGATTCGCAAGACCGATGGCACACATTATGTATCACAACAATACGATGAAAAACGTTGGGCAGTAGCCGCTGCCGCTGCTAAGCGTGTTATGGATATGGGCCGGTATAAATTATATACAGTGCCTGCGGACGAAAGAACGCCTACACTTCCAGCTGGCGTAACGTCCGATCCCAACTTCTATGGAAGCTTTCCGAATGGGGCGGCTGATATTGATGCATTTAGATCATATTCTGACGTCTTTACCGGTGAGGCTGTCGCTTCAATCAATCCCGAATACATTTGGGGGCGTAATACAGAATATTTTAGAACGGATTTGAATCAGGGGGCATTTCCGCCAACTTTAGGAGGATGGGGACGTTTCTCGGTGACACAAAAAGTTGTAGATGCTTATCTGATGGATGACGGACGTACCAAAGAAGAAGCACGTGGCGATACGTATTTTGAGGCGGTGGCTGATCTTCCTGCCGGTGGAACCTTTGGCGATTTATTTACGGCTCAACCGCGTAAATTTTCAGGTTACCCACTGAATGCGGGGATATTTAAGATGTATGCAAACCGTGAAATGCGTTTTTATGCATCGATAGGTTTCAACGGTGCTGTGTGGCAGGCTTTGTCGAGTACAACGTTGAATACACATACGGCTAAATATTTTTATCAGGAACCTGATGGTCGAGGTGGTGTCTCGGCATCGTCGCCTAACTATCCATTAACTGGTTATGTTATTAAGAAATGGGTAAATCCATTTGATGCAATCAGTGGCACGGGGGCCAGAATGATGCCCAAAGCATATCCTATTATACGTTATGCAGAAATATTGTTATCCTACGCTGAAGCACTAAATAACCTTACTGGAAGCCATACGGTACAGCTTGGTGATAAAACCTATACCGTGAGCCGGGATGAAAGTGAAATAAAAGGTTCTTTTAATGCTGTTCGATACCGTGCGGGTTTACCAGGATTGTCTGCTGCGCAGCTTGCCAACAAGGCAGAGGTACAGAAGCAAATAGAACGTGAGCGTATGGTGGAGTTTCTATGGGAAAACAGACGCTTTTACGACGTACGCCGCTGGGGTAAATACGAAGAGACTGAACGCGAACCAATTCGTGGTATGAACCCCGATGGTGCGGACCGGGAATCTTTCTACAAGCGAATTTCACCAGGTACATCGTCATTCTTGACACGTCAGGTAGACAAAAAATTAATTTGGGTGCCTATACCTCGTGCCGAAATGCGCAGATTACCATCATTGGATCAGAATCCGGGCTATAATTAGGATTAAGCATTAAAAAAGGAAAATATAACCGTCTTCCATAACCGTTTTGGTTTGTGGAAGACATTAAAATATTAAATTATGAAACGAAGTTTTATCGCTATACTGACAGCTTCGATGGCTTTAGTTGCCTGTAAGGACAATGAAGTATTCGAAAAGGAAATGTATAAAAATGAGGTAGCATTAATAAGTTCTGATTATCACAATACGTTTAAAGAAGTGGTTCGCTTGACGGGAGAAGAGGTAATTGGCTATGTAGCGGCATCTTCAGGAGGTACCCATGCGCCTGATAAAGATCTTGTTATTGCACTGGAAGAGGATTCAGAACCTTTAGTAAAATACAATTTTGCTGTTTACGATAATTCGGAAGATCTGTATGCCAAATTACTTCCTAAAGAGAAGTATGACATCATGGACAAAAGGATTGTGATCAAAGCAGGCGAGCTAACAGGCCGTACCATGGTTAAATTGCGACCAGATGGATTATCTCCGGACTCTACCTATTTTATTGGGCTGAAAGCAACAGGTTCATCCGGTGTTGAAATCAATCCTAAGAAAAGCACCATATTGTATCAGGTCATCATAGAGAATGAATATGCATCACAGGCCAAAAATACCATGTATTCAATGGTGGGGTTTGCCAATGGTTTGTCTACAGCGGCGAATAAACAGCTATTTCCATTAACCAGCAATAGCGTGCGGATGGTCGCCGGAAATGAAACCTTTATATCTAAAGTACCTAATATTACGAAAAACTGTCTTACGTTGGAGATAGATGATTTTAATAACGTAAAGATAAAGCCCTACAAAGATATTCAGGTCGTACAATTGGACAATGACCCAATGTATCCGAATAAATTCAAAGTGGAAGAAGCATTTGGTATGCGCACAAACGTGTTTTTATTGTCATATCAATATACGATAGGCAATGTGACGACAATTATGAAGGAACGTGTTGAAATGCAGGTTAAATAAAATTATGGAATTCATGAATACGATTAATTATTATAAATTGGATACGTTTCCAAAATCAATAGTTGTCTTTTGTCTTAGTTTGATAATGATACTAACATCCTGTAAAGACGATCTTGCGGTAGATGGTGCTTTTGCACTAAAAGATAACCCATCAAAATTGACCGCTGCGGCTGATGGTTTATCTGAAACCTACACTGTTCAGGCGACAGGCAAATGGAAGGTTGAGCCCCTCCGAAAAGAAAACTGGCTTAAAATCGATCCAATGGAGGGGAATGGAAATGGAACATTTACCGTTACCGTCCACAAAAATACCGATCCCGAAGCGCGTGAACTGACTTTGTTTTTTACTTTAGATGGAAAGTTACAAAATAACGTGCTGAAGGTAGAACAGGCAGGAACCACAGATCAAGGACAGGTGAAAGATCCCTATTTAAAAATAGATGGCATATCCAACCGTTTGGAAGTTCTGGAAGAGGGAAGTAATGGACAATATATTCTCCGTTCTACAGGTAAGTGGAAAGTTGCGGTGGAGGACGAGTCTGACTGGGTTAAGGTTTCCCCTATGGAAGGTGAGGGCGATACCCCGATAACAATCACTGTAAATAAAAATACCGACATTGAGCGTACAGCAAATCTATTGTTATTTTTAGACGATGTGCAACAGGCATCTCCGCTAACGGTATATCAGAAAGGCCAAAAATTGCAAGTAGAGGGCGATGTCGTTCTTCAGGAGGACTTTAACTGGCTGACCTATGGAAGCGAGATCTTTAATGCGACTTCAGGCGAAACCAGGATTGCTTTATGGAGCACGGAAGAGTTGGCCAAAGGCTGGACCAGTACGATCAATACGACAGAAGGTGGCGGTAATTATGCATCGATTTATGCGCGACCAGGCTTTATTAAATTAGGGCGTACGAACTACGGCGGCGATCTAATTTCGCCGAAGCTGGCCAATGTACAGCGTACAAAAAATCTATTGGTTACCTTCAAAGCTGTACGATATGCCACTGGTGATCATTATCTACTCAACGTTGGTGTCAAAGGACCGGGAACGGTCAGCGTGAGCCAATTTAATGTGATGAACGTTGCAACTCCTAATTCGAATCTAGAATCGTGCAGGGCTGCATGGCAAGCTCCAGAGGCGACCTATTCTTTTGTTGTTACGGGAGCTACTGCGGAGACTCAAATTTGGTTATTGGGTGGCGCTTTTGATCAGCGTGCTGGTAATTGGCCAGCTACTGTTAACCGTATCTTTGTCGACGATATCGTTGTTACCGTCGCTAAATAATAAACCTGGCCCATGCATACTTTCTCTTCAGAAAAATTGCATGGGCTATTTTGTGCCCCCTGCTAAGTAATTGTTAATAGCCTTTAATCACCTATTTTTTATGAAAAAAAAAGAACAATATAACCGACGGGTCTTTATTCGAACTACATTGGTAACCGGACTTGGCCTAACATTAAACTTATACAGCTGCACCAAAGCTTCAGCTATTCCCGAAAATAAGCCCGGTGAACCCGAACCGGAGAATGAAGATAATACATTACGGATAACCGGTGTGCTATTGTCCGCCCGGATAGAATCTTCCAAGGGGGGCGAATATACAATACAAGGAATGGGATTCAAGACGGGAGATCAGCTATATTTTGAATCACTGAATAAACCCGGTGTAATGGGGAAATTTACCGTCGCAAGCAAATCTGCTTCTGCAGATCATATTGTTTTTGTTTTCCCAACGGACTTGCCATCGGATAGTTATCGGATATCCGTAAAACGCGGAGCCCAGTCATTTTTGTTGGGATCAACCATTGTCAATTTATTTTTTAATGCGAATATCCCCGACAAAACAGGAATGACTGTAAAGGGTGTTGTTTACGCTAATGGTGTAGGTGTTGCCAATGTTGTGGTATCAGACGGCTTTGAAGTGACAATGACGGATGCAGCTGGTATATATTATTTACCTTCTTCCAAAAAAGGAAAATATGTGTTTATCTCCATACCGGGAAACTACGAAGTTGATTCAAACGTCAATGCGCCTCAATTCTTTCAACGCCTTTCGCAGCCGGCTAATATTGTTGAGATTAAAGATTTTGAGCTTAAGGCTGTAAATAATGAAAAACATGTGGTCATGGTGTTGGGGGATATGCACTTGGCTAAACGTACGGATGACCTGAATCAGTTTCAGAAAGGATTCCTGCCCGATGTTAATCAATCAATACAAAACTATAAAAATGCGGGCAATAAAGTGTATGCGCTGACATTGGGAGATATGACTTGGGATGGGTACTGGTATACCAATAATTATGCACTGCCGCAGTATATTGTTGAAATGAATAAGATCAACGCGATGGTATTTAATACCATGGGCAATCATGATAACGATCCAAAGTTTTATGAAGATTGGGGGGCTGAAGATAAGTTCCGTGATGTATTGGGGCCGACTTATTATTCATTCAATATCGGTAAGGTACATTACATTGTTTTAGATAATATTGAATATATTAATGCCGGTGATGCAAGGAACTATAATACAAAAATTGTCGCTGATCAGATTGAATGGCTCAAAAAAGATCTAGCAACCATTACGGATAAGGATACGCCGATTGTGATCGCCATGCATGCACATTTACATACCAATCCAAGTCTCAATACGAACGGTGCCGAAACGACAGGATATCGGATAAGCAATGCGCAGGATTTTGTGAACGCCTTGAATGGATTTAAAACCGTGCATGTGCTCACGGGACATACGCATATCAATTATAACGTGGAAACTGCTGCTACGCCGCATATCATGGAGCATAATACAGCTGCCATCTGTGCGACCTGGTGGTGGACCGGTAACGCGGGATATGCAGGCAATCATATTTGTAAGGATGGGGCCCCAGGAGGCTATGGAATATGGGCGATAGACGGAAGAGATTTAAAGTGGGGGTATAAGAGTATTGGTGAGCATGCTGATTATCAATTTAGGGCTTATGATCTTAATCAGGTGCATCTTACCAAAGATAAATATGCCCCAAATTTTAAGCCTACAAGTGATCTGAAATGGCAGAGTTATGCGGCGGAATATGCGAATCCCAATAACAACAATGAGGTACTGATCAATGTTTGGAACTACGATAAAAATTGGAAAGTCGAAGTGAGTGAAAATGGTCAACCGTTGACAGTCTCCCGTGTCCGTATGCGAGATCCATTGCATATTGTTTCCTATTCAGCACAGCGGCTTAATCGAAATGCTACCCCCACCGAGGACTTTGTCAGCACCCTGACAGCGCATATGTTTAAAGTGAAGGCCTCTTCTCCCACCAGCACCTTGTTAATTAAAGTAACTGATCGTTTTGGTAAGGTTTATCAAGAAACTATGGTTAGACCCAAAGCTTTTGGATACCTGATGAAGTAGTAGAGAGCTAGATAAAGCTCCGTCACCTGAAGACTGAGCTTTATCTAAATCAAGTTATTCCTATAAAGAATGATCTGTATTATCGAATATAAGATTTGATGGTACAGGGTCTATTAATAGGTAATCTTAGGCTTGCCATTTTCAAAAACCACCCCTTTGGCTGGTTTGTCATTTTTGTCTGGACAGTTCAAGCTTTTGTCCAGCACTCTTTTTGCATGATCCAAATGATTATACTGTTCTGCCATATTGCCAAACTCAGCAAAGTTTTCTTTGTCAGTATACAATATAGAGATAAATTCACAGTCTTTACGAAAGGGGGCGATATGCCATTTACTTGGGTCGGTACAGGGAATGTCATTGAAAAATGTGGTCATTTTAGGTAACAGTTCATCCAGCCGCTGGTTAATTTCAGGCAGCTCCAGATCCCTAGCGCTGGCGACTTTGACTTTGCCTGCAATGCAGCGTATTCCAAAATGAGGCGGAAGATAATTTTCAGCTGGACTGGTATTGTAAACAATAGGCCCTTTATATACTTTCTGTGCCCTTTCTTTAAGGTCTGCAGCTTCGGCAATTAATTTATTATAAGCTTGCTCAAAGCTCGGATGTACGGGGACATAGGTGTAATAAAGCGTGTCAATACGACATTCCTTTAGGTCATTGCAGGAAAGATTTTCAGTTAGTTTAACAGCTTGTTGGATTTTATCGTCTGCTAGGCTAGTGAGTTCTCCATAGTCGTCTTCTTTTTTACAGCCTACAAATAAAAATGTACTAAATAACAAAAAGTAAAATAGGTGTGTTAAGTGCTTCATAAATTTGGTTTTTGTAAGATTAACGAAAGCTATTAACTATCTGCTACAGTCAAAGGTATTCTAATGCAGGGATATATTGCTTTTTATTATCAATAATTAATAAAGTTGTTTTCGAATAGTCTTTAGTTCGGCGAAATTAACATTTAAAAATGACTTAGTCTAAAACACTTTAGTGTAGTATTATTGCTAACCATCTCTATACGACTTGTTTTGATACAATGTGCAGGTAGGCAAGGGTTGTCCATAATTACTTTGTACAGGGATGTCTTTTTTTATGCCAGAAAATGAGATAATACCGCGAAATTGTCGCACTCCACTACCGCTACAAATTAATGTTACGTAGAAAAATAATATTAAAATTCGTATCTTCGTGCAATGGATAATTTTATTGTTTCTGCACGTAAATACCGCCCGATTACCTTTGATTCGGTTGTAGGTCAGCAACACATTACTGGTACCTTAAAGAATGCGATACACAACAATCAGTTGGCGCAGGCATTTTTATTTTGTGGTCCCCGCGGTGTGGGGAAAACTACCTGTGCGCGTATTTTAGCTAAAACAATAAATTGTGAAAATATCTTAGCAGGCACTGAACCTTGTGGTGCATGTGCTAGCTGTAAGTCTTTCCAAAATGGAAATTCTTTCAGTATTCATGAACTGGATGCCGCATCCAATAATTCCGTAGATGATATCCGCAACCTGATTGATCAAGTACGCATACCACCACAGGCTGGAAAATATAAAATCTATATCATAGATGAGGTGCATATGCTTTCTCAAGCGGCTTTCAATGCTTTTTTGAAGACATTGGAGGAACCTCCTTCCTATGCTATCTTTATCCTGGCGACTACTGAAAAACATAAGATTTTACCAACGATTCTTTCGCGCTGTCAGATTTTTGATTTTAACCGGATCAAAGTGGAAGATATGGCCAGTCATTTGGCCCGTATCGCTGACAGGGAAGGTATTGCTTATGATCAGGACGGATTACATATCATTGCCCAAAAGGCCGATGGTGGCCTTCGGGATGCCTTGTCGATGTTCGATCAGATCGTCAGTTTTTCCAATAAAAATGTCACCTATCAAGCGGTAATCGATAATTTGAATATCTTGGATTACGATTATTATTTTAAGCTAACGGATGCTATTTTAACTGAGGATGCAGCACAAACTTTATTGATTTTCAATGAGATTTTAAATCACGGGTTTGATGGCAGTCATTTCATAGCCGGTCTGTCTGCACATTTTAGAAATTTGCTGGTTGCTAAAGAGCCGGCTACGCTAAAATTATTGGAAGTCAGTGATAGTATTCGTCAAAAGTATCTGCAGCAGTCCCAAAAAGCTTCTCCAGGATTTTTGTTATCTGCATTGAATATTTCCAATCAATGTGAGATCAACTATAAGACAAGTAAAAATCAACGCCTGCAAGTTGAACTTTCACTCCTCAAGACATGTCATATCGCAAGTGCGATTAAATTGAGCCAGCTTGGATCCGTACAGATTCCTTCGGCAACCGAGGGCGTAAAAAAAAAACTTCCTGAGCCAGTAGTTGGACAAGCGCAACAAACCTCGGTAGTCCCTACTCCGCAAGCGACTTCTCCAGCGAATGCTCCTGTCGTTGAAAACCCTGTGACACCGCGTTCGCAAGCTAACCCCGTAAATTATCAGGCTTCCGAGACTAAGGAAGAGGTGAAAAAAGATCCTATTTCCAACGTGCCTCCTAAAGTAAAAAAAGGCGGGTGGGGAGCATCTACTGCAGCAATTATTCCGTCTTTGCCGGATTTGAATACCATATACGATAACAATGCGGTTGCCAAAGAAGGTGATGAGCCAGAATTAATACGTGGAAGCGAACAACGTGATGTTTCATTCGGTCAATTTATTGCTGTTTGGAATAGTTATGCTGAACAGCTGAAAGCGGAAAACAAGATTAACTTGTATACCATGATGACGGCTATGCAACCGCGGTTAAATGGGGTATTGATTGAAATTGATGTCGAAAATGGTGTTCAGATGGATGTATTGCAAAGTGCAAAGGTTGATGTGTTGAACTACCTACGTGTGAAACTCCAGAATTTTTCGTTGGATCTGCAGGGGGTGATGATGGAACATACGATTTCACGCAAGCCCTATACTTCCCAGGAGAAGTATCAAGCGATGGTCAACAAAAACCCGCTTTTAGATACTTTGCGGAAGGAGTTTAACTTGGGGCTAAGCTAATTCAAACACGCTAGTTGTTTTTTATTTTTGTACATTTGCAAACTCTTCCATGAAGAGGGAAATATTTAGTATTTATTATGCAAGGAAATTTTCAGAGACGTGATCGCGACCACGGGGAAAGACGTGAAGTGAATCAGATGGTATTTGGTATTCGTGCTGTCATCGAAGCAATCGATAGTGGTAAAGAGATCGAGTCATTATTTATACAACGCGGTTTGAGCGGCAGTTTGATTCTAGAATTGAAAGCCTTGTTAAAGGAACATAATATCGCTTCTCAACAGGTGCCAATTGAAAAATTAAACCGCATAACACGTAAAAATCATCAAGGTGTAATTGCGGTTATTTCTCCAATTACCTATCATGATATAGAAGAACTTCTCCCTCAGATTTATGAAAAAGGTGAAACTCCTTTACTTCTGATGTTGGATGGAGTGACAGATGTGCGCAATTTGGGTGCTATTGCACGTACAGCGGAATGTTCTGGAGTACATGCCATCATTGTCCCTAAAAAGGGCTCAGCTGAGGTTAACCCTGATGCCATTAAAACATCTGCTGGAGCACTTTATAAAATCCCTGTCTGTCGCCATGATAGCTTGTCCAAAGTTGGTAAATTTTTGATTGATTCAGGTGTGCAGTTAGTTGCCAGTACAGAAAAAACAACCTCGAGCATTTACGATGTGGATTATACAGCTCCAACCTGTGTAATTATGGGGGCAGAGGACGTTGGTGTTTCCAATGACCTAATTCGTATTGCCGACCACCTGGCCAAGATACCAATGTACGGTGAAATAGGTTCGTTAAATGTATCTGTGTCGGCCGCAGTAGTGATCTATGAAGCGATTCGTCAACGGATTGTTAAAAAATAAAGAATATAATTTAGTTGATTACAAAAAGCCTTTGTTTTTGACAAAGGCTTTTTTGTAGACTAGTTTTGATAAATATCTTCAATCTCTTGTTCGTATTTTTGCAAGATAACTTTTCTTTTCATTTTTAACGTCGGTGTCAATTCACCGGTTTCAACGGTCATTTCGTCGGGAACTATGATGAACTTCTTGATCTGTTCCCAGCTGCCAAAATTTTGATTAATACGGTTGAGTTCCGATCCCATTTTCTGTTTCAGTTCTGGGCTATTTAGAAAATCTAGTCTAGAAAGATTGGCAAGGGCGGGAAAAGCACTTCTTGACCATTCTAGAAGATTATTATAGTTGGGAACAATCAACGCCGCAGGAAATTTGCGGCCTTCTCCAAGTACCATAGCCTGTTCGATAAATGAAGATTCGACCAGTTTAGATTCGATCTGCTGCGGAACGATATATTTTCCTCCAGAAGTCTTGAACATCTCTTTCTTTCGGTCTATAATTTTAAGAAATTTACCGTCTACCCATTGGCCAATGTCCCCAGTATAAAGCCAGCCATCCTTGATCGCTTCTGCTGTTGCCTCTGGATTTTTATAATAGCCAATCATATTATTCTCGCCTTTAGTCAATATTTCTCCATCGTTAGCAAGCTTTATTTCGATATTAATTAACGGTAAGCCTACAGTACCAATTTTCATACCTCGTTTATAGCAGTTTACAGCGATACATGGTCCCGCCTCAGTGAGGCCATAACCTTCATATATTGGAATCCCTGCTGCCATATACAGACGGATTAATCTTTCCTGTAAAGCAGCACTCCCGGAGGCAATCCCTTTGATGTCACCACCTAATGCTTCGCGCCATTTTGAAAAAACTAATTTACGGGCAATGTTCAGTTGAAAGTCATACCACCATGTACGTCCCTCCAGTTTGTATTGTTCGCCGACGCTCAAGGACCAGAAGAATAGCTTACGCTTGACTCCTGTTAATTGCTCTCCTGTAGCCATAATCTTCTCATAAACTTTCTCCAATACACGAGGTACAGCGGAAAAAATATGTGGTTTAACGGATTTAAAATCTTCACCTATCGTATCCATCGATTGAGCAAAGAAGATTGTCAAACCTTTGTACATATATACATATTGGAATACGCGTTCATAGGCATGACAAACTGGAAGAAAGGAGAGGGCACGATCACCTCGTTCGACAGGAAAGGAATATTCACTACTCAACGTATCTGCCAATAAATTTTTATGAGACAACATAACACCTTTGGGATTTCCTGTTGTGCCAGAGGTGTAAATGATGGACGCCAATGTATCGGTTTTTATACCATCACGTAGTTGGTTTAGCGTTTCATCTGTAATGATCTCGCCCTTGGAAACGAAGTCATGCCAATGGTTTAGACCATCCTCTTTGTCTAGACTGTAAATAGCATTTAGTTGCGGACAATTATCTTGTATCGTTAATATCTTTATGTATAGTGTCTTTGAACTAACAATACACTTCCTGATTTCGGCATGATTGAAGATATACGTGTAATCTAAGGTTGAAATATTAGGGTAGATGGCGACTACTACAGCTCCAATTTGTTGAATGGCAAAATCAAGGATATTCCACTCGATGCGGTTCTCACTAATTAATGCTACTTTCTCTCCAGGCTGAACGCCTAATGCGATCAAACCTTTAGATGTCTCGTTGATCTGTTCAATAAATTGAGTATTGCTTACTTGTACCCATTCGTTATCTTTTCTGAAAGAAAACATTGGGAAATCCGGGGCAATACTATATTGCAGGTATGCTAAATCAAATAATCTTGTTGCTACTATTGGCATGTTAGAAGTCCAGTTCGTATAATACAGCCAATTTACGCTTTTTTATAGAGACTATTATATTGGCAGGAGATATTAGTGCCTGTACTGTTAGGAGGGGAAATAAAAGAAAAGACTCTGGCATCTCAAGCTGATCGCTTTTGTACCAGAGTCTTTAACTCTTATGCTAAGTACTAATGATTAGTATTTGCTTTTTGATTCTTTACGTTTTCCAGAGAAATCACGGAAGCCGCCGCCATTGCTGCTACGCTCGCCACGATCACGACGCTCACCACTGAATCCGCCTTCACGTCTTCCGCTGCGTTCGCCGCCACCATATCCACCTTCACGTCTTCCACCGCGATCACCACCACGGTATCCACCTTCACGTCTTCCGCCACGATCACCACCACGGCTTCTTCCGCCACGGTCGCTACGACCTTCACCTCTTGCTTCACCAGATACTTCGATACGTACTTGACGACCGTTGTAATCTACACCTTGGAATCCTTGGAATACTTTTTCTACTTCTGCATCTTGAACTTCGAAGAATGTGAACACGCCTTTCAAATCAATTTTACCGATTGATTTTCCTGAAATATTCGCATTGTTACAGATGAAGCCCAACATATCTCCACGAGAGAATTCGTCTACTGAACCTAAATTCATAAATAAACGCGTGTAGCCTTTTGAACCTTCACGTGAACGACCATCACGTCTATCACCGCGGTCTTCACGACCACCGTCACGCGCTTCGATATTTAAATCAGGTGCATTTTTGTAATAATCCAAGAAACGGTTGAACTCAAGAGAAGCGAATCTTTTGATGATATCTTCTTTTGAAAGTGACTCCAAATTTTCCATAATTGCAGGCAAGAATGGGCTGATTTGTTCGTCGTTTACTTCAACATTTTCAATCTTTTTAACGATAGAAAATAATTGTTTTTCGCAAACTTCAGCACCTTGAGGTACTTGTTTTTTCTCAAAAGGCTTACCGATGATCTTTTCAAGATGACGGATTTTGCTTAGTTCTTTTACGTTTACCAAAGAAAGTGAAATACCAGTTTTACCTGCACGGGCTGTACGGCCTGAACGGTGTGTATAGTTTTCTGTTTCATCAGGTAAAGAGAAGTTAATAACGTGAGTTACATCACTTACATCAATACCACGAGCGGCTACGTCTGTTGCGATCAACAATTGTAAACTACGGTCACGGTAACGTTTCATTACTTTATCACGTTGTTGTTGGGATAAATCACCATGTAATGAATCTGCATTGTAACCATCTTTAATCAACGCTTCAGCGATATCCTGTGTTTCGATTTTTGTACGACAAAATACGATACCAAAGATATCAGGGTTTGAATCCACAATACGTTTGAACGCAGCATATTTATCTTTTGCTTTGATCAAATAATAGTGGTGTTCAATGTTGGCATTACCGGTGTTTTTTGTACCCACAGTAAGCTCAACTGGATCGGTCATATAATTCTTTGCGATACGACGTACCTCAGAAGGCATTGTCGCCGAAAATAACCAAGTTTTTTTCTCGTCAGGAGTTTCTGACAAAATGTTGTTGATGTCTTCTTTGAAGCCCATATTGAGCATCTCATCCGCTTCATCCAATACAACATATTTTACATTTGAAAAATCAATCGCATTTCTGCCGATGATATCCAACATACGACCTGGGGTCGCTACTACAATTTGCACTCCACGTCTAATTTGACGTAGCTGGTCTGAGATATTTGCACCTCCATATACAGCAACAACATGTACGTTGTCAACGTATTTAGCAAATTTTTCTAAATCTTTTGAGATTTGTAAACATAATTCCCGAGTAGGGCAAAGGATTAATGCCTGTGGGTGTTTTTGAGAAAAGTCTAATTGCTCTAATAATGGAAGACCAAATGCCGCGGTCTTTCCTGTGCCAGTTTGGGCTAATCCGACAAAATCGTCGTTACCAGTCAATAAAACAGGAATGGCTTTTTCCTGAATTTCAGAAGGTTTTTCGAAACCTAATTCTGAGATGGCATTAACAACTTCCTCACGGATTCCCAGTTCTAAAAATGGGTTCATGAAATATTTTATACAATAGGCACTATTGCCTAAGGCGTTGCAAAGGTAAGAATAATATTGGAATAAACAAATAATTTAAATAATTGATTTTTAAGGGAATCTGATTCTTTTATACCAGGTGATAATAAATTGAGCGCTGTTATATAGATTTAGCTCACTTTGAAAAGTATTATTTCGAATGTGAAACTATTTTATATACCTACAGTTTCTTTATTCATTTATTAATAGAAACTTAATATCTCAACCTTAATTTTGGTATTAGCATGAATCAAGGACCAGTTGTACATCAGCGTTGGCTACAAGCTATTAAAGAGTTTAACGATACTTCTGCTTATGAGGAATTGTATCGCTATTGCTGGAAAGATCTTTATCAGCACGCTGCCCGTCGGATCCTAGACCGACAGGATGTGGAGGATATTCTACAGGAGCTGTTTGTCCAATTTTGGGAAAGGCGGCATACAATCGACATCCAAATGAATCTTCCAGCCTATTTGAAAGGGATGCTCAAATATAAAATTATAGATTTCTTTAATTCCAATAAAGCCAAAGACAGATTGTTGGAGCACTGGAGTAAACATATATTCGACTATGTGCAGCAGCATCCAGAGGATCTCAACACGTATTTAGCCCTTGAGAAGTTGTTGGAGGAAGAGCTGGAAATTATGCCACAGAATATGCGGCAAGCGCTTTTATTAAAATGGGAATATTTATCCATTCGAGAGATAGCCATGCGTACGGGGCTGTCTGAGCAAACGGTCAAAAATAATCTTACGGAAGCATCCAAACGACTACGGAAAGCTATTTTGGGCTATCAACATGTTCAAAACGGTAGTTTTAGCCTTCTTTTGGTCTTTATGATAGACGAGCTCGCTAAGTAGCTTACCCACCTTGCCATATTCCTATTTTCTGAACTTTGATCCTTTAACAATTCTTTCATACAACATTAACTATTTCTTGAAGTACTTTGGGGCTTTTTTGCAGACTTGTATATAAACAGCAGGCATAAAAAGTGAAAAGAAGAATTTTTGAATCCTTAATCTATAGATACCAGCATAATAATGCGAACAAGGCTGAGAGGTCCCTGATTGATCGCTGGTATGATACGCTTGATCGGGAAGAACTTTCTGAAGGGGAGATAGATGAGGTTCGATTATGGAATAATATACAGCAACGTATTGGAAGTACTGCGTCTAAAAAATCAGTGGGTCGGAGCATAATCTACTGGAGCGGAGCGGTTGCGGCAAGTCTACTGTTATGTGTTGGCGTTTTATTTTGGACAAAACAGCATGATCTGAATTTCTCCCAAAGAGAAGCGAATTTAAAACCCGGTTACCGGATTTTTGAAACAGGGGCCTCACAACGTAAGCGGATATTTTTGGCCGACGGATCAACCGTTGTAATGAACGCATATTCCAAAATTAAATTGGATACCGTCTCTTACAATAGGCGTGATCGAGTTGTGGAACTTATGGCTGGAGAGGCCTATTTTGAGATCAAGAAAGATTCCTCAAAAGCTTTTGTGGTGAATGCCCGACAAATACAGACAAGGGTGCTGGGGACCTCCTTTACCGTGAAAAACTATGCGGAATTGGATGAGATATCGGTGTCCGTATTTACAGGTAAAGTGCAGGTTACTGCCAATAACAATCCGCTGGGTGTACTGACCCGTGGCGAACAGATCCGTTATACCAAAAATAACCACAATAGTCATCAGGAGACTTTTGATCTGACGACACGGAATAGCTGGATTGAGGGAAGAGTTTATCTTAAGCAAAGCAGTTTTGCAGAATTGGCACTGGCGGTCAAAAGTATCTATGATGTGGATATTAAAACTGACGATCAGCGGATTGCCCAACAACGGTATAGTATGCCGATATCAAAGCAGCTGTCCTGGACGGCAACCCTGGAAAGTATCAAAGCAATTCATCACAACAAATCAAGGAAGGAGGGCAGGATAGTGCATATTTACTAATTCGGGAATAAAAAAAGAGAGCTGACGACGGCCATCGTCAACTCTGCATCATGTACCATTTGGAGATGGTATAAATAACATATACAACAACTTAAGAGATATTATATACGCATACAAATTTATGAAATTTAAGCAATACGTTACGCAAAACGATATTAAGTTTATGATAAGGACATCGTTGGTAGGTCTATTTCTTTCGATCGTGTCGGCCGAAATGCTCTTAGCTTCGGTCGCATACGGGCAGTTACTCGATAAAAAGATTACAGTTTCTTTTAGTGAATCTAATATTCCGGCGGCTTTCGAACGTTTGGAATCCCAAAATATACATATCGCTTTCGATGCAGCGAAATATAATCTGGCAGAGAAAAAGATAAATGCCAAAATTTTTAAAAGTAATAGTGTCCGCGATGTCATGCGTTATCTGCTCAGGGAGACTGACCTGATGGCTCAAGACAACAGTGTCTATATTACATTAGTCGAAAAACCGGTACAGCAGAATGGGTATATTTCAGGTAAAGTTATTGATGATCGCGGTCAGCCTTTGGCTAATGCCAGCATCAAACTGATCGGTACCAATAAATCAACACAGAGCGGTATCGATGGGAGCTATCTTTTGAATGCTGAACCGGGAACCTACATATTGGAAGTCAGTTACCTCTCTTACCAGACCCAACGTATTGAAGGGGTCAAAATACAGTCCGGACAACGGACAGGGTTAAACATTGCCATGAAGACGCAGGTAAATGCGCTAGAGACGGCAGTTGTCAATGTATCGTTTAAAAAAGCTTCCGTAGCCGGTCTTTATGCGGCGCAAAAAAACGCAGCGTCGGTGACGGACGGAATATCCGCCGAACAGATCGCACGTACACCGGACAATGATATGGGGCAGGTTTTAAAACGTGTTACCGGATTGACCACTGTTAATAACCGGAACGTCATTGTGCGGGGGATGTCCGACCGCTACAATCAGGCCATGTTGGACGGTGTGGTGATTCCGAGTACTTCGCAGAATAGACGGGATTTTTCCTTTGATATTATACCGACAGAAATGGTGAGCTCGGTGGTGGTCAATAAAACGGCAACACCGGATGTATCCGCTGAATTTTCTGGCGGACAGGTTTCGGTAAATACATTGGATATTCCGGAGAAGAATTTTACGACAATACAATATGGGATAGGTGGTAATTCCCGCACAACTGGCAAAGACTTTTATCGGCTGGGGGAGCGGAAAGCATCGGAATTTTTTGGTTTTAATCATTCTTCTTCAAAACAACCTGAGGGGATATTGCCTTGGTATTGGAATGGTGAAGCCCGACGTCTGGATGCCCCCCCTGGGTATGTACTGGACGATCCAAAGTTAAATGAAGAATTTTTAATGCCGGGTTCAGATGTCAAGTATAATGACATTGATGCAATATCCCAATCTAAACAGGTCAATGCAGACGCTATGAAACTATATCGTTATAAAGCCAATCCCAACCAAAATTTTCGGTTTGCATTGGGGCGACGATATAATCTTTCAAATGGATTATTGTTTGGTTTCTCTGCTTCTGCGAATATTCGAAATGAACAAAATATTGTAGCCTTCAATAATGTGAGAGGATCCGCTATTAATGGAGCACACTATATTGACAGTACAGGAGTCGGTTTAAATGGAGCGGGTACTTCTTATCGTTTTAATAGTAGTAGTGGGTTAGTTGCGAATTTTGGGTTACAAGGGCAGGATTTTAAGCTCGCATTCAAAAATATATATGCCCGTACTTATAACAACTCCTATAATGAAAATATTCGAGCGGCCTTTGCAGACCTAAGTAATGCTCCAACAAAAAATCAGTATCAGCTGCCTGAAGCAATGTCTTTACAACAGCATCAATTAAGCGGCGAATATAAATTGCCTTGGAAAATTAAAGCGGAAGGCATGTTTGCCTATAATAAAATCAAACAACAGATTTTAGATGAGCGGAAATTGAGATATAGATTGACTACTGTATTCGATGATCAACATCTATTTCAGACTCCAAATTTGTTAAATCTTTCAGGATGGTCAAATTCATCTGTGCTGGGAAAAGATTCCCGTATGTGGACACAGATCAATGAGGATGATTATAATTGGGCAATGGCATTTTCCCGCATTTTTGGAGAAGGACGATCTGTCAGTACTTTGGTTAAAGTTGGTTATCAGGGCTGGTCTAAGAAGCGAGATTTATCCATATTTCGTTTGTTGCCCTTTACGCGTTCCTATATGCCTAATGATCCGTCAACCGCAGCACCTGCTATCGAAGCGCCTTATGATGTGTTGTTTTCGTCGGAAAATATTGGCAACGGCATTGGTCAGGCTTATTATTATCCCGAGCTTATTGGCGGAAATGTATATGACGGAAGTATGCAATCGCACGCAGGATATTTTATGTTGGATCAGAAATTATGGAATAAATTGCGCTTGGTGTATGGTGTTCGTGCTGAATATTATAACCTAAAAAATCGTCAGGACGAAATGTTTAGAAAACAGAATGGTGATCCGAATGATGACAAAAATAAATTTATAGCATATAAATTGCTTGTGCGTGAAAATAATTGGAAATTTTTACCATCCATTAATGCCACTTATAGTGTTACTAATACCTTTAATGTTCGAGGTAGCTATTCAAAAACTGCAATCCGTCCAGATTTTCGAGAAACAGGTTTTTTTGGATTTTATGACTTTGAACTGGATGCGATTATTTCAGGGGATAATGTGGAATCGACCTTTATTGATAATGTAGATCTGCGGTTGGAATGGTACCCAAGTCCGGGAGAAATTATATCATTAACGGGATTTTATAAATATCTGGATAAACCCATTGAACTGGTCGAAGATGAATCATTTACGGGTGGGGCCTATTATGTCTTTAATAATATGGAATCTGCTAAAAATAATGGGTTAGAATTTGAAATTCGTAAAAATTTAAGTTTTATAGGTGATAAAGATTGGTTAACAAATTTTTTTATCTCAGCGAATGCAACGCTTTTAAGCTCCAAAGTAAATGTATTGAGTTCGTGGAAGTATAAGATTGTTGACGGAAAGGAGTTGCCTGAGCGGATTAAAGATCGTTCTCCCGGTCAGGATCGTCCTTTGATCGGTCAATCACCATGGTTGTTGAATTTGGGAATTGGCTATTGGGGAAATTCATTCGGAACGACGGTTAGTTATAACCATAGAGGATACAGAACGAATATTACTTCCATTGATCCCAATAGAGTGGAATATGAATTAGCGCCTAAGCAACTGGACCTGCAGATATATAAACGTTTTCTCAACAATAAATTAGAAGCTAAGTTGAATATGGCGAACCTATTAGATGATTGGACTCGCTATTATCAGAATACAGAGGGATACAGTGTCGGAAATGAAAATGGAATTTATACAATCAAAAAATTTAAAGGGGACAATAGATACAATAAAGCTGATGGGGATATTATAACCTATCGAAAAAAAGATGGAAGAAGATTTAATCTTTCATTGACATACAATTTTTAATAAGATAAAACTATCTGCGCGAGGCAGTTTCATATCACTCCTCAATAATGTACATAAGTTCCGGGTTTGTCCAAGTCGCACAACAGGGAAGTAAAATAGAAAAATACAGAAAACGGGTGATTGAAAACAACTATGCAACCTTATGAAATGCTATCCCATAGGGATGCATAGTCTAAAAAATGATCTTGTGATGGCAAAGCTAGTAATTATTTAACACAAAATGAAAAAAATCTTAACAGTAGCAAGCGTATGCGCAATCGCATTAGCTTCTTGTAACAAAGACAACGTAGGACCTAATTCAGATTTGAATGCTGGTTTGCCAAACAAACCTCAGGCAAAGATCCCAACAGATGCTGCCGGTATTATTACTAAAACTACGCTTTCTGCAGATACCGTATGGAAAATTGATGGAGTTGCTTTCGTAAAGCCGGGTGCGACATTGACAATTCAAGCGGGTACTTACATTACTTCTGGTAATACTAAAGCCTACACTGATAATGTCTCTGGAAAAACACACGATATTAAGGGAGTATTAGTTGTTCCAAAAACAGCGAAATTGATCGCTAATGGTACTGCTGCATCGCCTATCGTGTTTACTTCTCCGAATGCATCTGGATCCCGCAATCCTGGCGATTTCGGTGGATTGATCATATTGGGATCAGCAACAACAAACCAGCCTGCGACAACAAAAATCGAAGGATTACCGCAACCAATAGGAACAGATGTATCTTATGGTGGTTCTAGTCCAGCAGACAATTCAGGTTCATTGAAATATGTGCGTATTGAATTTGCCGGTTACAACTTGAACGATAACAATGAAATCAATGGATTAACGCTAGGTGGTGTTGGTAGCGGAACTACCCTAGAAAACATTCAAGTATCCTGGGGTAAAGATGATGGCTTCGAATTCTTCGGAGGTACTGTAAATGCGAAGTACTTGGTTGCATTATCGAATGACGATGATGACTTTGATTTCGATCATGGATACACTGGAACAATTCAATATGCCTTATCATTAAAGGATCCTAATTCAACAAATAGCACATCAAGCGGTAGCTCGGATTCAAACGGTTTGGAGTCGGATAACGAAGGTACAGCGCCATATGCAGCGACACCTAAGACTCGTCCGGTATTGAAAAATTTCACATTCTTGGGTATTAAAGATGCTAGTGTAGCTACGACTAAGCTGAAATTTGGTAACCGTTGGAGAAGAGCTTCACAGTATGATATTCAAAATTCGATTATCGCAGGTTATGCCACAGGTGCTGCATTTCAGGATGGTGCAACAGGTACTTTTACAGGTAATGTTGTACATGCTTATACTGCGGCATTCAGTGGTGCTACACCTACAGGAAACCAAACAAATGTGTCAACAGATGCAACGACATATTTGAATTTAGCAGGAGCTGGAAATATTTTTTATCCAACAACATCTACATTTAATCCTGCTTTTTTAAGACCATTGTCAACTTCACCTGCATATGGTGATGGAAGTACAACTTATAAAGGTGCATTCCATCCGACAACTGCTCCTTGGACTGCAAACTGGACTCAATTTGCTCCAAAAACTTATTAATATTGATTATTTAATTGAGTGAGCCATGCAATGGCTCACTTCTTTATCCTTTATAGATGATTAAAAATTTATTTCTCTGTTTTATAGCCCTTTGGATTGGATCCCTATTGTCTTCCTGTCAAAAAGGTGAACCTATTGTAGAAACTGAAGAATTGGCCCGGATTGCTTTTAGATCCTATAGCACTGCGTCGGTGGATGTAAAAAGAGTAACGATAGATGGAAAAGTTGCTAATCCAAGCGATGCTAATTTTATTTTTATACGAAATAAAGATGCCGATTCTTCATCGGTCGTTGCATATAATAGTAATGATCAGGTCGTCCTAGAGCAACGGCTTCCGCTCAAATCAGGATTAAATACCTTTGGTGTACATAGTAAAAGTCCCATTGATCCGTCACTCGTTGTTGGGCCAAATCCCTTGGGAGATGATGTTGAATCGATTCCGCGTGTGAGGCAAGTAAAGATCTTAAATTATAATAAAACAATTTCACCTAATGGTGAGCCAATTCGATTGGCGGTTTATCAAGGTAAGCCTGTCTATGATGAAAGTTGGGGAATGGATATGGTCAAGTATGACGAAAATCCAATCCTGATTACCGACTTGATATCAGATAAAATTCCCGAAGAATTTATCAAAATACCGATTGACGCTACTTTTGTGCCAAAGGCGCAAGTATTAGATAAGGATTTAAAACCGATCCTTATAGATGGACAAAAAGTCTTTTTGTTTTTTAATTTTTCGGTAGATATCGGTATTGTATATCTCCCTCAAAAAGAATCCGATGCATATTTTGATGTTGATGCATTCTCAGAAATTGGAGGGATAGGCTATGGTTTGGATAATATCTGGCTACAGAAATAAAACTCATTACAAAACAAGCACAGATACCCGTCAACACTTACATCAATGGTAAACCATTAATTCAAAAAAATAGTCATTATGAAAGGCATCAATGCTATAAAACATCGCAATTTATTTGCTATCTCCCTGAAAATTCAGGGAGATGTAGATCAGTCCGTTGATGCGGCTGCGCTGCTATCCTTAAGGAATGAAATGGCGGAGCTGAATGAACTTTATCGGCAATATTTGGAACAGTTGCAGCAGCTGGAAGACATCGTACAGTACTATGAATCGAAGGAGCGAACCATTCGTTCGAAAATCTTGTCTCCTTCTCTTCGCAAATTAGCCAAAAATGGACAGACTGGAGCCGATCTACGTATGATCATCACCTCATTAAATTCTTGTGCCCACTGATAAAATTATTTTTCGGTCTTATCCTCTGTACTCACTTCGATAGGTATTACCTGATAAGTACTTCCTCTATATTTTGGGGATAAAATGTTCGTCTTTTCTGTTGTATTGATAGTGCCCTTGACTCTGGTGTCTTTATCACGAATTGTTCGTAACACTTCCCGGATCAATGGATCTCTGGTGTCACCTATTGGGGTCAAAGGTAAAAAGGCAAACTCGTCGATCTTGGTAGAAGGAGTAATTCCGTTGCTATAATCTCCTTGTCCCATTTTATTGTATATTTTATAGATCATGGGAATCAAATGCCAAGCACGTTCAGTGCCATGAATTTCCTCAGGTGTAGATAGCGTGGTCGATGCCATATCTTTTCCATAGGTTTTATCGCCAACCTGTACAACCTGTACATAGGGATGTAATCCATTAATTAACATTTCGGACGCAGATGCCGTGTTTGGCCCTGTGAGTATAAAAATTCTTTTTAAATGTAAACCTTGTTTTAGAACATCTTTTGCTGAAAATGAATAGCCATCGGGCTGACCTTGCAGTGCTGCTGCGAAGCTGTCTTCTCTATTTTTGATATTTTTGTTGCCTTGGTATTTGGCAAAAATGTCGTTTTCCTTGATGTCTGCCAATAAGAGTGCGCAAAATGAGGCGAAAGCAACCTGTCCACCGGGGTTATAACGTAAATCGACAATAAGTTCTTGTACCTGTTGGGACTTGAAATTTTGGACCGCTTCCAATAATGAATATGCCCCACTAAAGTCAAATTGACTTAAAAATATATAGCCTACCGTGGGGGAGGAGGAGATGAGTTTAGCGGTATAGAGGACAGGCTGGGAAATATAGGAAGAAGGCAGATGAAAGATTTTGCCATCGTTTCGCGTCAAATGCATTGCCGGTAAAAGCAAGGATTTGCTTAGTAGCGATTTCAGGTTGCTGTGGTCGATAGGCTCGTTGTTGATGTGGCTTATGCTGTCTCCCCGTTTGAGTCCCATTAAATCTCCTTCGCTGAAGGGAACAATCTGGGTGATCAGTTGGATGGTTTTACCTGTTGTTTGGAGTTGTACCATATCGAATCCAAAAGTATTTGTTAGCGTATTTCCATAGGTATCACTATTTAGGGTTTGTAAGATAGTGGAAAAATGATCTTCGGGGTATAGGATACTTTTGAAAAATAAATCTGGACTCTGTTGGTAATCTTGGGTTGATCCAATTTTATCATTCCAGTAGTAGTAGCGTTTCATTTGGTCTAATGTCCACTGGTTGATGGTTTCATTTGAGCCGGGTTGGTGAAGTGATGGATCCTTTTCACAAGAGGAAAAAATCAACGAAAAGAAAGCCAATACAAGAGCATGGGGTCTACGCATTTTTTAAATTTTGCTTTATTAAAAATACGTGTTATGTTGTTTGTTTGGAAGTTATCTTTTTGTTGCTCAAATGTTGATTTATTTTAAATAGGGGGATCCTTTTACGTTTACCTTATCAAAGAATAAGATTTCGATAAGAAAAGGAGTAATAAAAAAGGCATCACGTGAAGTGATGCCTTTGGCTTGTATGAATCAAAGAATATCGATTAATAAAGCGTGAACTCTACGCGACGGTTTTGTTGACGACCATCAGCGGTTTTGTTTGATGCGATCGGTTGGTCAGGGCCATAACCTGTCGCTTCAATACGTGATGCATTAGCACCTTGAGATACTAAATAAGCTTTTACCGATTCAGCGCGTTCTTTTGATAAACGCATGTTCAATTCACGGGAACCTGTATTATCGGTGTGACCAGCTAGTTTTAAGCTAAAATTTTTCTCGATTAACAGTTCGGCTACTTTATTTAATGTCGCGTATGACGTAGGACGTATGGTTGCTTTTCCTAAATCGAATTCCAGGTTTTTAATGGCATCTGCAACGACTTTTCGGTCAGCTTCTGTCACAACAACCTTTTCAACCACTCTAGTTTCGTTTTTCACAACGATTGGACAACCTGCACCGTCTACTTGTACACCTGAAGGTGTGCCTGGGCATTTGTCATATTTGTTAGCTACACCATCGCCATCATCATCTTTCAGGTCACTGTTTAGGCCATCCAATTGATTTTGTAGTGCTTGGTTTTTAGCATTTAAAGCATCATTTTGTGCTTTAAGATCATCATATTTCAATGTGTAGTCGTTAACTAAGGTCGCTACTGGATTTGAATTGTTCAAAGCCGGTTTGCTACCATTACCCAATGCAAATTCTAAACCACCATGGATGTAAGTAAACAAGTCATTCTTATATTGACCACCTTGAATACCGTCAAAGTTTTGGTTAACCCAATTTAACTGATAACCCAACTCGAAGTTGATCCCTTTGGCAACAGCAAATTTAAGTCCCATGTCCAATGGTACGTAAATTTTGGAAATGCCATCCGATTCTTGGGAAGTTGTTCCTGTCGTCAACGTAGTTTTGCTGTTCATCACACCAACACCTATTGATGCATAAGGTTTGATGAAACTGTTAAAGAATCTCCAGTTGGTATTGGCTGCTTGGAACTCTCCAGATAAGGCCACTGACCAAGGGGTCTTTGCCTCGAATGACTGATCTGCTGTTTTCGTTAAGAAAGCACCTCCTGTTTTACCTCCGAAATAACTTCCTTTAATACCGAACGAAGGAGAAATTTGTTTTTTAATATAGGCACTGTAACCCAGGTTCCATGCCAAATCTTCATAACCTGCACGGTTGAAACCAGCAATATTGGTTTGATTAGTCACCCCTGCACCGATACCAATAGACCATGTTCTGTATTGCGTAACCGGACCAAATGGTGTTGTTCCTTCAATGGATGATCCCTTCGCATTTTGAGCAATTGCATTATTGGCAAATAAGCCCGCTGATGCTAGAGCAAGTACTAATTGTAATTTTAGTTTCATATAATTTGTGTTTGTATAAACCGATGCAAAAGTAATAAGTTAAAAATTAAATTCACTATAGGTTTGTAGTTGAAATATGATATTTGGTAAATAAAAAGGTGTTTCTATTAAAAACACCTTTTTATTAGTGTAATTTGTTAGTTATTAATAAAGTGTAAATTCAACACGGCGATTCTGTTGACGACCCGCTGCGTTTTTATTGGATGCAATCGGTTGGTCTGGACCATATCCAGTTGCTTCGATGCGCGACGCGTTAGCACCCTGAGATACTAAATATGCTTTTACAGACTCTGCACGCTCTTTAGATAAACGCATATTTAATTCACGTGAACCTGTATTGTCGGTGTGACCTGCGAGTTTTAAACTAAAATTCTTCTCGATCAATAATGCAGCAACTTTATTCAATGTTGCATACGAAGTGGAGCGAATCGTTGCTTTACCTAAATCGAATTCTAAGTTTTTGATCGCTTCAGCAACAACTTTTCGATCGGCTTCGGTAACGACTACTTTTTCAACAACTTTGGTTTCGTTTTTCACAACAATTGGACAACCTGATCCGTCAACCTGAACACCTGAAGGTGTGCCCGGACATTTATCATATTTGTTGGCAACACCGTCACCGTCGTCATCTTTTAGATCATTGTTTAGACCGTCCAATTGACCTTGCAAAGCTTGGTTTTTAGCATTCAATGCATCATTTTGAGCTTTTAGATCATCGTATTTTACTGTATAGTCATTCACAAGGGTTGCGACAGGATTTGAATTATTCAACGCAGGTTTGCTGCTGCTGCCTAAGGCAAACTCTAAGCCGGCATGTGCGTAAGTAAATAAGTCATTTTTATATTGTTGATCAACTGTTCTGTTGTCAAATCTTTGGTTTGCCCAATTCAATTGGTATCCCAATTCAAAGTTAATACCTTTGGCAACAGCGAATTTCAAACCAAAATCTGCGGGAACATAGATCTTAGAATAAGAATCTCCATATTCACCTTTGTTACCACCAGCGATTGCAGCAGTTTCAGCATTCATTACCCCAACACCAATCGATGCATAAGGTTTAATAAAACTGTTGAAAAATCTCCAATTCGTGTTTGCTGCTAAAAACTCACCTGATAAGGCAACTGACCAAGGAGTTTTGGTTTCGAATCCAGTTTGCTTGTCGCTGTTATCATAACCAGCTGTCTTTCCGCCAAAATAAGTTGCTTTTAATCCGAATGATGGCGAGATTTGTTTCTTGATATAAGCACTATATCCTAAATTCCAGTCTAGTTTGTCATAACCACCATTGTTAAACTTGGCGATATTCTGCAAGCTTGTTACACCGGCCCCTACACCGATAGACCAGGTTCTATATTGTGTTGCCGAACCTAATGGAGTTGTGCCTTCAATAGATGCTTCTTTTGTGCTTTGCGCAAAGGATGCGGTGGATAAAATTCCTGCCGCAACAAGTAATCCTGATTTTTTAAGGCTAATTTTCATAATGCGTGTTTGTAAAATTATCTACTATAATACTGTTGTTAAATTAACTCACTGAACACTCTTGCAATAAATTTGCCAAAAATTATTTGGTTACTCTACTCGCCCAAAAAAGTTTGGCACCTCAATTTCAAAAGCCAGATGCTTAACAATATTTTCTGTAAAAATGTTTTGGAAAAAAGTCTTTCTGCTTTTTGTGATCAAAATAACATCGATATCTTCATCCCGGATAATGGTATGGATACCGTTAGCAATATTCTCTCGTGAACCTGCAAAATAACTTGGCGACTTGATGATATAGGAAATATCCTCGATACCAGTTTCAGCAATAATCTGTTCAATCCAGTTTTCAAGTTTTTCTCCTAATATATTGATTTCTAGTTCGTTTTTATTGATATGTATGAGCTGTAAATGGAAATTTTTCCCATATAATGGTATCGCTTGTTTAAGCACTTCAAGTTCACCGGGTTTGAAATTTGTCAATAGAGCGATGTTGTCATTTTTGAATTTAATCGCGTTTTTTGGGATGGCTAGAACAGGGATCTTTGACTCTTTAATGACATCATATGTATTGCTTCCAATCAATACAGATTCAAGTCCGGTCACTCCTTTTGTACCCATAATCACCGTTTGATAGACCTCTTTTATCTCTTGTTTATCCAGTGTTTCAGCCAAAATACCGTTGGCAAATAAGGTAGAAATTTTAAGCGAAGGATATTCCTGTAGAAGTTCGGCTACAAGTTTTTCCATCTGATGACGAGCTTCTCCCTCGGTTGGGTCTACTAAATGCTTCGCATTTGCAAATTTGTTGATATGCGAAGTGAACGAATGAAAGAGTGTAATCTCATCATTTGTTGTCGTCGCAATTTGAGCTGCATAAAATGCGGCAACTCGTGCGTTTTCGGAATAATCTACTGGTATTAATAGTTTAGACATGGCTATAAGGTTATGCTTTAGTAAAAAATATTGGAACTAAGGGGTGACTAAATAATGCTTTTGCAACGGAACGCGTAAAAACACGTTCAAAGAACGATTTCCTCGATCGTGTCACCAATAATATGTTGATCTTTTCCTCATGGATCATCTCATTAATCACTTCCGGAACCGTATCTAAGTCCTCAATGTCGCCTTGTATTGAATCCACTTCAATAGCAATATTGGTCACACCAATATATTTTTTGATCTTATATTTCCATACTTCAAGCTTGTCTTCGATTCTGTTTTCTGATGAATGATCGTAGTGAACATGCATAAGTTTTAGTTCAAAGTCTTTGCCGATAATGTTGACAAAATCCTGCACGGTCTGTACCTCTTCTTCTTTAAAATTAGACAGTAAGCCAACTTTGTCAATAGGTGTAAAGGACGCTTCAGTTGGGATGGCCAAGACAGGTATTTTGGCTTTTTTGCTAATGACATAGGTCGTGCTGCCAATAAGTTGGCTATCGTCATTGGTGATGCCTTTAGTCCCCATGATAACAAAATCAAATCGATCAGGAGTGGCAAATTCCGGTAGTGTTTCTGTTATCATACCACGCTCACATTGGGTGGTTATTTCAAGTGCAGGATGTTGTAATTTTATTGATTCTGCTAGGTTTTTGATAAGGATATCAGCTTTGAATGTTTGGGAAGTTGCCTCGTTACGGCTGTTTTCTTCCTCAAACACTGCTGAAGCTGAAGTGTAATTGTGATAAAGGTGGAGAGAATACCCCTTTTCGAGGGCAAGGTCCACTGCGTAATTTACAGCATTATTAGAATGAGCCGAAAAATCTACCGGTAGTAGAATGTTTTTTTTCATTAGAAGGAATTTAATCTACAAAATCTAATCTTATATATTTTGCATATAGGGAATGTGCGTGAAAGTGCACTAGATTCCCTATTTTACTATCAAATGTAATAAAACAAATGTAATTGTGAATGACCTTAAGTCAAATAGTTTTTTTTGTTTTACGTATTGAATTTGACTCGCTTTAGACAAATATGAATAACGAATAACACTTTTAAAATGTTGTATTTAATATCAGTTTGTGATTTCTGTCATATCTAAAATAAGTGTACCCTAATTGTCTGTATGTTATCTCCTGATTTTTTTGTTTGAAAAGTCAATATTGATTTTTGCTCGTTTAGAGAAAACAGTCGTTTCAAGGTCAATATATGGAATTCTACATTGCATAACCTACCAATTTTGAGTAAGTTTGCACATATTTTTAGATAATTAAATGACAAGTAGAGAAATTCGTCAAGCCTTTCTGGACTTTTTTAAAAGTAAAGGGCATCAGATAGTACCTTCAGCACCAGTAGTTGTAAAAAATGACCCGACATTAATGTTTACCAATGCGGGGATGAATCAATTCAAAGATTTGTTTCTTGGTGAAGCACCCATCAAATTTCCGCGTGTTGCCGATACGCAACGTTGTTTGCGTGTTTCCGGAAAGCACAATGATTTGGAAGAAGTAGGGATCGATACCTACCACCATACGTTGTTTGAGATGTTGGGAAATTGGAGCTTTGGTGATTACTTTAAGAAAGAAGCTATTGCTTGGGCTTGGGAGCTGTTGACAGAAGTATATAAATTAGACAAAGATCGTTTATATGTCACTATTTTTGAGGGGGATGCAAAAGAAGGCTTAGAACGTGATATGGAAGCTTTCGATTTCTGGAAAGAATGGATTGGTGAAGATAGAATTCTCCTGGGTAACAAAAAAGATAATTTCTGGGAAATGGGCGAGACAGGGCCTTGTGGACCTTGTTCCGAAATCCATTTCGATATGCGTAGTACGGAAGAGCGCGTACAGACTTCAGGGCAGAGTTTGGTCAACGCAGACCACCCTCAAGTAATTGAGATCTGGAACCTTGTTTTCATGCAATTTAATCGGTTGAAAGATGGTTCACTTCAGTCGTTACCAGCTAAACATGTGGATACGGGAATGGGCTTTGAGCGTTTGGTGCGATGTATACAGGGGAAGACCTCCAATTATGATACAGATGTATTTACGCCTACCATTGATTTTATTGCTGAGAAATCAGGTATAAAATATGGTATAGATGAAAAGTCTGATATTGCCATGCGGGTAGTGTCTGATCATATTCGTGCGGTTAGTTTTGCAATTTCCGATGGTCAACTGCCATCCAACAATAAAGCTGGCTACGTGATCCGTCGTATTTTACGTCGTGCAGTACGCTATGCGTATACATTTTTAGGCTTTAAGGCTCCTTTTATCAATGAACTTGTACCTGTATTGGCAGCTCAGTTCGCCGGAGTATTTGACGAATTGATCCAGCAGCAGGATTTTGTGCAGAAAGTAATCTTGGAAGAAGAAGTTTCATTCTTAAGAACTTTATCTACGGGCGTACAACGTTTTGAAAATTATGTGGAGGACCACAGCGTAATTAACGGGGATTTTGCTTTTGAATTATATGATACTTATGGATTCCCGATCGATTTGACGGAATTGCTAGCGCGCGAAAAAGGTTTAACGGTTGATATGGAAGGTTTCAACCAAGCACTTCAAATTCAGAAAGACCGTTCTCGTGCTGCCACTGCTATAGATACGGGTGATTGGGTTGTGGTAAATGATGAAGAAGGATTTGAATTTGTAGGCTATGATACGTTAACTGCCGTTACTGAGGTTATTAAATACCGTAAAGTTGTTGCGAAAAATAAAGAGCAATTTCAATTGGTGCTTTCTGTTAGTCCTTTTTATGCCGAAGGTGGTGGTCAGGTAGGCGACTCGGGAGAATTGGTTTCCGAAGAAACTGGAGAAAAGATTTATATCACAGATACGAAAAAGGAAAACGGTCTATTTGTACATTTTACAAACAAATTGCCGCTGGAATTAAAAGGAACATTTGTTGCACAGGTCGATAAAACCAAAAGAATCGATACTGAAAACAATCACTCCGCAACCCATTTGTTGCATGCTGCCCTTAAGCAGGTGTTGGGAAGTCACGTGAATCAAAAGGGATCGTTGGTCAACGCTGATATTTTGCGCTTTGATATCTCTCATTTTGCAAAAATGACAGAAGAGGAGATCAAACAGGTGGAAGATATTGTCAATGCCAAAATTCGTGAAAATATTCCACTGAAGGAGGAACGAAATGTCCCTTATCAACAAGCATTGGATTCGGGCGTAACAGCACTATTTGGTGAGAAGTATGGCGATTTTGTTCGTGTAATCACCTTCGAAGATCAATATTCTAAAGAATTGTGCGGTGGTACACATGTTACAGCAACGGGGCAAATAGGTTTTTTCAAAATTGTTTCTGAATCTGCTGTAGCGGCTGGTGTACGTCGTATAGAAGCAATTACTGGAACTCGCTCTGCAGCTGTTATCCGTGAGCATTTCGAATTGGTTCACCACCTGAAAGAGCTGATGAATAATCCGAAAGATTTTGTTTCTGCACTGGGTAAAATCATCGATGAGAATGGTGCTTTGAAAAAAGAGGTAGAGAAAAGTATTACAGAAAAATCCTTAGCGTTAAAGTCAGATCTGGAAGCAAAGATCCAGCAGGTCGGCGAGATTAATTTCTTGTCCACAATCGTCGATCTACCGAGTGCAGAGGCGGTGAAAACCTTGGCTTATGCGGTAAAGGGGGCTGTTAATAACTTGTTTCTGGTTATCGGCGCTGAATTTGATGGTAAACCAAGTTTGACCGTTGTCATATCAGACGAATTGGCCAAAGAAAAAGGGTTGAACGCAAGTAATATTGTGCGTGATTTGGCTAAGGATATCCAAGGTGGTGGCGGTGGTCAGCCATTCTTCGCAACAGCTGGAGGTAAGAACCCCGCCGGATTAAAAGGTGCCATTGAGCGAGCAATAGATTTCTTGAAATAAATTTTAGGGGTAGTTGAACAGGCTACTTAGCTAAACTAGGATATAAATAGATGATTTTATTTCCTAAATATTGAAGCCATCAGATTTATTCGACTTCTTCCTTGGAGGATCCGAATAAATCTGATAGTTTTTACGATTCTTTAAGCTGTGACATGTAGCGTGAATCAAAGAGAGCAAAGCCATTTGCGTAATTGGGAATAGGTACTTAACAAATAAAAATAAACGGATGAAAAAGGCAGTTTTTTTAGCAGTAGGGATCGTTGGTTTGATGATGGGTTGCCAAAATAAAGAACAGTTTACCATCGCTGGAAATGTCGAAAATCCTGGCAATATCAAAGTTATTTCATTGTATGAAGGTGATACCAAGCTGGATTCTATGTTTTTTGGCGATAATAACAAATTTCAGTTCGTACGACCTGCTAGCCAATCCAGATTGTTGTCCTTGCGTGTCGGTAAAAATCGGTACGATTTAATTGCTTCTCCGGGGGAGACAATTACATTTAAGACAGATTTGCATAAAGATGTAAATGATTACCAGGTTGATGGTTCTGAATTGTCAAAGACTATACAGCCTTTTGCCAAAGAGCGAAATTATCGCGATTATCTACAGGACTCATTGCAGACGGTGTTTTCAAAGCTAACGGCCAATTCCACAGCAGCTGAGATCGAAAAGATTCGTGCTGAATATAAATCAAAGTTTGCAGAAGAATTGCGTGCATATACAAAAAAAGCAGTCGATTTCTCGAATAAGCACAATGATCTTGCAGGTTTTTATGCAATCTCTACCTTAGATCCTGAAGTAGCCGAAAATGAAATCATTACCTATGCAGATAAAATAAAAAATGAATTTACGGAGAACAGATATGTAACACAGTTTAAAGAGGAGACCCAAAAACTGAAAAAAATGGCAATTGGGCAACCTGCTCCTGAGTTGACTTCTTTTACACCATCAAACAAAGAAGTTAAATTATCGAGTTTTAAAGGGAAATATACTTTGGTGGATTTTTGGGCTTCATGGTGTATGCCCTGTCGCCAGGAAAACCCTAATCTCGTTAGGTTGTACAATACCTATCATGGTAAAGGCTTTGATATACTCTCCGTTTCATTTGATGATAATCCTGGTTCGTGGATGCGTGCTATCGAAGATGACAAGTTAACTTGGACACATGTGTCAGATTTGAAGGCTTGGAGCTCACCGGTTGTCATTGATTACCGTGTTAAAGCCTTGCCTACCTCATACATTCTCGATCCGAACGGCATTATTATAGCAAAGAACTTGCGTGGAGAGGAACTGGAGGCATTTTTGAAGAAAACAATTAAGTAATCAATGTGTTATTGTTAAATATTATATTACTTAATAATTTGGTAACATTAGATTAACTGATTGTTATCATTTTGTTTATAATTTAGCAAAAAAAATAAGACAAATGAGTTCTTCGAAACAAAAGATTTTAATTGTTGATGACGAAAAAGATATCTTGGATTTAATTGCATTCAACTTAAATCGTGAAGGTTATCAGGTCTCTACAGCGCAAAATGGAGAAGAGGCAATCAACGTTGCTAAACAAGTAAATCCGGACCTTATCATTTTGGATGTGATGATGCCAAAGATGGACGGAATTGAAGCTTGTCGCATCATGCGCGCAATGCCTGAATTCAAAAGTACATTCATGGTATTTTTGACTGCAAGAAGTGAAGAGTATTCGGAGATCGCAGGATTTCATGTCGGTGCAGACGACTATATAGCAAAGCCAATTAAGCCGCGTGCTTTAATGAGTCGTATAAACGCTATTTTAAGAAGAAATACTTCTGAAGAGTCAGATGCCACTGTTCAAGATAAGATTGAAATTGCCGATTTGGTCATTGATCGAGATTCTTTCTTAGTTTACAAAGGGGAACAAAAGATTGTTCTTGCAAAGAAAGAGTTTGAGTTATTGTATCTATTGGCTTCAAAACCAAACAAGGTGTTTACGCGTGAGCAGATCTTAAAGAGCATTTGGGAAGATTCTGTTGTTGTAACCAATCGAACAATTGATGTTCACATTCGCAAGTTGCGCGAAAAGATAGGTGATGATTATGTAACCACCGTAAAAGGAGTAGGATACAAATTCGATAAAGAATAAAAAGAGAGGCTAGGGCCTCTTTTTTTTTGCGATTAACTTTCCGGAGTTTAGATTTAATGCGATTCGTCTTGCGCCAAATCTCGACAAATACGAGTAGGATATTTCAAATTTGACATAGGAGGAAGGAGAGAATTTAAGGAGAAATTTGTCCTCCATATAGGCAACTCTTTATCGAGATAACTTGATATCACCACAACAAATCTTTACTTTTGACCTAAAGCAAAGTAAAAATTTCAACATGTCATCTATTCTTATAAAATCTGCGCAACTTGTCAATGAAGGTAAAGTTGAGGTTGCTGACGTATATATCAGCAATGGTCGAATCGAAATGATTGCTCAGGAAATTAATCATCCTGCTGATCAGGAAATAAATGCTGAGGGGCTACACTTGCTACCTGGACTTATTGATGACCAGGTTCACTTTAGAGAACCCGGTTTAACTTATAAAGCGGATATATGGCATGAGAGCCGTGCCGCAGTTGCCGGTGGGACAACCTCCTTTATGGAAATGCCTAACACTGTTCCTAATACGTTGACCCAACAATTGCTTCAAGATAAATATGATATTGCAGCAAAAAATGCGCTGGCCAATTATTCATTCTTTATGGGGGCAGCTAATGATAATCTTGAGGAGGTACTTAAAACGAATCCAAGAAATGTCTGTGGTATAAAAGTTTTTATGGGCTCCTCTACTGGCAATATGCTGGTTGATAATGAAAAAGCGTTGGAAGGTATTTTTGCGAATGCTCCGACCTTGGTGGCTACGCACTGTGAAGATGAGGCAACGATAAAGGCGAATTTGGCCCTATTTAAGGAAAAATATGGCGAGGATGGATTAAAAATTGAGATGCATCCATTGATTCGTTCTGAGGAAGCTTGTTATTTGTCTTCGTCGAAAGCTGTCGAACTGGCAAAAAAGCACAATACACGCTTGCATATCCTTCATATTTCAACCGCCAAAGAAATTGCATTATTTAATAATGATATTCCGCTAAAGGATAAAAAAATAACTGCTGAAGCCTGTATTCATCACCTTTGGTTTTCGGATCAGGATTATGCCTCAAAAGGTAATTTTATCAAATGGAACCCAGCGGTAAAAACTGCCAATGATCGCGATCAGATTTTAAAAGCTGTACTGGATGGACATATCGATGTGATAGCGACTGATCACGCTCCGCATACAATTGAGGAGAAATCTCAACCCTATACTTCAGCACCAAGTGGAGGGCCTCTTGTACAACATGCGTTGCAAGCCTTGTTAGATATGGTCAAAGCAGGAAAAATGACCCTGGAACAATTAGTGCAAAAATCTGCACACAATACGGCTACATTGTTTCAAATCGAAGATAGAGGATACATTCGTGAGGGATATTGGGCGGATCTTGTGTTGGTCGATCTCAATAAACCTTATACGGTATCGAAAGCGAATATCCTGTCGAAATGTGGCTGGTCACCATTTGAGGGGCACACGTTTAGTTCAACGATTGAACATACTCTCGTATCAGGTAAACTTGCTTTCTCCAATGGACAACTTATTGAAAAAGGTGCTGGTGAACGTCTGTTGTTCAACCGATAGTATTTAGCAATGGAAAAAAGAACCTTTCTAAAATCGATTGCTTTAAGCGTGTTGTCTATTCCTGTACTGGGAATGGGGCAGCCAACCGGAGATAGAGCCGAATTGTACGGTCAGGCTGTTTTGCTTGCAACGAGGTTAAAATTGGGGGATACCATAGGTTTAATAACGCCCGCAGGTGTATTGGATGATGAAGAATCAATTAGTATTGCACGTGAGATATTTGAGACCTTAGGTTTTAAAGTAAAAGAAGGTAAACATATACGCAGCCGCTACGGTAATTTGGCCGGTACAGATCAAGAGCGTATTGCAGACATTCATGATATGTTTGCAGACAAGACCGTCAAAGCGATTGTTTGCATCAGAGGAGGTTCGGGTACATCACGTCTTTTAGATCGATTAGATTACAGACTGATCGCCAATAACCCCAAAATTTTATTGGGATATTCAGATATAACAGCATTAATTTTGGCATTATATGCCAAGACAGGGCTTATAACGTTTCATGGTGCAGTGGGTATCAGTACCTGGACTAAGAAGCTTGCAGAGGCTTTCAATGCCCAATTTGTAGCCAATCAGCCAGCAATATTTGAAAACCCCAAGTCCAAAGGTGATAGCATTGTGCAGACCAAAGACCGAATTGCCACAATTCATCCTGGTATAGTAGATGGGGTATTGCTGGGTGGAAATATGACCGTGTTGACCGGCTTATGTGGTTCACCTTATCTGCCAGATTTTAACGATAAAATTCTTTTTCTTGAAGAGGTCGACGAAGATATGGAACGTGTTGACCGTATGTTCTGTCAATTGAAAAATGCGGGTGTACTGGGTGCGATTAAGGGTTTTATTTTTGGCAAGTGCACCAATTGTAAACCATCCGGTGGCTATGGATCCGTAACACTTGACCAATTGTTCAATGATTATATCAAACCGTTAAAAATACCTGCTTATACAGGGGCTGTCGTTGGGCATATTGCCGAACAGTTTATTTTGCCCGTAGGAGCAAAAGTCCGTGTAGATGCTTCGCAAGGAACGATTGCTTTAATGGAGCCTGCATTAAAAGATTAATATGAAATTAGTAAAAGTTGATTTCATCAAAGCCTTTTCTTTATATGAAGAAAAGGCTTTGATGCATAGAAGATTTAAACATGCTGATATTTTACCGTTATTAGAAAATATCCGGAGCTATGGACGTTTCACTGTAGCGGAAATTGGGAAGTCCACTGAAGATCGTTCGATCTTTCGACTACAATACGGACAAGGGCCAATCAAGATACTTTTATGGTCACAAATGCATGGTGATGAACCTACGGCGACAATGGCCCTGTTTGATCTATTTAATTTTTTCAACGGGAAAAATGATGATTTTGATGCCTTTAGAGATGACATCGCATCAAAAATGACCCTATATTTTATTCCGATGCTAAATCCTGATGGAACCGAAAGGTTTCAGCGTAGGACAGCCATGGATGTGGATATGAACAGAGATGCAAGGGCAGCAGCAACAGTGGAAGGAGCCTTATTGAAGGCGCAAGCCATGTTGCTAAAACCTGATTTTGCTTTTAACCTGCATAACCAAAACAATTACTACAACATTCCCGGAACAAATACGCCAGTGACAATTTCCTTATTGGCGCCTGCTTATGACTATGCGCGGAGTATCAATAAAACTCGGGGAGATGCGATGGGGGTGATTGTCGGAATAAACAAGATCCTTCAGGAATTTGTTCCAAATGCAGTGGCAAAGTATGACGATGAGCATACACCGCGCGGTTTCGGTGATAATTTTCAAAAATGGGGCGCCAGGACGATTTTAATTGAATCAGGAGCTTATGTTGGTGATACCGAAAAAATGATGGTCCGAAAATGTAATTTCGTGGCATTGTTAAAAGCATTTGAGGAAATTGCTGACCAATCCTTTAAACAGCATTCGATTACCGATTACGATGCAATTCCCTTCAATGATGAAAAGCTCCATGATGTGTTGCTGAGAAATTTGACCATTGAGCGAAGTGGAAAACCATTGCTTGTCGATGTTGCCATTCGGCAGAATGAAAAGACAATTGGATCAGACTATTACGTAGAGGGTATTGTTGAAGATATTGGCGATCTGCAAGATTTTTATGGTTATGTAGATATTGATGTTGCAGGAATGGAGTTTGGCCCAGCCAAGATGTATATGGAGCCATTTGCTTCGTTGGCAGATTTAGATGATGCCGTCGTGATGGGATTACTTGAAAAAGGCTATGCCGCTGTTATGATTGAAAATGTGATTCCGGGAGAAGTTTTGCATAACCTTCCAATTCGTGTATTAACTAAAAAAGCTATAGAATTTTCACAACAATTAGCTCTCGGAGCTCAGGCGGATTTTTTCCTTCGGAAAGAAGGCAAGATCATTTACGCCGTAGTTAATGGTTGGGTGGTCGATTTGAAAAAACAAGGCAACAGCAGTATAAAAATCAGATAAGTTAGGAATGCTTAATATAGCTCAAAAAAGAAAAAAGGTCACAGCATAGGCTGTGACCTTTTTTCTTTTTTGAGACTACTAGTAGCCGGTATTCTGTTGATTTGCTATAGCTGGGTTTGCATTCATCTCATCCAGTGAAATAGGAAGAATGGTTTTAAAGAAGGTTCTATCGATCGTTTTTTGTCTATTTGTTGTGCTTATATTTCCTAAATCATCGTCAAAAGTTATCGATTTGTTCCAGCGCATCATATCAAAGAAGCGATGACCTTCTCCAAGGAGCTCTTTGCTTCTCTCATCGGCAATCATATCTAAAGTAATCGTGCCTGAGGTCGCGACATCTAATTTTGGAGAACGTTGGCGTATTGCATTCAGGTAATTTGCTGCAAGGACCTTGTCAGGAGATGATTTTAATAGAGCAGCTTCAGCAGCGATAAGATATACTTCGGACAAACGGATGACCTTAATATTGACAGCGGTACTATTTGCTGTTGAATTTTTATCACCGGCAAGCGTGGTGCTACCGCTATATTTATAAACCGCTCCTAAATGGGTGGTGCCGACTTCATCGTACGCCATAACACCCCATCTGACATCTGTCTCGTCTTTCTTAAGTTTGGCCAAGAATGGATCTGCGGCTATAAAGTTTCCCAATATGGCTGTACTGCCATGTCCTTTTCTGCGGAACATCGCACCCAGTGAACTAGTCCCTGCATCAGCTTCATTCGGATAAACACCCAATTCTAGAATAGATTCAGTTCCAAACATACCTGTCCAGGATTTTACCCAGTTTTCATTGCTATACAATGTGTAGACTTTGGAGTCTATGACTTCCTGTGCTGATTTTAACGAGTTATCATAATCATTCATATAGAGGTACACACGAGCTTGCAGTGCTTTATTGGCGAAAAAACTGAAATATCCATCCGATTTGGATTTTGGCAATAAGCTTTCTGCATCCTTTAGATCCTGTACTATTTGTTTGTAGTTTTCCTCTACGGAGATACGTTTTTCCTGCGTACTATATTCGAGGACTTTTGTCACATTAGGAATACCAAGGGCAGATTTTTCCATGTTGTAGGGTTTGCCATACAACCTGACAAGATCAAAATTGATGAGGGCTCTTGCGGTCAATGCTTGTCCTTTATACGTATTAAAATTTTCTGTCGAACCGGCAGCGATTAGTTTATCGATATTTGTCAAAAGATTATTGATCTGCACGAGTGTATGAAACCCTTGTGTCCAGATGCCTGAATAGGGATTGGAAGAGGCGGAATGATTGAATACATAAAGATAGTCATAACCGCGGCCTTGGGATGCAATCGTAAAGTCACCCCCTTTGGCATCAGCATAGAGCGGAAAATTTCGTCCATAGTAGGCCACATTTGCCATTTTACTCATTAATCCATTCATAATAACCTTTGCGTCAGCAGCAGTTTGGATGGAGGTATTGGAGTCCCCCATATTGGTCGGTGTGACATCCAAAAAATTGCTACAAGAGCTGATTGCTAATGATATTGTTATGCACGAGGCAATAAAAAGCTTTTTCATAATACTGTTTTTTTTCATTAAAAACTAAATTCAACACCGAAAGTGTAGGTTTTTGCCAATGGTGTTTCCCAGCCCCGCGTACCAAATTGGTTAACTTCTGGATCCATATACTTGTATTTCGAAACAGTCAATAAATTGCTTCCATTGAAAAATACCCTTGCATTGGAGATGCCAGCTCGTTTTAAAAATTCATTTGGTAATCTATAGCTCAACGAAATGTTCTTTAATCTAAGATATGACGCGTCAAACAGTTGTCTACTGCTGATCTGGTTCACATCTTCCAGATCTCTTCCGGTAACCATTGGGTAAGTTCCATCCGTATTTGAAGGTGACCAGCTATTTTCTGTAAAATAAGCGGCATGAATTCGTTCCCAATAATAGCCGTCATCGGCAACATCTTTGGATGTCGCATCATAAAGTTTGCCGCCAATTTTATAAGCAAAGTTCAATCCCAATGAAAAGTTTTTATAATCGATGTCAGAATTTATACCGCCATATAGTTTAGGATTAGCATTTCCGATGATGGTTTGTTTAGCTTTTTTGTAATCATAACTTGCAGCTTTTCCGTTAAAGATAAAATCGCCATCAGTGCCGTCGTTTGTATACCAGACGTTTTTGCCATTGGTTTGATCGGTACCTGCCCATTCTAGACCAAAGAATGATAAAGACGATTCTCCTTCGCGATAAATAAATCGAGCTCTATCGTCTCCACCTGTGGGATCATACCAGACGATATCACGTCCACCATATAGTTTTGTAATCTTGGATTTGATGATTGCTGCATTTGCACTTAATGTCCATTTCCAATTTTCATTTTTAACAATATCTGACCCCAGTTCAATCTCTATACCTTTATTGTTCATTTCGCCAACATTTCGCAATATGGAGCCGAAACCGGTAATTGTGGAGATCGGAACATTCTGTAAAAGATCCTTCGAGTCTCTGTTAAAATATTCAATTGTACCGAATAGTTTATTGTGGAACAGACCAAATTCCAAAGCGATGTTTGTGGAGTAATTTTTCTCCCAAGCTACATCCGGATTGCCTAAATTATTAAGCCCACCACCTGGCTGCGTCATATATTTGTTGGAATAACTTGTTAAATTGCGCCAAGCAAAAAGATCCGTAGGTAATGTTCCATTTACCCCATAGGAACCTCTAATTCTTAGGTTATTGATTTCCTCGATCTGTTTAATAAAAGATTCCTTGGCTAAATTCCAGGAAGCTGCTAAAGACCAAAAGTTGCCCCAACGAGGGCCTGGTGCCAAGCGGGATGAACCGTCCCTTCTAAAAGATGCCGAGGCAAAATAGCGTTCATCGTAGTTATATTCCGCCCGCGATAGTACAGACATCATATTATTGCCCCAAGAATAGGCCGACGCATCCAATATACCTGCAGTGGCGACTGTATGAAGTGATGAGGATGGTAAATCTTTACCTGTAGCACGGATAAAATCCGTCGTGTTTTTTTCAGCTTCGAAACCAGCTAATAACCCGATATTATGCAAGCCAAAGCTCTTGTTGTAATTGGCGGTTGTGGATGATACCAATTTTTCAATAGACGTAGACACCTCTGTGACCCGGCCATTGTCTGCCATACCGTTATAATGTTTAGCGCTATAATAGATATGATCTTTGACCTCGGTTCTGTCATAGGAGAAAATGGTCTTCAATGTAAGTTCAGGTAACAGCTTTAATGATAAAGATTCTATAGCTGATAATTTACTTGTTTTCGAAGAGTTTTCCCATTCCTTGTTGTAATACAATGGATTATAAGCGAGACTACCATAACGTGCTGTATATTCGTTACCTGTTTTATAATCAGTTGGCCAATACATCTGCCATAATAAATTACTCGCTTGATACAGGTAATTTGTTCCTGTATTTCTGGTGTCATTCATCCCGATAAGCTTGTTTTTAGCGTAGTTGACGTTTGAGCCAAATTCAAGATATTTGCCAATCTTTTGCGTTAAATTAATCCGACCATTGATTCTGTCGAAGTTATTCTCAATAATCCTGCTTTTGTCTTGGGTGTACCCTAAAGACGCGTAGTAATTGGTTTTTTCTGTTGCTCCGCTTACCGAGATATCGTTGCTGTTGAATATCCCGGTTCTAAACAATGCTTTGTTCCAGTCATAATATTGACCATCTCGATTCTCTACACCATCTGTTTTTCCTGAGATATGTACATTTTCCCATTGTGAGGTTCCATCCGTGCTGAATTGATAGCCATGAATACCAAAACCATAAGAAGAAGTTGGTTTACCGTAATTTGCCGAATTTGGATTCCAGTCCAAAGAATTTAAGCGAAATAAGGTGTTTTTATTCGCCTGTTCAGCCGTTTGACCAGCTGCTATTCTAGAGTCGTATAAAACACTATAGAGCATATTGATTTGATCCTGTACCGAAGCAGGTTCATTATTTTTGGTTGCCCAGGAAGGACTAATGCCGATAGAGGACTTGACATTGATCTTTGGATCTCCGTTTTTCCCCTTTTTTGTGGTGATGATGATGACACCGTTTGCCGCGCGGGAACCATAAAGGGAAGAAGCGGCAGCATCCTTAAGCACAGAAATAGATTCGATATCGCTGGGATTTAATGTGCTCATGACGTTGTTCGTATTGACAATATAGTCGCCCATCTGTCCGACACTACCCGAAATGACTGGAACACCGTCAATGACATAGAGTGGCTCGTTCGACGCGTTCATGGAGCCTATGCCTCGAATGCGTATAGCTGAAGTTGCACCTGCCTGACCAGATCCATTTGACATTTGCAGACCTGCAACACGGCCAGTAAGAGCTTTTTCAAAAGAAGTGACAGGTTGTTTATCAATGGCATCTGATTTTACTTGTGCTGCCGAACCTGTATAGGTACTCTTTTTAGCCGTTCCGTAGGCAATGACAATGACTTCGTCCAATGCCTGTTCATCACTGCTGAGTGAAATACTAATGGTTTTTCGGCCATTGACCTGAATTTCTTGTGGACTATAACCTACTGCAGAGATACTTAATATCGCGTTGGTGTTTGCGTTTAGCGTAAACAGGCCATTTTCGTTTGTTGAGGTTCCTTGGTTAGCGCCTTTTACATTAATTGTAACTCCGCTAATTGGTTTTCCGTTGCTGTCTGTTATTTTACCAGCAATTTGGATCTGTTGCGCATATAAAGACTGCATCGAACTACAGGCTATGAGACACAACGTTGTGAGCACATGTTGTTTCATAAAAGTGTGAATTGATTAATTTAGTTTGTTAATATTTTGGTGCTGTCGGATGTTGGTCAAACTTGCGAAAGCAATTCAGTGCAATCTTTTTTTTAAGAAAAAAACATTGCACTGAATATAGGGTTATTTCCTTAAAATTCCAATTCCAGGACGGTCGGGAAGAAGGCAATTGCCATTGACAACGGTCATACCGTCATAAATGTCATTTCCGATCAATAAAGCACCATCTAAATCAGCCCAGTCTGTTAGGGGAGCGAGTTGTGCTGCTGCACTGATTGCACAGGATGTTTCGGTCATGCAACCGATCATAACTTTCATTTCCAGAGAACGCGCAAGCTCAGCCATACGTTTGGCCTCCCGCATGCCAGTACATTTCATCAATTTGATGTTGATACCCGAATACACACCCTTTAATGCGGGGACATCCACAAGACGTTGACATCCTTCGTCGGCAATAGTTGGGATAGGGCTATGCTCAGTAAGCCATGCATTGTCGTCTATCTGCTCCTTAGGCATTGGCTGTTCCAAGAAAGAAACATTTCTTTCTGCAAGCCAATGTGCCATTTCGAGAGCCTCTTCACGTGTTTTCCAACCTTGATTGACATCGGCACACAATGGTCGATCGGTAACCTGACGGATAGTATCGATGATCATTTTATCCGTATCGAGACCCAGCTTTACTTTCAAAATTTTAAATTGATCCGCTTCCGCTACCTTTTTACGGATCATTTCTTCCGTATCAATCCCAATAGTATAGGATGTCGGAGGGATAAGATCCGGATTTAATCCCCATATTTTATAATAAGGTTGATTCATTATCTTCCCTAATATATCATGTAATGCAATATCAATAGCGGCTTTTGCTGCGGTATTTTTCAATGCAAGCTGATCGATATAATGGAGAATCTCCTCAGTTTGAAAAGGAGAGTTGAAGCCTGTCAGATCGATCTGATTAAGGAATGATAAGACACTTTCCTGCGATTCGCCTAGATAGGGTGGCATACTCGCTTCACCATAACCGACAATGCCGTCATACTCTAGCTCGGTCAATACAACCGGTGTTGTGCTTCGACTAAATGAAGCTACAGTGAAGACATGGCGCAAAGTTAGCGTGTAAGGTCTAAACCTCAATTTAAAGGTTCCAAAATCTTTACTAATCCATTCAGATTGATTGCTCATCACTATGTTTATTTATTGTTGTAATAATTGCTTTCAACGACCTTCTGTATTGCGCTATCCCGTGCGCCAAGGTAACGACGGGCAGCAACTACAGTCCGCGTTTGGAAATCATCGTAGTTTGCAGCGTCCTTAAGCATACTGTTGATCCGGACCAATCCGGCAGCGTGAATAAAAGTTCCATTGCCGATATAGAGTGCAACATGTGTTACACGCGCATTAGGATTGCTGTTTTTGCCTGCCGCAAAGAACAGTAAGTCTGCCGGTTTTAGATTCTTGAGTGCTTTCTCAGGGTCGAAATGTCCTTCTTGATCTAAAATGTCGATTTTTTCACCTGCGAGTACTTGTTGCGATGCATCTCTCGGAATCACGAAGCCGTTCATGAAAAAGCTTGTTTTGGTAAAACCGCTGCAGTCTACACCTTTCACCGATGTCCCCCCCCATAAATAGGGCAGGCCCAACATTGTTTTTGCACTGGCGATAATATTTTCCGCCGTAGGCTGGCGCGTTTCAAACCAATTTTTTAAGGTTAGACTTTCTGATTTTTTAATATAACCTAAACGTCCATCCGGATATGCTATTTCATAAAAATTGCCTTTCTGTCCTTTTAACTGAAGGATGTCACCATATACGAGATCAGACACTCGTTGGCTTTTTTTATTGGGTTCAGAATATGATTTTCCAAACTCCGCTGTATAGATAACTTTTTCTGCTTGCCGCCAATTTGCCAGCATGGTTTTGTCCATCGCTTCAATGGACGAACTTGGTACCCATGCAATATAGCCATCCGGCGTGCGGACACGGTAGTCCCCGCTCTTTTTTTGCAGAAGATCCACTTGCGTTCCCAATAAAACCTGGCTGGTTAGCTCCGCAGCATTATCTGGAAATGTGCGCATATTTGCAACGGAGAGCCTGATGACTCCAGAAGTTTTTTCACCTACACTTGCATCAGGCAAGAGCTGTACTTGAATATTGGCTGATATATCTTTTGCCTTTTGCTCCAAAACGAACTTAGCATCTTTTTCAGTTGTTTCAAGCACATATTGGTTCTGTGCGATATCCGCTTTTTGGATTGCTACGATCTTGGTTCTTTTATCGGGAGCGAATTCACGTTTTACGTTTTCTTGCAACTCTTTGATCTTGAAATAAGTCGTGGAATCTAGCTGCTGCGCCTGACTGCTTTCAACACCTATAAGGCTTGCATAAGCTAAAATAGCGAATTTAAGAGTGTTTTTCATGCGAATTAGTTTGTTTCTAAAGATAGGATTAATTCATAATATAAGTCAATTTTTATTGTCGATTTTTAAGTGATTTTGATGTTATGTTGCTAAAAAACGAATGTTTGGGTTTAATTTTAATTAAATCATCTAATTGCTAAAACCATTTTGTAATATTGCTTATTGATTGTGAAGTCAATATCCTTCTTCAGTTTAACACGAAGCTGTAAAAATGTAGAATAGCATTTTCCAGCGCATATCGATGAAGTAGATTGGGGGCAGATGTGACGTAAGATCGTGTAATACACTAGAAAAAAGCGATGTCTTTGTGCAGTCAATGATGAAAATTTTTTGTGTTCGGTAGACTGAAGGCAATTTTAATGATTGTTTTTTGCCGAATTAATCAATAGCGATAGTTTTATAAAATATTAATAAGGAAATGAGTTCAAGACGTGATTTTATTAGGCAAGGTTTGATTGCTGCGACGGCAATGGGGACATTGACAGCATTTGATGCGAAAGGAGTGACGATTGCAGCAAAGGGCAGTGTTAAAAAATATCCTATTGTAATTTCAACTTGGGACTTTGGGATTGCAGCAAATAAAGCCGCTTGGGAAATATTGTCCAAAGGAGGCAAGGCATTGGACGCGGTGGAACAAGGTGTGCGTGTGCCCGAGGCCGATCTCAAAAATATGACAGTTGGTAAAGGTGGTTATCCAGATCGCGATGGTCACGTCACACTTGATGCTTGTATCATGGATGCGGATGGTAACTGTGGTGCTGTTGCTGGAATGGAAAAAATTGGACATCCAATATCAGTAGCGCGGATGGTCATGGAAAAAACACCCCACGTGATGCTGGTAGGCGAAGGCGCATTGCAATTTGCCTTAGAAAATGGTTTTAAGGAAGAAAATCTACTGACCCCAGAAGGTGAAAAAGCGTGGAAGGAATGGTTGAAGGAGAAAAAATACAAACCTGTAGCCAATATTGAAAACCAATCTTTTGCAGCAGAACGTTTGCCGGGAAACCAATATAACCACGATACGATCGGTATGTTGGCATTGGATGCCAATGGGAATATTTCCGGAGCTTGTACAACCAGTGGTATGGCTTTCAAGATGCATGGTCGGGTAGGAGATAGCCCTATTATTGGAGCCGGACTTTATGTCGATAATGAAGTGGGCGGAGCTACATCGACCGGAGTTGGCGAAGAAGTCATACGGAATGTAGGTAGTTTCTTGGTTGTCGAATTGATGCGTCAGGGTTATTCTCCGGAAGATGCCTGTAAGGAAGCCGTTATGCGTATCGTGAAGAAGAAACCTGCTATTGCGAAGGAAATTCAAGTGGGATTCTTAGCAATAAATAAAAAAGGTGAATATGGTGCTTATGCGCTGCAACAAGGTTTTTCCTATGCGGTTTGTGATAGTAAACAACAAGATTTATTGATCAAAGGAAAACACTACTATTAGTAAAATAGGGTGAGCGGGGTGCGAGTATTTCATTCTCAGGTGGTGAGTAGAACGTAAACTGATATTTTTCGTGATGATAGCAGGGTATATCATTTCCGATTAATAATTATATTTGTCTAAACATTTTTCGCCGTAGCTATTAAGTCGGCTATAATGTTTGAAAAAAGTAAGTTTAAAATACGTAAGATTATAAAAAGTATGAAAGCAACATTTGGAGGAGGATGTTTTTGGTGTACAGAAGTTATTTTCCAAAACACGGAAGGGGTGACATCAGTATTACCGGGATATATGGGCGGAAACATTGATAATCCCACTTATGAACAGGTTTGTACCGGTACGACAGACCACGTTGAGGTTGTCGAACTCGAATATGATGAAGAGCTAGTGAACTATGAAGACCTGTTGAAAATATTCTTCAAGACACATAATCCAACGACTTTAAACCGCCAAGGAAATGATGTAGGTACGCAGTATAGATCGGTTGTATTTTCTCATAATGAAGAACAGGAGATCTTAGCGAAGAATTTTATCGATGAATTGGATAATGAAGATGTGTATGAAGATCCTATCGTTACAACAGTTGAGCCTGCTGCGACATTTTGGCTCGCTGAGGACTATCATCATAATTATTTCAACGACCATCCTGAAAATCCATTCTGTTCGGTTGTTATTGCACCAAAACTTCAAAAATTCCTTAAAGAATTTAAAGCTTAAAGGATAATACTTAAGGTGTTGTATCCTACACAAAAAAGGCTCGAATATTTATTCGAGCCTTTTTTGTGTATGGAATACGAGTTAGAACATTTCCATCTGTCCTTTATCGTCGATTTGGATGTCATTTGGATTAGTGATTTCCAATTTGATATCGTCATTTTTATCGGTTGACTCTACCTCCTTCTCCTTCTCCTTCACGGAACTGTCCTCTGCCGTTATGGTACTATCAACCGTTGTTTCTGTGGTATCAGTACTTGTTTCGGCTGCTTTTTCTTTACCTTTTTGACTTAAATCTTCATCCGCTGTTGTTAGCGTAACTGATTTTACGGTATGGAAAGACAGGCGGTTTCCTTGTGCTTTTATTCCTTTTACGTCAATAATTTCAGTCAAAGGCTGATCAAGAGTTTCTTCCGTTTGGGATTTACCTTTTAAAATCTCCAATTTGACCATCGGTTCAGCCGCATTACTCATCAATACCAATTTAGATCCTGCATCTTCATTAATAAAGGAAATGCGTTTTCCAATAGGTTGATCGTCAAATTTAAAACGTTTAACAAAGTACGTTCCGCTCTTGCCGTCCTGATGCACAACCGTATAGATATGGTCCGGGTGGTATTTTTCGATCCGGATCATTTTCTCGTCGAAGTGGTTGCTCAGATCAAAGTTTGACAATTCGTAACTACCATCCGAAAGAACCACTAATATCTTGTCGTCGCCGTCAAACTCGCCAAGGTATTGGCCACGTTCATCTGCATTTAGACGTTTCATGATGGTATCGTACCATATTTTTCGTCCTGCCAGCGTGGAGACACCAGAGCTTTTAAAGCTGATTTTTTTGACGGGATATTTTGATACAATGTTTCCTTGTGAAGCACGGCCCTTGATTGCAATCTCGGCAAAGTCCATGTCAAAATTCAACTTGCGCAATTTTGTGTGCGGTTTAAGCTGTATATTGACGATCTCTGCTTCACCGTTTGGATTGGCTGTGAAATATAGGATTTTAGACCCTTTGGATCCTTTGGATACATCATATTCCTTATCCCGAGTGACACCTACCACAGAGAAACGTTTAATGTAACTGGTACCAGTTTCACCTTCTTTATAGATGGCGTTATAGATTGTACGTTCATCACCTTTTTTGAAAACAGCAACGTGGATAATTCCTTTTCCAACGAATACTTTATCCTGGATTTTACTAACAACATATTTGCCATCTTCGCGGAATACAATAATATCATCGATATCCGAGCAGTCGCATACAAACTCATCTTTCTTCATGCCTGAGCCAATAAATCCTTCCTCACGATTGACATATAGTTTGGCATTTGCTAGGGCAACTTGGGTCGCTTCTACTTTATCGAATATACGCAGTTCGGTTTTACGCTCGCGGTCTTTACTATATTTCTCACGCAATTTCTCAAACCATGCAATGGCATATTCTGTCAATTGACGTAGATGACGCTTGACTTCCTTGATCTCATTTTCGAGTGTTTTCATCATTTCGTCCGCTTTTTTAACGTCGAAACGTGTAATACTACTCATTGGTTTATCGATCAATTTTTTGTAATCTTCTGGTCGTATCTCACGATAAAATTGATCGAAGAAAGGTTCGAACAAGCGATTTAGAACCTGCACCACGACCTCAAAGTCACCTGCATTTTCATAATCCGGATGCTTGTACATCCCCTCTTGAATAAATATTTTTAATAAACTACTGAAGAAGATTTTTTCTTGAAGATCGTTTAAGCGAATCTCCAATTCTCGTTTCAATAAATTTTTTGTGTTTATTGTGTTTTCCGTTAGAATGTCATTGACACTCATAAAGTGAGGTTTCTCATCTTTGATAACACAAGTGTTAGGTGAGATAGAGACTTCACAGGCGGTAAAGGCATATAAAGCATCAATCGTTACATCAGGAGAAATTCCAGGAGCCAAATGCACAATGATCTCTACATTTCCTGCTGTATTGTCCTCGATTTTTTTGATCTTAATTTTTCCCTTATCGTTTGCTGTAACCACACTTTCAATCAGACCGCCCGTCGTGGTTCCAAATGGAATTTCTGTAATTGCGAGTGTCTTTTTGTCGCGTTCTTCAATTTTCGCACGTACACGGATTTTACCGCCACGTTGACCCTCATTATAATTTGAAACGTCGGCCATACCACCCGTAGGGAAGTCTGGGAAGATATTCGGACGTTCACCGTTTAATACCTGAATAGATCCGTCGATTAACTCAATGAAATTGTGCGGCATAATCTTGGTTGCTAAACCAACAGCAATACCTTCGGCACCTTGAGCCAATAATAATGGGAATTTTACCGGAAGTGTGACAGGTTCGCGATTCCGTCCATCATAACTCAATTGCCACTCAGTTGTTTCGGGATTGAAGACAACGTCATTTGCAAATTTGGATAATCTTCCCTCGATGTACCGTGGAGCAGCAGCAGAGTCGCCCGTAATTGGGAAGCCCCAGTTACCTTGACAGTCAATCAGGAGATCCTTTTGGCCCAATTGTACCATGGCATCACCGATAGAAGCATCACCATGTGGGTGATATTTCATCGTGTTACCAATGACGTTGGCAGCTTTATTATATCGTCCATCATCCATTTCCTTCAAGGAATGGAGGATACGACGTTGTACGGGTTTCAAACCGTCATTGATATGTGGAACGGCTCTGTCCAAGATGACATAGGATGCATAGTCCAAAAACCAGTTTTCGTATAGTCCTGATAAAGGTATCGTCTGACTTCCGTTTTCTGTTTTTCCTGATCCCAGCTCTTCTTGATTATCTTCCGTTGGGAAGTTCGTTTCGTCACTCATTTACTCAGCAATAGATTAAATTGTACAATACAGAAATGTTCGAAATAATATTTTATTCGAACGTGTAAAAATACAAAACCATTTTGTTTTATCCCAGTGAAACTATGAAAAGTTAAAAAAATTAGTTTTTAAAACTAATATAATTAGTTTGTTGATTGGTCAATGGCTAGATCATACCAATAACAGGGAATATTCCATAGATCGAAATGAAATTCTTCAGTTACCTGAAATCCTACTTTTTCCAAGACATGCCTTGATCCCAGGTTTGCTGTATGCGTGATGGCATGTACTTCAAAATGGGGCAGCTGTTCGCTGTAATATTGCATGCAGGCTAGTGCGGCTTCTGTCGCATAGCCTTTTCCCCAAGATTCCGTTCTGAAACGATAACCAAGGTCTAAAAATCCAATACGTCCGTTCTCCAATTCGTCAATATACTTAAATCCCGTCCAGCCAATCCATTGATTGCTTGATTTCTCAATGACCCCTAGACGGCCTATACCGTATTTTTCATATTGTTGCTGAATATGCGCGATGGCTTTTTTCATTTCTTCAATAGATTGAACAGGTTCGTTATTCAGAAAGGTATGAACCTCCGGCTGTGAATCCATTGCGAAAAAATAAGCTGCATCATCCATCTGTATTGGACGGATAATTAAACGTTCAGTTTCCAGTATAGGTAAGTGTTTTTCCATAGTGTTTATCTCAAGTGTTACGGCATGCTAAAGCCACAATTTTTCGATATCTTTTTGTAGTATTTTTTCTTTCATTTCCTCTTCAAAGTCGCCGAACTGCTCTTTTTTTACAGATTTACTAATTCTGCCATTTTCGAGTACCAAGATTTCATCGCAGGTATCTTTTAGCGTGGAAAAGATATGGGACGAAATCAGGATCGTTTTACCCATCGCTTTTAAACGAAGAATAATCTCCGTAAGAATAATGCTGCTTTGTAGATCGATGCCATTAAAAGGTTCGTCAAGGATATAATAATTATTGTCCTGAAGTAAAGTAGCTGTCAGGGCTAGTTTTTTTTTCATTCCCGTGGAATAGGCGCTCGCATACTCCTTTAAGGGCAACTCGAAAATATTTCTCTCACTGAGGTTTTTGATCTGTTTACCGCGTGCATCCGTCAGCAGATAAATATACTCTTCGCCGGTGAGCTTTGAAAGGAAATACGGATCCGAGGTGAGGTAACCTAAATTGTTTTTCAGCGGTTCTAAATCAGATTTTAAACTTCCCGAGGCGGTTTCTAGTCCAGCAATACAACGAAACAGCGTTGTCTTTCCAGCGCCATTTTCACCGACGATACCATATACTTTTCCGCTATCAAAGAGGTAAGTAACCTCGTGGAGTACTTGATGCTGTCCAAAGGACTTATTGATATTCGTAAGCTCGATCATAAGTGATTTTTTAGATTGTTGATTGCTTTGATATAATAAAAAGGTAAGAGCGCTAGAATCAAAGGGTAAAAGCTAAAACAAAGTGCCAAAGCAAAGCCTTCGGGGAAATTGATCTCCCGTGGGTAAGCGACGTATTTCAATGTGATTGCAAAAGAAAGTAAAAGTAATATTCCGCCCAATACAATACAGGCATTAAATAAATCCGATGGAAAGATGACAACATACAGAAAAAGAAGGGGCAGTACCAAGAGCAGACACTGTAAAATTCCCCTTTTAAACTTTCGCATCAGAAAGACTGTTGGTGTATGATGGTGATTCCAGAGGTAAAAAATAGGCTCCGGCAATTGATAATAGAAAACGCAGGTGAGCGCAACGCATACGACGCAAAATAAAACAAGATTGGAATTGGCGACATAAAAACCGATTCCAGCCAATAGATACAATACAAGCAAAAGCAAGTAGCTCCGTCGGAACCCGATGATAAATTCAAAAGGTTTTTTTACGAAAGGTGTCGGAATAGATTTTCCGAAAGCCGCAAATGTCAAAAATGCAAAAACAACAGCCAAAGTATCCAATAACAACGCATAGTGCCATTGGCTGTGGAGGAGAAGAATGACGAAGGACGGCAGCGTTAATAGCCCATTCTCAACTATTCTGATCTTGTGAAAATCTCGTTTACTGTATGTGTTTTTGAGAAAATCATTTCTGTTTTTTTCTGTGAGCAAAAATAGTGCTTGAAAATTGCAAAGCAGTAGTGCATAACAACCAAAAAGCGGGTATTGAACCAAAGCATAATAAGCAAAATAACATAATCCAAACAACAGGAGAAAGGCGAGCCAAACAGGCAGTCCTGTAGCCCGAATATGCCGAGACAGTAAAGTATACTGAAGCTTTAAATAATTGCTTAACATGATAAATCAAACTTAGATAAATTACCTTTTATATGCAATATCATATGTGTCCTAAATAAATTTTAGGATTGGATTTCTGTGGTACAGGCATAGCTTTTTTCATCATTTCGATATTGACCCCTATTTTTCAATCTGCGAAGATCTTTAGCTGTCCCTTTTTTCCTTTTATAGGCGGCCTGAGA
>NZ_JBNPWQ010000004.1:0-233878 GCF_050433745.1 Sphingobacterium sp. HSC-15S19
GGATGGATGGATGGATGGATGGATGGATGGATGGATGGATGGATGGATGGATGGATGGATGGATGGATGGATGGATGGATGGATGGATGGATGGACCGTTAACTGGTATTAGTAAGCGGGAGCTGTTTGATAAATAGCAATACCGGAATAAAAAATATATGCAAGCATAGTAAATATTTTGTATATTTATTCAGAAGCTATGCATGCTATAGCCGTATGGTCATCAACGATTATGCGTGTCATGTATGACGGTTGCCGATGGTGGAAAAGAATTGAAAGACGTACTTAAGTCATTTAAACAGGTGATAGTCATTTAAACAAGCGATCGGATCACCAATAGCAGGGAAAATTGAAAGAATTAAGTTCATAAAATAATAGACCCATGAAGAAAATTATGATGTCATTCATAATGCTGCTGACTACAGTAGCATTATTTGCGCAGACCGATCCCATCATCGGAAAGTGGGAAAACCCAAGCGGCGAAGGTCGTGTTGAAATTTACAAGAAAGGCGATAAGTTTTTTGGAAAACTCTATTGGCTGAAATTTCCAAATAATGAAGCCGGTCAGCCGAAGAAAGATATAAAAAATCCAGATAAAGCACTGCAGAGTAGAAATGTACAAGGGCTAGAAATCTTGACCAATTTTGATAAAGATGGCAATACCTATGTTGACGGCAAGATCTACGATCCGAAGTCGGGCAAAACGTATAGCTGCAAGATGACCTTAAAAGGAGATAAGCTTGATATCAGGGGCTATGTTGGTGTGAGCTTGCTTGGACGCACCGAGACATGGAAAAGAATTAATTAAGATAGAAAATGGCTGCAAAATCAAAATAATCCGCTTGCATGGATAGGTCAGATTCCACCAAAAAGGCAATTTATTTCTAGGAAGTAAATTGCCTTTTTGGTTTTGTGCTGGAATTACAGTATTTTCATCCCTATAAATTATAAATACCAGCTCTATGGCCGTAAAAATGTCTTATGTTGAAAATGTCAAGCTTGCACTACAGTCCATTGTAGGGAATAAGCTGCGGACATTTTTAACAGCACTGATCATTGCCATAGGAATGATGGCTTTAATAGGAGTATTGACCTCGATCGATGCCATGAAAAACTCGCTAACAGATTCCTTTTCATCCATGGGATCAAATTCCTTCAACATACGCAACAGGGGATTAAATGTCCGGATCGGTAATGAAGGGACTCGCTCAAAAGTCTTTGCTAATATTACTTACGCTCAATCCGCAAAATTCAGACAGGATTTTCACTTTAATGCGTTGACATCAATCAGTGCCAATGTGAGTTGGAATACGACCGCAAAATATCAATCCAAAAAGACAAACCCCAATATCGGCCTGATCGGGACAGATGAAAATTATCTGCAGACATCAGGGTATGTTGTCAGCGAAGGCCGTAATTTTTCTACGCGGGAGGTTGAAACAGGTAGTGGCGTGATCATCATCGGTAGTGAAGTGAGTAAAATGCTATTCAACGAAATTATTGATCCCATAGGACAGTTTATTACTGTTAACAATATCCGCTATTTGGTGATAGGAGTCTTAAAAAGTAAAGGTTCCTCTGCCGGGATGGGCGGGGACAGAGCCTGCTTTATTCCCCTGATCAAGGCCCGGGCAGTGATGCAAGGTACCGAGCCTTCCTATGTGATCACTGTTTCTTCCAATGACCCCATGCGATTGGAAGCCGCAATTGGCGAAGCTACAATCGTATTTAGAAATATTCGCGGATTGGCATCACGGCAGTCAAATGATTTTGAAATCACCAAATCCGATGCGGTTGCCCAGATGTTGATGCAAAATATGGCTATGGTTACTTTGGGTGCAGTGGTGATCGCTTTTATAACCCTTGTGGGAGCTTCAATCGGATTGATGAACATCATGTTAGTTTCGGTCACAGAACGTACGCGAGAGATCGGTATTCGTAAGGCAATCGGTGCAACACCGAGTGTTATACGTAAACAATTTCTGATGGAAGCCATTGTGATCTGTATGATTGGAGGTGTCGCCGGGATCTTTATTGGTATCTTGATTGGTAATATTCTGGCGCTGCAGCTCGGCACATCTTTTATTATACCTTGGGGAGCGATTATTTTGGGTTTTGCGGTATGTGGACTCGTCGGTATGCTATCGGGCTATTACCCGGCCTCAAAAGCATCTAAACTGGATCCGGTCGATGCGCTTCGTTACGAGTAATTCACATTGGAGCTAATTCACATTGGAGCGCCTAACACGCTATTTTCATGAAATTCTTATGAATAAGACCTTTTCTTATGCGATAGCCTCAATCCGCTAGCTTTCGCTCCTATCTGTTATTAAAATTCCGGCGCTTTTCAGCTAAAATGCGAGAGACCAAAGTTGAGATAAGGTTATACCAAGTTCGGACTGCAAGCACAATGAGTCCACCTTTTTCAAGTGGATTTACCATTGAGACACCGCGCATACACCCTGCTTGCAGCCCGAAGACGTCTCGCGGTTGTCTCCCTGTTGGTCGCTATCAAAGCAAGAGGAAAAGTAGGGAGATTGAAAAAAGGAATTTTATGCAATCGGTTTAATGTTACCAAATCATTGATTTGGGGTGAATTCTCCGTGAATAGCCCTTTTCTCGAAAGGTAAAGCAACTTATTCCAATGAAAAAACTGTAATATTGTATAAAAAAATAAAATCGAATTATGTACAATACATTACAACCAGTTTTAGAAAAGGAATTGGAAGCAATCAAAGAAGCGGGATTGTATAAACAAGAGCGAGTGATCGTTACTCCCCAAGGAGCAGACATCAAAGTGAGTACAGGACAAGAAGTTGTCAATTTTTGTGCGAACAATTATTTGGGACTTTCTTCACATCCAAAAGTAATCGAAGCTGCTAAGAAAGCGATTGATACACATGGTTATGGAATGTCTTCCGTACGTTTCATCTGTGGTACCCAAGATGTGCATAAAGAATTAGAAGCAAAAATTTCAAAGTTCCTCGGAACAGAAGATACTATTTTATATGCGGCAGCATTCGACGCGAATGGTGGTGTATTCGAACCCTTATTTGGTGCTGAAGATGCCATCATTTCTGACGAATTGAATCACGCCTCTATCATTGACGGTGTTCGTTTGTGTAAAGCACAACGTTTCCGTTATAAAAATGCAGATATGGCTGATTTGGAAGCACAATTGCAGGCTGCATCTGGTGCTAGACATAAAATCATTGTTACAGATGGCGCATTTTCGATGGATGGATCTGTAGCTCCATTGGATCAGATCTGTGATCTAGCAGACAAATACCAGGCGCTAGTGATGATCGATGAGTCGCACTGTACTGGATTTATCGGTGCAACGGGACGTGGTACACACGAGCTTTTCAATGTTATCGATCGTGTAGACATTATTACGGGCACTTTGGGCAAAGCCTTAGGCGGTGCTTCTGGTGGTTTCACTTCCGGTAAAAAAGAAATCATCGATTTGTTACGTCAGCGTTCACGTCCATACCTATTTTCGAATACCCTGGCACCAGCAATTGCAGGAGCTTCTGTAGCGGTTTTAGATATGCTGAGTGAGACAACTGCATTGCGCGATAAATTGGAGTCAAATACAACTTATTTCCGTGAAAAAATGACGGCTGCTGGATTTGATATCAAACCAGGTTTCCACCCAATCGTGCCTGTAATGCTTTATGACGCGAAATTAGCGCAAGAATTCGCATCCAAGATGTTGGACGAGGGAATTTATGTGATTGGTTTCTACTATCCTGTTGTACCTCAGGGAAAAGCCCGTATCCGTGTGCAGATTTCGGCAGGACACGAAGTTGCTCACCTGGATAAAGCAATCGCCGCCTTTACCAAAGTAGGTAAAGAATTAGGTGTAATTAAATAAAATACACATAGTTATAAATTTTATGGTGCAAAATGTTTATCTTTGCACCCTAAAATTTTATAAAAATATTCTTGCTCAATGCAAAACATTAGAAACATTGCGATCATCGCTCACGTCGACCACGGTAAAACTACGCTTGTAGACAAAATTTTATATTTTACCAATCAATTCAGAGAAAATGAAAATGCTGGTGAATTAATCCTAGACAATAATGATTTAGAGCGTGAGCGCGGGATCACTATTGTATCTAAGAACGTATCAGTAACATATAAAGGTGTTAAAATCAACATCATCGATACCCCAGGTCACGCCGATTTCGGTGGTGAAGTAGAGCGTGTATTGAAGATGGCTGATGGAGTAGTGCTATTGGTCGATGCTTTCGAAGGACCAATGCCTCAAACACGTTTCGTTACAGGTAAAGCTTTGGGATTAGGTATCAAACCTATCGTCGTTGTCAATAAAGTCGATAAAGAAAACTGTCGTCCTGAAGAAGTATACGAACATGTTTTTGACCTATTCTTCAACTTAGGTGCTACTGAAGAGCAATTGGACTTCCCAGTATTGTACGGTTCTTCAAAACAAGGATGGATGTCTACAGATTGGAAAAATCGTACTGAAGACTTCACGGACTTGTTGGAAGCCATCATCAAATATATCCCTGCACCAGAAGTATCTGAAGGTACTTTGCAAATGCAGGTAACATCATTGGATTATTCGACGTTCGTAGGACGTATCGCTATCGGTCGTGTTGCGCGTGGTACGATCAAGGAAAACCAACCGGTTTCTTTGGTGAAACGCGATGGTAAAGTTGTGAAATCACGTGTAAAAGAACTACAGGTATTTGAAGGCCTTGGCCGTATCAAAGTGCCTGAAGTAAGTGCAGGTGATATCTGTGCCGTAGTAGGTATCGAAGGTTTCGATATCGGTGATACCATTGCAGATTTTGAAAATCCAGAGCAATTGGAAGTTATCAGCATTGATGAACCAACAATGAACATGTTGTTTACCATCAATAACTCTCCTTTCTTCGGTAAAGAAGGTAAATTGGTAACATCACGTAACATCTACGATCGTTTACAAAAAGAGTTGGAGAAAAACTTAGCACTACGTGTCGTTCCTACAGAGTCTCCAGATGCTTGGTTGGTATACGGACGTGGTATCCTTCACTTGTCGGTATTGATCGAAACAATGCGTCGTGAAGGTTATGAATTGCAAGTAGGCCAGCCACAAGTTATCATCAAAGAAATTGATGGTCAAAAATGTGAGCCAATCGAAGAACTTGTTGTTGACGTTCCTTCTGATGTGTCAGGAAAAGTAATTGAGTTGGTGACCCAACGTAAAGGTGAGTTGTTGATTATGGAAGCTAGAGGAGATATGCAACATCTTGAGTTCTCTATCCCTTCTCGCGGTATCATCGGTTTACGTAACAACGTGTTGACAGCAACAGCTGGTGAAGCTGTTATGGCACACCGTTTGAAAGGTTACGAGCCTTGGAAAGGTACAATTCCTGGTCGTTTGGCTGGTGTATTGATCTCTTTGGATACAGGTTCAACAACAGCATACTCCATCGATAAGTTACAAGACCGTGGTCGTTTCTTCGTAGATCCAGGTGTGGATGTATATGAAGGACAAATCCTAGGTGAACACATCCGTGACAATGATTTAACGATCAACGTTACCAAAGGAAAGCAGTTGACAAATATGCGTGCTTCTGGTTCTGACGACAACGTACGTATTGCACCAGCAATCAAATTCTCCTTGGAAGAATGTATGGAGTATATTCAAGCTGACGAGTATATTGAGGTGACACCGCAATCAATGCGTCTGCGTAAAATCTATTTGACTGAAAACGAGCGTAAAGTTAACGCGAAGAAATTTCAATAGTCAATAGCGAAACGCGATAAAAGAAAAGCCCCCGAACATTGTTCGAGGGCTTTTTTTGATGATTTAAATCCTCCCCTTGGCAGTGCCTTAGGGAGATATCACGTTTTTTTGTTCTTTCCTCCCCGGTACAGTAAGTATCATCCGGCAGAAAACCGAATAGCTTTTTAATTCAAAGGAATATAATCAGCCAAGAATACGTAACTTTGTGTGAGATAAGGATTATTATGAGTAAACAGGTGGAGCACACTCCAAAAGAATATATTCAGATAAAGGGCGCAAGAGTTAATAACTTAAAGAATATTGACGTTGATATCCCTAAAAATAAATTAGTTGTTATCACTGGAATGTCGGGCTCAGGAAAATCCTCCTTAGCTTTTGATACGCTCTATGCCGAAGGACAGCGACGTTATGTCGAGAGTCTTTCTTCGTACGCAAGACAGTTTATGGGACGGATGAATAAACCGGAGGTGGATTACATCAAAGGTATTGCTCCTGCGATTGCCATAGAACAACGCGTCATTACGTCCAACCCTCGTTCGACGGTGGGGACATCCACTGAGATCTATGATTATCTGAAATTGTTGTATGCCCGGATCGGCAAGACAATTTCTCCTGTATCTGGTCGCGAGGTGACCAAAGACAGTGTGAGTTCAGTGGTGGATTTTGCCTTGAATTTGGAAGAGGGGACAACGGTGACACTTCTCGCGCCACTTATTCCTGCTCATGGACGTAAACTTAAGGAAGAACTGTCGCTCCTGTTACAGAAAGGTTTTGTGCGTGTCGTCTTTGGGGATAGCATGCAGAAAATCGAAGCTATTATCGATGATAAGGCCGTCGCCAATAAAGACCTTCAGGATGGTGAAGTGCTTATTGTCGTCGACCGGGTCCGTGTTGAACAGGACGATGATACCGTCAATCGACTTTCTGACTCTGTCCAAACAGGTTTTTTCGAAGGTAAGGGTGAGCTCTATATGGAAGAAAATGGTCAAAGACATCATTTCTCCCATAAATTTGAACTTGATGGAATAACATTTGAAGAACCTACACCAAATTTCTTCAGTTTTAATAACCCCTATGGTGCCTGTCGCCGATGTGAGGGCTATGGAAAGATCATTGGTATTGACCCTGATCTTGTTATTCCAGACAAAAGCCGCTCGGTCTACGATGGCGCAATTGCACCTTGGCGAGGGGAGAAAATGGGCGAGTGGTTACAAGTGCTTGTTAAAAGTTCCCTGAAATTTGATTTTCCCATACATCGTGCCTACATGGACCTGACTGCGGCGCAGAAAGAGCTGCTGTGGACGGGAAATAAATATTTCGCCGGTCTTACTCAATTTTTTGAAGAGCTCGAAGCTCAGACCTATAAAATTCAATATCGTGTGATGTTATCTCGCTATCGTGGGAAGACAGATTGCCCGGACTGCCGCGGTACCCGTTTACGCAAAGATGCGACTTACGTGAAAGTAGGGGGCAAGTCTATCACCGATATCGTTTTGATGCCGCTTGAGGAAGCCTTGGAATTCTTTAAAACCCTACCGCTGGTGGGTAATGAACTGGTCATTGCCAAAAGACTTCTTGCTGAAATTAATAATAGATTGCAATTTTTGTGCGATGTTGGATTAAGTTACCTGACCTTGAACCGGCTATCGAATACCCTTTCTGGAGGGGAATCACAGCGGATCAATCTGGCAACTTCATTAGGGAGTTCGCTCGTAGGTTCTATTTATGTGTTGGACGAGCCAAGTATTGGACTTCATCCACGTGATACACAGCGTCTGATTTCTGTGCTGAAATCCCTGCGCGATGTTGGTAATACGGTTGTGGTGGTCGAGCATGAGCAGGAGATGATGGAGGCGGCTGATTACCTGATCGATATCGGACCGGAAGCCGGGATCAATGGCGGCGAAATGGTCTTCGCAGGTACATATCAGCAGATTCTGAAAGATACAAAGAGCCTTACGGGGCAATACCTCAGTGGTAAAAGCCAGATTGAGGTATCCCAAAAGCGCCGCTCATGGTCCAATAGTGTGACCATTAAAGGAGCGCATGAGAATAACCTCAAAGGGATTGATGTACAATTTCCATTGAATACGTTTACTGTGGTGACAGGTGTTTCAGGGTCAGGTAAGACCTCCTTGGTCAAACGTATCCTTTACCCAGCATTGCAGAAGTCGATAGGCAATTACTCTGGTGAACAGACTGGGGTCTATGATGCGATCGAGGGGGATATTACCCATATAGAACAAGTTGAAATGGTCGATCAAAACCCGATCGGTCGTTCTTCGCGATCCAACCCGGTGACTTACGTGAAAGCCTGGGATGAAATCAGGGCCTTATATGCCAACCAGGCAGCAGCCAAAGCTGCTGGACTGAAACCTGCGGCATTTTCATTTAATGTTGAAGGTGGACGTTGTGATGTCTGTCAGGGTGAAGGTGAAGTTAAAATTGAAATGCAATTTATGGCCGATATCGTTTTGCCATGTGAGGCCTGTGGGGGCAAGCGATTTAAACAGTTTGTGCTTGATGTACACTATAAGAACAAGTCGGTAGCAGATGTTCTCGAGCTGAGTGTTGATGAAGCGATCGTATTCTTTGCAGACCAGCCTAAAATATTAGCGAAATTGCAGCCTTTACAGGACGTTGGACTAGGCTACGTTAAGCTCGGGCAATCGTCAAGTACATTGTCTGGCGGTGAAGCACAGCGGATTAAACTCGCCTCCTTCCTCATTAAGGGAAATAATAGCAAGAAGACACTTTTTATCTTTGATGAGCCAACAACAGGCTTACACTTTCAGGATATTAAAAAGTTATTGAAATCATTTGATGCACTGATTGCCTTAGGGAACAGTATATTAGTGATCGAGCATAATATGGATATGATCAAATCGGCAGATTGGGTAATCGATATTGGTCCTGAGGGCGGTAATAAAGGTGGAAAGCTCGTCTTTGCGGGACTTCCTGAAGAACTTATTCATTGTAAAGATTCTTATACAGGTCAATTTTTAAAGGCACATTTAAAAGATTAAATCCTACTTTAGCGAAGTGAAGTAATCTGTCTCAGGGCAACGGAGCTGCCAATAAGTTCCGTTTATTGTTCCTTTTGTTAAGGCCTGATGAAATACTATACAGTAATTAAAAAACTAATATTTCAATACTTAATACGATTATGATTAAAAGATTTTTTTTAAGTGTCGTCCTTGGAATAGCGGCGCTTTCGTCCATGGCGCAACAACCGGAAAGACCAAAATTGGTTGTCGGCCTGATGGTGGATCAAATGCGTTGGGATTATTTATATCGCTTTGCAGATCGATATGGAAATGATGGTTTCAAACGACTTTTGAAAGAAGGATTCTCCTGTGAAAATACATTGATTAATTATATTCCGACATACACAGCCATTGGGCACAGTTCGGTCTATACAGGATCCGTTCCTTCCATACATGGTATTGCGGGCAATGACTGGATTGAAGAACAGACGGGTAAAAATATGTACTGTACGCAGGACGATAATGTCGTTGGTGTAGGTACTACAGCCAAGGAGGGACAGCAGTCTCCACGTAATTTACTTGCCTCGACCGTAACGGACCAATTGAAGCTCGCTTCTAACTTTAAATCCAAAGTGATCGGTATCGCGATCAAAGACCGCGGCGGTATTCTACCGGCGGGGCATTTTGCCGATGCAGCGTATTGGTTTGAAGCTAAATCAGGCGATTGGATCACCTCTAATTTCTATATGGATAAACTGCCAAAATGGGTCGTAGACTTCAACAAGAAAAAATTGGCCGAAAAATACCTGAAAGGCGACTGGAAACCCATGTATGATATCAGCAGCTATGCGGCCAACAGTATTGCAGATGATAATATCTATGAAGGTAAGTACCCTGGTGAAGAAAAACCGACTTTGCCGCGTGCGACTTCCAAGCTAATGAAAGACGAAGGCTATGAGCTAATCAAAACCACACCAATGGGAAATCAGTTTACGTTGGATCTGGCTATGGAAGCAATCAAAAATGAGCAGATGGGAAATAACCCAACTAAAAATACCGACTTCCTTTGTGTGAGTCTTTCTGCAACAGACTACGTTGGACACCGTTACTCATTGACAGCAGTGGAGATTGAAGATATCTATCTGCAGCTCGATAAACAGCTTGCCGATTTCTTCAACTACCTCGATAAGACGGTGGGCAAGGGTAACTACACGTTCTTCCTGACAGCAGATCATGGCGCTTCTTATAACTCTCGTTTCTTTATGGATATGAAAGGAAATGGTGGTTATTTCTATTCTCGTCAGATTATCACAGGACTTAACAAAACCCTTAAAGAAAAATTTGGACAGGAGAAGCTTGTTAAAAGCATGATGAACTACCAGGTGCACTTAAATAATCAATTGATTGATTCGTTGAACTTGGATCGTGATAAAATAAAAGAGACCATCATTCGTGAACTTCGCCATACCGAAGGTGTCGCGTATGTTGCTGATATGGAAAAAGGGGAAAGTCTGATGATCCCGGCGCCTATTCGCGAAAAAATGATCAACGGTTACAACTTTAAACGTAGTGGTGCTATTCAGATCGTTTGTGAGCCACAATGGTATGACGGCACACCGCGCTCCACCGGGACAACACATGGTACCTGGTCTGGCTATGATTCCCATATTCCTTTGGTATTTATGGGTTGGGGAATTAAACCGGGTGTATCTAATACAGAGGTACATATTGTGGATATTGCACCGACAATTTCTTCACTACTCCACATTACTGAGCCCAATGGTAGCATCGGAAAACCGATCACGGCGGTATTGGGGCAATAAGGAAACTGTTGCTGCATGCGTGAAATCATGAAGGTTTTATTCTATTGAATAAAAAACGTAAATTTGCAATTCAACAGGGGGTTAACAAATTATGCTGTCCAAAAAGACAAAATATGCAATAAAGGCACTGATGGTGCTTGGTCGTAATTACGGTAATGAGCCGATGCAAATCTTGAAGATTGCGCAGGAGGAGAATATTCCAAAAAAATTTTTGGAACAAATTCTACTTGAAATGCGAAATGCCGGAATTCTCTATAGCAAAAAAGGTGCTGGAGGTGGTTATAGCCTCAATAAGGCTCCCGAAGATGTTTTTTTATCGCAGGTGATGCGTCTAATTGATGGCCCCATAGCCTTGCTACCCTGCGTGAGCTTGAACTTCTACCGCTCCTGCGAAGAGTGCACACAAGAGCATGCCTGTGGCATACGCGATACTTTTGTCGAGGTGAGAAATGCCATGTTGCAGATTTTAAATGATACAAGTATTGCCCATTTAATCAATAAGGAAAAAGAATTGAACCTAAATGTAGATTAAAGGAAATAAAATATATTTTTCTATTTAGATTGGAGGCGTAACAAATAAGTTACGCCTCTTTTTTTATGCGGTAAAGTTATTGGTATAAAGTGAATTACCGTGTTTTGTTTGAGGAGTGTAAGCTTAATTTATTAATTATATAATTATTTAACATTATTTTACGAATTTTCCGTAGCAACATTTATATATTTACGTCGACAATATATAAACGAAAATTTATGAAACTAACCTATTCCCTAGTTTTGTTTCTTTTACTTTCTGTCCTGAGTTCCCATTCTTATGCGCAGCATAAACTGGTCGGGTCGGTGGTAGATGTTAAAGATCTTGCAAAACTACATCAAGCTTCAGTCGCGCTGCTCAGCCCCAAAGATTCGATTCTGGTAAAATTTGGTCGAACAAAGGAAAATGGATCATTCCAAATCGCTAATCTCGATACCGGTACCTATAAAATGGTCGTTTCCTATCCCCAATATGCAGATTTAGTCAAAGATATTCGTATCGATGCTCAAGACATGGATCTTGGTATGGTAAAACTGTCTAAAGCGGCTTTGCTCTTGGAAGAGGTTCAGGTGAATGGCAAAATTCCTGTGGTTATTAAAGGCGACACCATCGAATACGATGCCGGTAGTTTTAAAGTAGAGAAGGATGCTAAAGTAGAGGACCTATTGAAGGTCTTGCCGGGTATTACGATGGATGGATCAGGCAAGATCATTGCTCAGGGCAAGGAAGTCAAAAAGGTATTGCTTGATGGGGAAGAGTTTTTTGGTGATGATCCAACCCTGATTACCAAGAATATTCGGTCAGATATGGTTAGCAAGGTACAAGTGTATGAGAAGAAATCAGATCTTGCTGTACGTACCGGAGTAGATGATGGCGAACGAACGCAGACAATTGATATTAAGCTCAAAGAAGATAAGAAAAAAGGAATGTTCGGCCAAGCTGTTGCGGGAGCTGGTACAGATAAATATTATGGCGGAAAAGTCATGCTCAATAAGTTTAAGGGATCGCAGAAAATTGCAGCTTATGGCATTCTCGCCAATGATGGAATGGTCGGATTAGGATTTGAAGATAGCCAAAAATATGGTGTGGGCGGAAGCAGCAATGTACAGATGATGGACGGCGGCGGCATTATGATTTCTTCTAGTGGTGATGGCTCCGACGGTGGATGGGACGGTAAATACTATGGTGGTGGCGTACCTAAGGCTGTCAACATGGGAGCAAGCTATTCGGATAAGTCCAAAGATGATAAGCATAAGATCAATGTCAACTTCAAGCGGAATCAGATCAATGTCAACAATACAAGTACATACAACGCACAGAATAACCTTCCTGAACGCGCACAGGTAGATAATAATGTGACCACATCTGAAACAGAAACACAGGCAAATATTGCAAATCTACGGTATGACTATAAGCTTGATTCGCTTGCCGACCTTACTGTCACCATGGGCTTTACCAAATCTAGCCGCGACAATTTATCCAATTCCGAAGCAGATCAACGTAAATTGGATGGCACATTGATTACACGGACTTCATCCAGGACAGATTTAAATAATGATCAGGATCGATTTAATGTCAATGCGATGCTTACACGTCGTTTTAAAAAGGATCGCCGCTCCATTACTTTCAATGTCAATGCGAATGCAGATCAAAATCGCAACAAAACACAGTATTTTTCGGAAAACTTCTTCCAAAGTTCCGGAGATACAACCTTGATCGATCAATATAAAAATGATAAACTGGCGAATAATACCTACGGTGCTTCAGTAACCTATTCGGAGCCGCTTTCTAAAAGGCTGACCGCTGCAATAGGCTATGCATTCAATCAAAATAAATCGGAAACACTCAATCAGTCGTTTGATAAAGACCCGGCTACAGGAAAATATACGGTATTGGACCAAAACCTGCTCAACGATTTTGATTTTAACAGTTTAAAAAATGGTGTCAACGCCTCCTTGAATTACAAGTCGAATACATTAACAGTAAATTTGAGCAATCGAGTTGATTTTGAGCAGGTCAAGAGAACCTATAACAACCTGAATACAATACTGCAGCGGAACCAGACATCTGTTGCTCCAAATCTTTCCATCAACTACAAAATCTCGAAAAGCAAAAATGTAAGCTTCCGCTACAGCGGCCGCACGAGTCAGCCTTCGTTGACACAAATAGAGCCGTTGAAACAAAATTCCCAGCCACTCGTCGAGTATTTGGATAATCCAGATCTGAAAGCGGGCTTTGATAACTCCTATTCAGTTAATTTCAATAACTACAAGCAGTTAAAGGATCAGAGTATCTATTTTTATGTGAGTGCAGATCAAGGAAAGAAAAGTATCAACAATAGCGTGCGCTATGATCTAGATAAAGGTACGCAGCAAATTTCCTACGTCAATATTGATAAAGATAATTGGCGTATGTATGGTGGTGGAGGATACAGTTTTGTATTGAAGAAAAAATGGGGATTAAAAATGAATCTTGGCATGAATGCGCAGTATAACAGCCAGTTTAGCTATTTATCCTCCTTCAATGAAGAGCCAAAGCTCAATAGAAATCAAACATGGAGTGTAGCACCAAGTATTGGTTTTAGCCGATATAAAGCAAACAAAATGGATTTTTACATCTCCATGAGCCCTGGTGCGGAGCAGATGAATTCCTATCTGCAGCCTGAGTTGAACCGGACGACTTTTAAATTCAGGACCTTCTCGGAGATTACCTATTATTTACCAAAAGACTTTAAAATTTCCCTGTCGACAAACCAGAATTATCAGGCCGCTACAAAAACGCTTGAATCCATTAATATCATTAATATGAATGGTTATGTTTCCAAGAAATTATTGAAAGATAAGTCCTTGGAGGTACAGGTATTTGTCAATGATATTTTGAATAAAAATAATGGAGTGTATCGTTATCAGAATGGAACTTCATTTATCCAGACCAGCAACGACGTATTACGTCGGTATGGAATGCTAAAAGTAATCTACAATTTTACAACAATGAACCGTCCATGATTAAATTAACGATTTTGTTTTCAATGATTTCCATGAATTTAATCATGGTAAGCTCCATCTGGCCGATGGAAAAATTAAATTATTTACAGATGAAAGGAGATGCCAAATGAGTAAGTATATCAAGTTGATGGTTTGGGTATTATTGCTGTGCACGGGTACAGCCCATGCACAACATGCTTATTTTCCGAGCAGCGGAACGGTCACCTATGAACGGAAGTTCCATGTGCAGAATTTCTTAAAGCGTAATTATCTCAGCAAGCCCGATTTAGATACCTGGGATAAGCTGATGGTCGACAATGCCGTGAAAAATGGGCCCACTGAGGTGGTGACCCACCATATTTTGAAATTTTACGATAATGAAACCCTGTTTGAAACCGTGCAGGAGGATTATCCTGCGAATTATCGTAATGTGACTTACTATAATTCTATTCTTCCCGATTCAAAAACCTATATTAATTTCCAGAATCAGGAGTTTTTAAAGTTGCTCCCTTTTGGAGATGAGCAGTTGTTGCTCAAAGATTCTTTGCCTGCGGTTAAATGGAAATATACGGATGAATACCGAAATATTGCGGGATATGATTGTCGGAGAGCCAATGGAATTATTCAAGATTCGGTCTATGTAGTAGCTTTTTTTGCGGGACAAATTCCTATCTCGGGTGGTCCAGAGCTTATCCATGGGCTCCCAGGTCTGGTAATGGGGATATCTATCCCGAGCATGAATGTCAATATGTTTGCCACAAAGGTGGAGATTACCAATACAGCATTTTCCAATGTGCTGACCAAAAAGAAAAAGGTTGTTGCGGAATCCAGAGCGGAGATCATAAAGAAGCTGAAAGATACCGTCTATGACTATATGGATGAGAAGGCCTTTAAAAAACGACTGCAGAGTATACTCTTTTAGGGATTAATCTTATACCGTTCTTGTCCCGTCGAGATGAAAAAAAAGCCTGTTCATACGAACAGGCTTTTTGTATAAAAGAAATGCCGGTTTTATATTAACGTACTGTACTTCCTACTTTAATGGTTGTATCTGGTTTCACAAAATCCAATCGACCATCAGCGTCTTCAGCCATCAGGATCATTCCCTGAGACATAATTCCTTTGATTTCACGAGGCTCAAGGTTGACCAGGATGGATACCTGACGGCCTACGATTTCCTCAGGACTGAAGAACTCCGCGATACCCGAAACGACGGTGCGTGTATCTAAGCCGGTGTCTATCGTCAATTTTAACAATTTCTTTGTTTTGGCAACTTTTTCAGCGGCTGCAATAGTTCCGACACGGATATCCATTTTAACAAAATCATCGAAGCTGATGTTTTCTTTCGCAGGAGCAACTTTTGCATTATCAGCTAGATTTTTTGCTTTTGCTTCAGCAAGTTTGTTTAGTTGGAAGTCGACTTGTTCATCGGTTATTTTGTCAAATAACAATTGCACTTCACCCAGTTGGTGTCCAGTTTTGATCAAAGCATCTGAACCTGCGTCGTTCCAGTTTCCTTGTGGAAAATTAAGCATTTCAAATAATTTGATCGCTGTTTTCGGTAAAAACGGTTGTGCAAGAACGGCAAGATTGGCAACGATTTGAGCCGCTACATTTAGGATTGTTTTGACACGTTCCTCATCTGTTTTAATGATTTTCCATGGCTCCTCATCGGCAAGGTATTTATTGCCCAGACGAGCTACATTCATAAATTCTGCCAATGCCTCACGGAAGCGAAATTGCTCCAAAGACGATTTGATAGAAGTAGGGTATGATTTCAGTTCATCCAGTACCGCTTGGTCTACAGCTGTTAGTGGCGAACCGTTCAATACCTTGCCATCAAAATATTTGTGGGAAAGTACCAAGACACGGTTGACAAAGTTTCCAAAAATAGCAACGAGCTCATTGTTGATCCGAGCTTGGAAATCTTTCCATGTAAACTCGGCATCCGAAGTTTCCGGTAATATGGATGTCAATACATAACGCAATTCATCCTGCTTATCAGGAAATTCCTGTAGGTATTCATGTAACCAAACCGCATGGTTTCTGGACGTGGACAGCTTATCGCCCTCCAGGTTAAGGAATTCGTTGGCTGGAATATTTTCTGGTAAAATATAGTCGCCGTGTGCATGAAGAATCGCCGGGAAAATAATACAGTGGAAAACAATATTATCTTTTCCAATAAAATGGATCAGCGTAGAATCGTCTGCGGGGTTTTCATGGGTTTTCCAATAGTCTTCCCAGTTTTTACCATGGTCTAAAGCCCACTGTTTTGTTGCTGAGATATAACCGATAGGTGCATCTAACCAAACATATAGTTTTTTACCCGCTGCTTCAGCCAAAGGTACATCAACGCCCCAATCCAGATCTCTTGTCATTGAACGCGGCTGTAAACCGGATTTAAGCCAAGATTGACATTGGCCAAAAACGTTGGACTTCAGGATATTTTTCTTTCCTTCGATCAGCCATTTTTCAAGCCAAGGTTGGTATTTATCCAAAGGTAGATACCAATGTTTCGTTTCTTTCAAAACTGGCGTTTTTCCGCTCAATGTTGAAATTGGGTTGATCAGATCTGTTGGGCTAAGTGATGTCCCACATTTTTCACATTGGTCACCATAGGCGCCTTCGGACTTACAATTTGGGCAAGTTCCCGTAATGTAACGGTCGGCCAAAAACTGATGGTATTCCTCATCGTAGTACTGCTCAGAAAATTTCTCCACAAATTCACCTTTGTTGTAAAGGTTCAAGAAGAAATCCTGCGATAACTGGTGATGTATGGGCTCCGACGTACGGTGATAGATATCGAAAGAGATACCAAACTCCTCAAAGCTTTCTTTGATTTGTTTATTGTATTTGTCAATGATTTGTTGCGGGGTGATGCCCTCTTTTTTTGCACGGATGGTAATCGCCGCACCATGCTCATCTGAACCACATACATAGACTACATCTTTTTGATTCAGACGCAAATAGCGGACAAAGATATCCCCTGGGATATAAGCTCCGGCAAGGTGTCCAATATGTAAAGGACCATTGGCATAAGGTAATGCCGATGTGATGGTATAACGTTTTTTATCTAGAATACTCAATGCTTGAAAGTATATTAAAGTGTGTACTTGTTTTCTTTGGCAAACTTAGATAAATTGCTGTTTATATGCAATATAAATGCGTGTCATATCGAACAATTTATTCTTGAATTCTTGTTTTGGCTCATTTCTACGATTGTTTCAACTTGATTAAAATGCGCTTTCACTTAACAGCTTGTTATCGTAGAAATATTATTCAAAATAGCGGTAGAAAACTTAGATAAATTTACGTTTATTTGTACATATAAGCACCATATATCAAGTATATTTCTAATCGGACTTTGCAATGTAGCGGTCCTTTTTTTTGAAATTGTTTGATGTTGTTGGCCAGAAAGATTCTTCAGTTCGCTTGCATAGCTGTTGGTGTCTTCGAAGCCATGAAGGTTTTGTTTGATCATTAGCGATAAAAAAGATGTCCAAAATACCTGATTTTCTGAAAGAAGGCGATAAAGTAGCTATCGTTTGTCCTGCGAGTTTTATACGAGGCTCTATTGATGTTGGCATAAAAACATTGGAGAACTGGGGGCTGGAAGTTGTGGTTGGGAAGACTGTTGGGACATCGTTCCATCAGTTTGCCGGAGATGACAATTTACGCGCTGCCGATCTGCAGTGGGCACTGGATGATCCGTCGATTAAAGCGGTTTTTGCCGCGCGCGGAGGTTACGGTTGTGTTCGTATTGTCGATCAGATAGATTTTTCAAGCTTTGAAAAAGATCCCAAATGGTTGGTGGGTTTTAGCGATATTACCGTATTGCATAGTCATATTCAACGGAACTATAAAATTGCAACAATACATGGACAGATGCCAAAGTCTTTTGAAACGGGCACAAAAGCATCGTTGGAAACGTTAAAAAATGCATTGTTTGGTCATACTATGGATTTTGCCTACGAGCAAACGTTATTCCCCAATCGTGCGGGTAAAGGCGAAGGAAAATTGGTCGGTGGAAATTTAGCAATCTTACTATCTGTACTTGCTTCCAATTCGGATGTCAATTACAAGAATAAAGTTTTATTTATAGAGGATGTAGGTGAAGCCTATTATTCCGTAGACAGAATGCTAAGGGCATTGAAGCGCGCGGGGAAATTAAAAAAATTGAATGGTCTAATTGTAGGTGGCTTTTCTGCGATGAAAGACAATGATCCTGCTTTTGGGCAAAGTGTATCGGAAATTGTGTGGGATATAGTTAAAGAATATGATTTTCCGGTAGCATTTGGCTATCCTGCCGGGCATATTGATGATAATCACGCCCTGGTATTTGGGCGAAAAGTAAAATTGCAGACTACAGCTGATTCTGTTCAGTTAACCTATTTGTAGGGGAAGCTGAACAGAATCTCGTTGTTTTATTTATTGATTATCCCGAATGTACAGGGATGACCATCATGGCAGCCTGACTCTTCCAGGCCATCTTTTGCGCAATGCTCGTATTGAAAATTCGACTTAATAAGCCCTTGTCGCGATGGAAAGTGACCATCATGTCGATATGATTTTCGTTGATGTATTGGTTGATCCCTGCAGCAATGTCTGCGTTGAGGATATAACTATAAATGGGATGATAAGGAGCAAGTAAATCCTGCATGGTTTTTATTTCGGCATTTACCGCCTTATTTGCAGGATCTTCTTTGGTCACATGGACGACATAGACCTCACTTTTCCGTAATACTTCGGACGCATTAACCAAAAGACGGTTTAATTTTAGTTTTACCTCTTTGAGATTGGTGGCGATTAACATTTTTTTGGGTACCCGAAATTCTGCTCGTGCGGGGACCACCAGTAATGGTGTGTGACAATTTTCGATCAGCTTGAGGGTATTGCTTCCAAGAAGCAGTTTCTTTAAGCCACTTTTACCTGCAGTTCCGACGATGACAAGGTCAATGTCCTCCTCAGCACAGGTACGGTTTACACCATAGCTCAGTTCATATTCCTCAAGAACTGATTTCCAGGCAATGCCCTCAGGGAAAAGCAACATCAGTTCCTGTTGCCAGGTATTGAGGTCCTTTTGTTTTTCTTCCAAGATTTCTGAATTGCTGATGACAACAGGTTCAGTACCTACGGTAGGGATTACTTCGTATGTGTGGTATAGGACAACCTTTTCAATGCCCCAAAGTGGGGCTAATTGTGCGGCATATCGAGCAGCAGCATAGGCATTGTCCGAAAAGTCTGTTAACAAGAGTAGGTTTTTCATCCTTTAGTTATTTGTTGATCCATAATCCGTGGCTAAGGTCTTTTACGCTGTCTTAGCCGTTCCAAAGCATTATAATCGGGTCTATAATCATCAAATTACGCATTAAGTATTATAAATGCAATAGCTTTATTTATTATGGTGAGTACTGTGAGCTGTTCAATTTAAATAATTTCATTAATTTAGGGAGATCGGTAATTCAAGTTTTAATAAATTAAACGTTTTTTATGGCAATTTGGAATTCATTGGGTAAATATAGGGATACGGGACTTTTGGTCTTGCGTGTTGGACTTGGGGTGATGATGATCATGCATGGTCTGCCCAAATTGCAGGGCGGTCCTGAGCTCTGGGCAGGTGTCGGAAAATCAATGGGTAATATTGGTATTCATTTTATGCCTACTTTTTGGGGCTTTATGGCAGCTGCGACCGAAACTGTTGGGGGCCTATTTTTACTGCTGGGGCTCTTTTTCCGACCAGCGGCATTATTGCTTGCATTTACGATGGTCATCGCTGGATTAATGCACCTTTCTAAAGGAGATGGTATCGCTGGTGCATCACATGCGATTGAGCTTTGCTTTGTGTTTTTAGGACTTATCCTTATTGGGCCGGGTAAACATTCGGTTGACAAGAAATAAGAGATTTCTCGGGAAGAGATTTCCTGGAGGAACAACAATACGACAAAAACGCCGCAATGTATTCTAAATTGCGGCGTTTTTGTCGTATAATTTGTTTCTATTGGACAAGGAGTCCATCGCTGTGGATATATACAAAGCACAGATTTCTACGATCTATCCATGGGAATAACCAGTAAGTTGGCCGCGCCATTCCAGGCTATTTTTTTAGAAATGCTTGTTTTGAATAGGCTCGCTAATAGTCCTTGCTTTTTATGGAATGAAAGTATGAGATCAATATGTTTCTCTTTGGCATATTCTTCAATACCTAGTGCAATATCGTCATGGCTGATGTAGTCGTAAATCGGATGATATTTGTCTAGGCGTTCATGGAGGTGCTTTAATTCCTGTGCCAAATCTGCGGCTGAACCTTCTTTTTTAGCAACATTCAACACATACAATTGTGCATTGAACGTATCTAACACCTGATCTAAATTGAATAAATCCAGCTTTCTGTCTACCTCCTTCAGATCGGTTGTAGCCAACACATTTTTGGGGACGGCAGGATTTACCTTATGGGAAACGATAAGCATGGGCTTAATGCAGATGTCCATCAGTGTAATAGCATTACTTCCGACCAAGATCTTAGCAAAACCTGTTTGTCCGGTGATACCCAATGCGACAAGGTCAATGTCGTGCGATTTACACATGTCGTTGACTCCCAATGGCAGATCAACATCTTCCATCTGATGTGTAAGTTCCACTTGTGGGGGGAACAATAATCTAATTTGGTCAAACCATGCTGTCAGTTCTTTCTCTTTGGCCTCTTTTACCTCATCATTAACAATGACTATAGGTTCGTTATTGACAATGGTAACACTGTTGTACGTATGGTAGATAATAACCTTTTGCGTTTTCCAGGCTTCTGTACATAGGGCTACTTGTTGTGCTGCCAGAAGAGCATTTTCTGAAAAGTCAGTTAACAGGAGGATACGTTTCATGATGTTCTTTTTTATACGTTTAACTTCTATAACCTGGTTGGTGCATCCTGTCCTGCAAAATCTTTAGCGTATGAGCTATGGGAATCATTGGGACTTTAAGCAGTACCGGTATATTACTAAAACAATGAATGTAGCGATAAGTTACAAAGAAAACGTGAATTTAATGTTAAACTCTCCCTATTGTGATGAGGGTCATAAAAAAAGGCAACCGCAGTTACGGTTGCCTTTCATTTTCTAGCTTTTGAAACGTTGAAATTACAATGGTTTTTTTGTTCCAAAGTTGATGATATAATCGGTCATCACTTTGGCACTTTCATCTTTCACAAAGTCAAGATCGATTTTAGGTTGGGACTTACCTTCCTCCCAAGCTGGTTTACCCTGCAATTTCAATAAAGCGTTGATGCGGTCCCTATTTTTCTTGAGGTTGTCATCTTTCTCTTTCTTGAATTTGTTGAGTTCCAATGGAATTTTAACATCCTCATCTTTTTGAGCTTCTTCAATATCCTCTTTCAGATACTTATATTCCAATGAGTTTTTAATGCGTGCCTCATGCATTGCTTCTAACTTTTTGTCAACAGCACTTAGATCAGCTACTTTTTTGAAGTTGCTCGATTGGATCTGATCCCAAGGGAGTGCTGATTTTTCTGAGCTCTCGCCAAATTTTTCTGCGGAGAACTGTGAAGGGAATACGATATCTGGTGTAACCCCTTTATGTTGTGTACTACTACCGTTTACACGATAGAATTTACCTAGTGTGATATTGATCTGGCCATATTGAGGAGCACCTTCTGGGGTGTCCGGATCTTTTTCACCCGAGGCCTTTAGTAGCAAGCGGCTGGTTGGGCTAATAACGCGAGACATGTCGATTGCCGATTGCACTGTTCCTTTACCATAACTTTGAGATCCCAAGATAATACCTCTTCCATAATCCTGGATCGCTCCAGCAAAGATTTCAGAAGCCGAAGCCGAGAAGCGGTTGATCATGATGCCCAATGGACCATCCCAGGATACACCCGCGTTTTTATCTTCTTCGACATCGATGTTATTTTTTGTGTCTCTTACTTGTACAACTGGACCTTTGTCGATAAATAAACCTGTTAAATCAATTGCTTCCGGTAAAGAACCGCCACCATTGAATCGCAAATCGATAACCACAGCATCTACTTTTTCTTGTTTCAAGGTGTCTAAGATTAACCTAACGTCTCTCGTTGTGCTCTTATAGTTTGGATCGCGTCTTCTGTAAGCTTCAAAATCCATGTAGAACTTCGGAATATTGATGATACCCACTTTGTACGTTTTTCCGTCTGATCCTTTAACGCTCGTAATTTCTTTTTTCGCAGACTCTTCTTCAACAACGATTTTCTCACGTACTAAAGATACAATGCGCGGATGAGAGTTCATGGGCTGACCAGCAGGTATAATTTTCAGGCGGACAATGGTTCCTTTTGGACCTTTGATTTTTGCTACGGCTGCATCAAGTCTCCAGCCAATAATGTCTTCGAATTCACCATCTTTACCTTGGGCTACAGCGATGATTTTATCATTGACATGAATGCTCTTGTCTTTGAATATCGGTCCACCGGGGATAATTTCAAAGATGCTTACCGCTTCATTATCGATCGATAATCTTGCACCGATCCCTTCAAACGTATTGGCCATTCCCTCATTAAACGCCTGGGCAAAGGATGGGTTAAAATAGGACGTATGTGGATCAACAGCATCGGTCAATGCTTGCATGACCACTTGAAAAGCATCGTTTGCATTGGTTTTTTTGGCCTGAGAGATCAAATTGACGTAGCGTTTTTTTAATGTTTCCACCTGTTTGGTTCGCGCACTGTCGGTCGATTTTCCACTGGCAGTTTCTAAGTTGAGCAGGTCGTATTTCACCCGTTTACGCCATTGGTCGTTGGCTTCATCTGCCGTTTTGAACCAGCCCAGTTTTTCACGATTAGGTTGGTAATACTCATCCTTTGTATAATCCTGTTTCTTGTCAATTTCTGAAAGCGCATATTGCATTCTGTCCAGGTATCTCTTCGAATAGACATTAAAAATATGGAATGCCGCAGAAAGATCCCCATTTTTGATATCCTGCGCAAGATTGTTTCTGTACGCTTGAAATTCATCAATATCCGATTGAAGCAAGTAATTTTTTCCTTGATCCAAACTTTTGATCAGATTATCGTATATGATGCCCGATATCGAATCATTCATTTTGACCTTTTTGTAGCTCGCATTTTCCAATAATCCAGAGACTTCTTTAGCGATAATTTGATGTTGCGTGCTTGGTTTAAGCCCTCCATCATCAGGAAGCGCTACCCGTGGTTTTGAACCACAAGAAACAATGGATACAACAAAAAGTGCAAATATGAGTTTCCTAAACATATTTTCGACGGTTTTAATAATCATTTTTATTTAAAAAATATTCAGCTCTTATTGATAAGCGTGCTAAATTTAGTGAAATTCGTAGCACATTATCGCAGAATCTAAAAATTTATTTGATTTATCCTTCAATATTTACAAAAAGCTTAAAATGTCTTTGTAGACGGCTCTTTCAACAGACCAGTAGAAGGGGTAGATTGTTTTAAATGTTTCAATTGTACAATTCATTTTTCAACTGCGTATAGGCTTTGTAGGTCTGATCAGCAGATGGATAATCTTTTAGCACAAGATATACTTCACCCAGTTTATCTAATATTGCCAGTGAGAGCTGTTTGTTATTTTCATCTGAAGCCAATTCAGCGGCCTGCACAAATTCTTTGATCGCCACCTTATAATTTCCATCTTTTTGCTTGGATGAGGCCAGCAAGTATTCGATTTCAGCGAGCTCGCTATATAGTTTTTTTGCATTGGCCAAGTCGCGAGCCTGTAGCAGAAACCACTGAGCCTCGGTAAATTTATTTTGCTTAAAATAAATTTCAGCAAGCATTTCCCATGCGAAAATCTTCCCCTCATAGGCTTTGGCCTTATTGAGTAAAGGGATCGCACTGCGGATAATATTGTTTTCGGCAGCTTTATAATTTCCCTGACCGGCTCGTGCCATAGCAATTAAAAGCCAGGCGTTGGCTTGGTCTGCATAGCTTTTGCTCTTCATGGCATAGGTATGATAATTTTGTGCGCTCTCTTCAGCACGTACAAAGTCTCCACGATACAGCTGGAAATTGCTGATGTTCATATTAATGGTAGCAATATCATCCCTGTTATCGGTACGATTTGCCAAGGAAAGCGCCTGATATAGAAATTTTGAGGCGTTGCTGCTATCGTTATTTTTAATTGAAAATAGGGCTGCTTCATTGGCAAGCGCATAGCCAGCAATCCAGTTTTCAGCTTTTGTTTGCCTCTCTATAGCACTATCCCAGCTCTTTGCCGCAGTGGGCATGGGGTTCATCAAATATTGAAAATGGCCCACGTTATTGGTGCTCCGCAGTTGCAATAACAGTCGCTGGAGCAGGAGCTGCCTGGCAATTTCTTTGCTGAAAGACTTCTTGTCTGCATAATTCTCTGCTAGTATTTCATTGGCCGTTTTTGGAGGTGGTAAAAAATAGACCTCTGGACCGATACCTTTAAAGGAAGCATCGTATTGTTTTATTGCGCCCGTATAATCTTTGGCGGCATCCTGTGCGATTACCTGACATGGTATATTCATGAATGCAGTCAAAGCGGTAACTATAGCAATCCAGTATTTTGTCATTCTCATAAAATATTACGTTATTATTAACGTCTACATAAATTTAGCTAAAGGACATATTTGAGCAATCTACTCCTTCATTCGATAAACCTGTACGGTCGGTTATGCGCTGCCAAAAGCAATTTACATATATCATAGCGCAAATATGACGAAAAATTGTGTGAAAAAATGTTAAAGTAATAGCGAACGGCGAATGATGACCCTCAAAACTATGCGTGTGAAAGCTTGATGCTTATCGCTTTGCAGAACTCTTCATCGAAAAGTTTGGATGAATAAAGCTAAAATATTTAGTTGCTGTGCCGTTTAATTTTTAACTTTGTGTTATGGCGACACGAATTCCATTAGCAGAACGACTTAGACCGCGGCAATTGAGTGATTATGTGGGACAACAACATATTGTGGGCCCAGATGCGGTACTCTATCATGCGATCCAGCAAAAAAATATTCCATCCATGATTTTGTGGGGACCTCCCGGGGTTGGGAAAACAAGTTTGGCCTTGCTGATCGCAAGAGCGCTCGACCGGCCTTTCTTTTCATTAAGTGCAATTCAGGCAGGGGTGAAAGATATTCGTGAAGTTATCGAAAAAGCCGAACGGCTGATGAACTTCAACCAAGATCAACCCATTTTATTTATTGATGAGATTCACCGTTTTTCCAAGTCGCAGCAAGATTCACTTTTAGGGGCTGTTGAACGCGGGCTTGTGACACTGATTGGTGCAACAACAGAAAACCCATCGTTCGAGGTCATCTCCGCATTGCTCTCGCGTTGCCAAGTGTATGTATTGGAACATCTTTCGGAACAAGATCTGATTGGATTAATTCAAAAAGCATTACATGAAGACGAATATTTACAGAAACAAGCGATTGTTGTCGAAGAATATGAGGCCTTGTTGCGGTTGTCTGGTGGCGATGCGCGTAAATTGTTGAATGTTCTCGAATTGGTTGTGAATGCTGCTGTACTGCACAAAGAGCCAATTACAAATGCTTTTGTTTTGAAGCAGGTACAGCAAAATATGGCCATTTATGATAAAGCGGGTGAGCAGCATTACGATATAATTTCGGCTTTTATTAAATCAATCCGGGGGTCTGATCCGAATGCCGCGGTCTATTGGCTTGCACGGATGATCGAAGGCGGGGAGGATCCATCCTTTATTGCACGGAGGTTGTTGATTTTAGCTTCTGAAGATATTGGCAATGCCAATCCGAATGCCTTGTTGTTGGCAAACAATTGCTTTCAGGCTGTCAATGTTATTGGGTGGCCCGAATCACGTATCATTCTTTCGCAAACGGTTATCTATTTGGCGACTTCAGTTAAAAGCAACGCTTCCTATGAAGCAATCAATAAAGCGCAGGCCTTGGTGAAACAAACTGGTGATCTGTCTGTACCGCTGCATATCCGCAATGCGCCGACCAAATTGATGAAGGACTTAAATTATGGGGCCGAATACAAATATGCACATGCCTATCCGGGAAACTTTGTCGTTCAGGAATTTCTGCCCAAAGAAATTAGTGGCGTCAAATTGTATGAGCCTGGGCAAAATTCACAGGAGGAAAAATTGAGACAGAGTTTACGGGACAAATGGAAAGAGAAATATAAGTATTAAATCAATATGTTATAAAAAACGGGCTTGGCGGGTATTTTTTGATTTTGTTAAAACTATCTTATGCCTTTGCTTGTTCTCCTAACGTTTTTCAATAGGTAGTAAACACGTTGGCACTCCCCATGGTCAGCGTGTTTTTTTTATTGTGGATCGGAGTAAATTAATTATGTTTGTTTTACAAATGTTTCAACTATGAACGTAGCGCCATTAAAACAAACAGGACGTTTGGCTATCCTAGCACTGACTGGACTTTTAGTTTTCTCTTGTAAAAAGGATAGCCCTGAACCTGAGCCTGAGCCTGAACCCGAACCAGTGGAGCGTACCGAAGCGCAGCTGATCAAAGATGATATCTATAAGTATTATAAGTTATATTCACTTTGGGACAAATCCATTCCTGATTATACCAGTGATCCTTCTCAATTCACCGATAAATATGGCTCAGCAGATTTGGTGCTCGACGCATTGAAGAAAATGACCCCAGCACATGCTTCTTATTCAGGTGGTGTATTGGACCGGTTTTCCTATATGTTGGGGCTAGATGGTTATAATACCGGAACAACAGCTTCTGGCAGGCTTAAAATGGATACGAACGACGGGTATGGCATCTATGTGCAATTGGGAACTGAAGATGGGAAGACAGCACAGCCTATCATCTATTTTGTCGAGGGCGGATCGCCTGCCCAAAAAGCGGGTTTCAGACGGTCTGATTTTATTACAGCTGTCAACGGCGATTCCGACTATTCCATTGCTGTTACCTGTACAGCTACTGGCTGCAGCATTGATGATGCCAGTGCTCGGGACAAGATGATGAACAAACTGAATGCAGCCTTGGACGCGGGTACACTTAAACTGCAGGTTAAACATCAGGACGGGACAACGATGAGCGAAGATCTTACTTACGCCAATGGTTATACGATCAATCCAATTTATAAAGATGAGGTCTACACCTACAATGGCAGTAGTGTTGGTTATTTGGCCCTGTCTTCGTTTGAAGAGATTGGCAGCAGTGCGACCAACAAAAAGAATATGGACGATGCCTTTACGAAGTTTCAAACTGCCGGTATCAAGAGCCTGATTGTTGATCTGCGTTACAATGGAGGAGGTTACGTCGAATCCTCCGTGTATGTTGCCGATAAAATCGCTGGAACCATCGGTGCGGATAAGCGATTGATGTTGACCTATGATGTAAACGATTACATCAAAAATGATGCACAGCTCAGCAAGGAATTTGCAAATACCTATTTCAGTGGGAGCAGTAGTCTCAATCTGACTAAAGTTTACTTTCTTGTGAGCGAAGGTACTGCCTCAGCGGCAGAGATGTTGATCAATGTGCTCAAACCACATCTGACCGTCGAGGTGATCGCTTCGGGTAGCCGAACCTACGGTAAGCCTGTAGGATTTTTTGAAGAAGTGATTCGTAATAAAGTCTCCTTTTGGCCAGTATCCTTTATGCTCCGCAATTCAAAAGGTGTATCTGAGTATTGGGACGGACTTAGTCCCGATAAAAGTAATGTTGATGATTATGTTTTTGTCGACTTTGGTGATAAAAAGGAGACGATGCTGGCTACGGCATTGAATGATGCTTTGCCCGGTATCACAACTAAGGCTGCATTGAATACTGTGAGCAGCAAAAGCCGCAGAAGCATTAGCCAAGGGCTGGTCAATCCCCGTCCCGAGCGCGGCATGTTCAAGAAACGCTAATCAAAAAAAGCTATAAAAAAATCCCCCAAAGGTCTCGTCGACAAATGGGGGATTTTTTATTTCATTTCTTCGCACGTTCTTCGTATTGTCTTCGGACCGCGTTCGGGGCTGATGAATACGTATAGAAATTTTGTGCAGGTACTGAACAGATAATTCCTGTTCGGGATCTGGTCAAGGTCTGTTGCCTATTGGGTCAAAGTCTGTCCGCATCCGAAGCAGGTACGAACAAAGTACGAATCTGATTGTTCTTATTCGTTCGAAAAAAGATAAGAATGGCACAGTTCTGCCGCAGCCGCATCGGGTAAGCATTTTAAGTAGCCAACAGGAGCCTGAGCGATGATTTTTTCCAAAATGGTATTCATGTTGGAAAATAATTCCTTGTTCCACCGGATAGAAGTACAGCTGGGTAATACCGCGATAAAGCCTTTCGGTCCGGACTGCCACTCAAACTCATTTACTGGAGCCCGCTGCAGGCGTACAAAGTCCTGCAATGTTAACTTCTCATTTTTATAACAAGGCGTTTTTCCGCTCCACGGTGTCCCATAAATGTCCACTCTTTCCGCTGTGATTCTTTACTCTATACCCAGAGCGCGAAGCAGCTTCTTCTTTTCATCCGAATCTTTTAGCGCATGGACATGATACTTTGCATCTAACAGGTTTGCGGCAGATTTTTTAGCGAGATAGCGATCGACATAGTGTGTTGCATGTTGTCGTATAAATGTGCGGCAGTCTATATTAACACTGATGCCTTTTTCAAAATTGCCATAGGTGAGCCCCGTTACAGCATCATTTGACGAGATGGATTTGATGCTATTTTTGTCTAATCCGCTGATATTTAATGTTAGCGCAGGGTAGTAGAAATCCGCTTGATTCGGTAATTTGACGTTCACGATCAACTTATTCCCGTCGATACGGCTGCTGATCAGGCTGTTTTGTCGGTTATAATTGTATTCGTAATACTCCTCTTGCGAAGGAAACCACAAGATGTCCTTGCCGTCTTTTCCATAAGTATCGTTGAGCCAGAGCAGGAGCTGAGCCCAGTCCTGATCCGTTTCGTGCACACCAATATGGACAGCCTCGCGGTTAGCCATATCTTTTGCGACAGCATCGTTGACAAGCTTTTCTACCTCAGCCGCGCGATTGACAAATACCCGGGCCAAAGTCTTTTGGTTTAGGGACGAATTGACCTGATACGGGATAAGCTTATCGGCACCGGTCTGTGCCGTCATGGTCTGTATTGCCGGAAAGCCAAGTGCCGCCTGGAGGTACGATTTATTTCCATTTGGCTCGGCCAAAAATTTCATGTTTCGCCCATTCAACCGTTTTTTAGTGATTTGTTGCGCAAGGTCAAAATGCTTAATCAGCGAGTCAACAGTGTTGACTGCGGTGGTATTGAGGTCGTGGAAAGCAATGGCATTACCGTCGTTAATCATTTCGATCACGTTGTTCCACCGTAGACCAGCTTTCATATAAAAGCGGAAGAAATTTTCCTTAAACCCTTTCTTTACCACTGTTGGATCGTTCATAAAGGCCCATTCCGGCGCCAGCGTGGTGGTAAAATGGAACCTGACTTCATTGCCAACGCCATCCGTACTGCCTAGTGTTTTGCCCAGCAGGTAACTGTTTGGTGGCATATCATCAGCTTCCAGGTGCTCAATATCGAAATAATATTTCCGTTTGATGTCCGAGCGGTCTATCGGTTTGCCATTAATCGCTGCCCAGGTCATGCTGAATGCCGACTGCTTACAGTCGTCCTGTGTGAGCATAAACAATAAGCTCTTATTATATTTTAGTGGCGGAATACTTACAGTGGGCGTTTGGGATATTTCCTGCCCCGGTTGAAACTCGATGATAAGTTCCGCTTCTTGTCCCGTCTTTTCCTCAGCAAAGGGGTAGACGTATCGGTTTGCATTTTCGCCGTTATCGGGAGGTGATACTTCTTTTCCATCTTCGCTCTTATTGCCTTGGTAAAGATCTTTTTTTAGGCAAGAAGACAATAGGCCACATCCTAACGTAATAAGAATAGCTTTTGTGTAAATAATTTGGCGCATGCGCAAATATAAGCCTTCTTATTGGATTAACTATTTCGTTAAATAAAAAAAATAATACGATGATGCTCCACTACACTATTGTGTAGCGAAAGGAATAGTTTTTACGTTTATTACAATAGACTTTTTCAAAGTCTCGTTGAATAACGAATCAATTACAGTTGAAAAGCCGATTCAGGAAATATTTCAATCATTTAATTAAATAGTTTTACTAATTTTGCGGCAAATACCGCAGTGTCGATGAAAAGAATAATATTATGGTTATGCATAGCAGGATTTGTGGGTACAGTACACGCACAGACCAATCCTGCCAATATAAAAGTAGACAATCTAAGTGACGCACAGATTGAACAGTATGTCAAACAGGCCGCTTTAATGGGTTACGACGAAAGTCAGTTAGATGGCTTTGCACGTGCGCAGGGCGTTTCAGCTGTCGAGGTTCAAAAATTAAAAGAACGTCTGGCGAATATCAAACGTAAAAAACAGCAGCCAAATCCGTCACAAGTATCTTCCAGCCAATCGCGCAATACGCGCAGCAATGGCCGTCAGGTAGATGGTTACTCCAATGCAGATTCTTTGCAAAATAAGCAGACGAATAGAAGAGATTCGATGGAAAATGAAGAAGGCAAGCTCAAGATCTTTGGCTCAGACCTCTTTAAGAATAATGCCATCACCTTTGAGCCCAATCTGCGTATGGCTACACCTAGCTCGTACATTATTGGTCCAGACGATGAAATTCTTTTAGATATTACAGGCGATAACGAAGCCTCCTATCAACTTCCCGTAAGTCCCGATGGAACAATTAAAGTAGAATATGTAGGTCAGATCAATGTGGCGGGTTTATCCATTGCTGCAGCAAAAAGTAAAATAGAACAACGTTTGAGCGGTACATACCCCGCAATACGCTCTGGACGTACGCAGGTCAATGTCACCATTGGTAATATCCGTACCATCCGTGTTACCTTAACCGGGGCGGCTACCAAACCGGGTACCTATAGTTTACCTTCGTTAGCGACCGTGTTTAACGCACTGTACGCCGCAGGTGGTCCCAATAAAAATGGTACCTACCGGAAGATCCAGGTGATCCGTGGTAACCGCGTGATCAGCACGATCGATGTGTACGATTTTTTAGCCAATGGCATTCAACAAGGCAATATCCGTTTACAAGATCAAGATATTATTCATATCCCCGTTTACGGAGCCAGAGTACAATTTGAGGGCGAAGTCAAGCGCCCCGCTATTTTTGAGACCGTACCCGGAGAATCCCTTTCCGATATCTTGCGTTATGCGGGCGATTTTACCGAAAATGCCTATAGTGCCAAGGTTAAAGTGTTGCAGACCACAGGCCGCGAGCGCAGTGTACAAGATATTTACGCCGACCAGTTTGCAAACTACACCCCCAAAAGTGGCGATCAATATATTGTAGAACCTATTTTGGATCGTTTTGCCAACCGTATCAGTGTGTTAGGAGCCGTATTTCGTCCCGGCATATTTGGATTAGCGCCAGGTATGACGTTAAAACAGGTGCTTGAGATGGCCGATGGCGTGCGTGAAGATGCTTTCTTGGAACGCGGTATCATCAATCGTCTTAAAGCAGACAATACGTCCGAATTGATCAATTTCAATGTACGTGACGTCCTTGCAGGAACTGCAGCCGATATTCCATTAAAGCGAGAAGATAAGATTGAGATTTCGTCCATCTTTGATTTAAGGGATGAATATAAATTTACTGTACAGGGTGAGGTCCGTTTTCCGGGTGATTTTCCGTTTGCCAGCAATGCAACGCTGGGCGATCTCATTCAGAAAGCGGGCGGATTGACCGAGGCCGCTAAGAATGCCCGTGTAGAAATCGCACGCCGTATCAAAAACTTAGATGTGACCGACCATCGCTCTTCACAAACTGTATTGGTTGATATTAAAGATGGTGTGCTTACAGATCCAAATATGACGCTGCAACCTTACGATGTTATCTCCGTTTTGGGCGATGCTGGTTTCCGCACCCAACGTCAGGTAAAAATCGAAGGGGAAGTATTATATCCGGGCTACTATACGATTATGCGTGAGGATGAGCGTATTTCAGATATTATCAAGCGCGCAGGCGGTTTGACTACGTATGCTTATACCGAAGGTGCTTCATTAAAAAGGACAGGCATGTCTAAATTAAAAGCAGCAGAGAAAAAGGAGCAGGAGCGATTGAAGAAAGAATTGGAGAAGGATAGGCTTGATGAAGAAGGCAATCCGAAAGATACGAGCTTAGATCAAGATACTGAAAGAAACTATGATGGTACGAAAGCAAAAAGTGCAGCTTTGGCAAAAGTATCACAACAAGGTACTTCAGACTCAGATATCGAGCCGAGCGACCTCGTAGGGATTGAACTGAATAAAATCTTAGAAAAACCTTACGAGAAAGGTGATCTTTTGGTTTTGGATGGCGATATTATCAATGTGCCTAAGGAATTAGAAACGGTGAAGGTTGTGGGTGAGGTGTTGAACCCAAACAATGTGGTCTATGTAAAAGGCAAGAGCCTAAAATACTATGTGAACCAAGCAGGCGGATTTACAGACAATGCGTTGAAGAAGCGCGTTTTTGTACAATATGCGAATGGTGCCGTAAAGGGCAAAGACGGCGGATATCCAGAAGTTAAGCCAGGCGCAGAGATTGTTGTACCTAAAAGAGCTCCTCGTGAGCGCATGAGTGCTCAGGGATGGGTTGGATTAGGAACGGGTATTGCTTCTTTAGCAGCTATTATTGTTAGTTTATTAAGATAGTATCATGGGCAAAAGTGATCAAATTATTGATAGAGAAGGAGATCCTATTTTACTTAAAGATCTAATTTTGACCGTAAGAAAATGGACCACATATCTTCTTTCAAAATGGTATATTTTAGTTCTAGTAGGATTAACTGGAGCGTTAGCAGGATTTTACTATGCTAAATTAAAGAAACCACTTTATATTGCTACTACCACATTCGTGTTGGAATCAGGCGATCAAAGTGGTAATTTAGGACAATATGCAGGAATGGCAGCCATGGTAGGAATTAACCTGGGCAGTACGGGAGGGGGTATTTTCCAAGGCGACAATTTACTTGAACTATATAAGTCCCGTAAAATGATAGAGTCAGCTTTACTAAAGCCGTGCAATAATGATAGTTCAAAATTACTTGTAGATCTTTATTTGGATTTAAATCATACACGTGATAAATGGAAGCAAGAGTCTCCAGATTTGTTAAAAATTAATTTTAATCAAGCCACAGATGGAAATCTGCGACGTAGTAGAGATAGTATTTTGCAAAGTATCGTTGTGGATATCAATAAAAAAAACCTTACGGTAGATAAACTTGATAAGAAGTTATCTATTATAAAAGTTGACGTTTCATCAGAAAGCGAACTTTTTTCAAAAGAATTTAACGAGGCTATTGTCGATGAGGTAAATACGTTTTATATAACTACTAAAACGAAGAAATCATTAGATAATATAGATATTTTACAGTACAAAACAGACTCTGTAAGGCGCGTTATGAATAGCAGTATAAGTGCTACGGCTGCGGCTATTGACGCAACTCCAAATTTAAATCCAACACGTCAGGCGCAGCGTATGATCCCTACGCAACGATCCCAGTTTTCGGCTGAGACAAATAAAGCAATTCTAGGCCAACTCGTTCAAAATCTGGAGATGTCCAAAATGGCATTGATGAAAGAAGCCCCTTTGATTCAAAAGGTTGATGAACCAATTTATCCGCTAACAAAACAAAAGGCTAGCAAGCTGTTTTTTGCAGTAGTATTAGGTTTAGTATTATCTACATTGGCTGCCATTATCCTTATTTTCGATCGGAAATTGAGGACCTTATAATTTTTCTAATATGAATATTAATAAGGTAGATGTAATATGGAATTATATGGCCGTTATACTTAAAATGGGGTCATCAATTTTCCTGTTGCCTATAATTTTGAAATCCCTTGGAAGTGATGATGTTGGGATATGGATGGTCTTTTCAACTATTACTGGATTAGTATATCTGATGGATTTTGGATTTCACGCTTCTTTCGTCCGAGTAGTTAGTTATATCTGGTCGGGAGCTCAAGATCTTGAAGTAAAAGGATTCAGCAAAGAACAACACACTTTAGGTGAAAATGTGAATTTTGGACTTCTTAAAGGCGTAATCAAAAGTATGCGCTGGTTTTATTCGCGAGTTTCATTAATACTGTTTTTGTTGTTGGCTAGCGCTGGCACAGCGTATCTCTACGATCTCATCTCCAATTATTCAGGCGGAAAAGCTGAAATAATGATCGCTTGGGGACTCTTTTGTTTAGTGACCTGCTACAATCTTTTTACACTTTATTATGAAGCTTTATTAGAAGGATCAGGAAAGATACGGGTTATAAAGAGGATTTCGATTATTGGAAATATTTTGTACATCGCTTTTGCATGGGTGTTAATAAAATTAGGCTATGGGCTGTTGGCTATTGTCGTTGCACAATTGATCTCGGTATTTACTATTAGAGTATTTATGAATAGGGCATTTTATACGCCGGAAAATAAGCCCCTTCTTGACCAAGCCATCAGTACAGATAGGAAATATATCCTATCTAAAATTTCACCGAATGCTGTTAAATATGGAATAACGTCTTTAGGAGGCTTTCTGATTCAAAAATCATCACTTATTATAGGTGCAATGTACATTCCACTGCATCTTATTGGATCATTCGGTATCAGTAAGCAGATTATTGATTTAATGATCATGGGGTCTAATATTGTTTTATCAACCTATTTGCCTAAGATTTCTGCGCTGAGATTAAAAAATAACAAAGATGAGATTAGAAATATTGTGATTTGGGGATTACTTGTTTCTAATATTTTGTTTATCACTGGCAGTATCTTATTTATTTTTTTAGGCCCTAGCATTCTCAACTTAATCGGAAGTAAAACAAGCTTATTAGATCAGAAGTTATTGGCTTGTATGGCTATTTCAGCCTTTCTGGGTTTGAATTCAGGGATTTCAGGAGCAATCATATCTACAAAAAATGAAATTCCTTTTATGGTTCCTTCAATTATTTCGGGAGTTGCTACAATTCTTTTACTATTTGTCGGTCTCGGTATTTTTCATTGGGGAATGATAGTACTTGTATTGGCTCCTGGATTAGTAGATCTTTGTTATCAAGCTTGGAAGTGGCCTCTTATGGTCTTTAAAGATTTCAATATCAATTTTTCAACGTGCAAGCAGGTATTATTAAAGGGGAGGTTAAGATGAAATTATCAGGAGTTATAGTATTGTTTCACCCCAATTTAGAGGCACTTTACCGTAATATACTAAGTGTGGTTGATCAATTGGATCATCTATTTCTATATAAAAATTCTACGGTTGATGAAGTAAAGATTTTAAAATTTTTCGATATACAAGTGCAAGAAAAAATATCATTTCTTGGTGACGGAGTTAACTTGGGTATTGCTGGAGCCTTAAATATTACTGCAAAGTTATCCATATCAGAAAACTATACGCACCTATTAACCCTGGATCAGGATAGTTATTTTAGAAATGATCACCTTAAAAGATATAAGGAGTTAATCAAGACATCATTAAAACCTGATATAGGAATTTTTTGTTGCAATATTGCCAATAGGGGAGCGTTGGTATTTAGTGAAGATCAATCATCGTTACTTGTACCTGACAGTATTACATCTGGAACGATTTTTCCAATACAGACCTTTTTAGATGCGGGCTATTTCGATGAGACACTTTTTATTGACGCTGTAGATTATGAATATTGCTATAGAGTAAAGGCAATGTTGGGTTTGAACACTTTAGTATTTACAAATGTCATTTTAGAGCATGAGGTAGGTTATCCGGAAAAGATATATGGTGGATTCACTACGGACAACTATTCTCCCTTACGCACTTATTATATAGTGAGAAATCACATAATTATTTGGAGAAAATATCCAAAATTTTTTCAAAAGTCATATAAAAAAGTACTGCTAGAGGGGCATATTTTAAAGAGATTCATAAAGGTCATAATTGGTGAAAAGGATAAGATTAAAAAATTGAAATCAATATTATTGGGCTTAATACATGGGCTACTAAATAAAACTGGGAAATATGAAGGATAAATGTGTTTTTACAGTCTGCGCAAGGAACTACTTAGCGCAAGCGTTGACATTGAGAGAATCATTTATAAGAAATAATCATTCAATTGATTTCTTTATTTTTATCGCTGATACATTCGAAGGTGTCCAGGAAGATCCTTTTATCATTAAGCTAGATGATTCTTGGCTACCTGGCTGGAAAGCTATGGCTTTTAAATATAATGTCATCGAATTTTCGACAAGTATCAAACCATTTTGTATCCATTATTTGTTTAAAACATATAATAATGTTGTTTATTTAGATCCCGATATTTATGTGATCAAAGATTTAACCTACATATTTGACAAGTTAAAACTGAAAGATATTTTTATTACTCCTCATTATTTGACGATAGAAGAAAATTATACAGGTGCTGTAACTGAAGAAGAGATTTTATTCGTGGGGATTTATAACTTAGGTTTTTTAGGTATTCGAAATAGCGAAATAGGCAATAAAGTAGTATCCTGGTGGATGAATAGGCTACGGGACAAATGTTACGCTGATAAATTTGATGGTTTGCATGTGGATCAAAAGTGGTTCGATTTTATTCCTGCTTATTTTCCAAACAATGTAGAGATATCACATCATGTTGGTATCAATACAGCAATCTGGAATTTACATGAAAGAACTCTTTTAGAAGATTCAGGTCAATATTTTGTTATTAATAATCGTACTGGCGAAAAGATGGATCTCCTTTTCTTCCATTTTTCTGGATTTAATCCCAGAAACCCAGCCGTTATAAATCGGAGACATCCGAGATATAACATTGATACATTCCCGAGTTTTAAGAATATTTTCGATGAATATGCGGATGCTGTTTTTGCGCATAATTATCTTCAATATACAGAAATGCCATATGGCTTCAACTGGTTTTCAAATTTCGAAAGAATTATACCGTTCCAACGACGTATTTTTAGGGTATTAGAGGCAGAAATGAATATAGAAGATCCATTTGAATCGACAGGAGCTTTCTATCGTTTACTGAGAAGCAATAAATTTCTTACCCACGATCGAGTAAAAAAGATAGGATCTTCAGATCCCAATGTTTTAACCAGTAATTCCTCAGGTATTAGACTTGGAAAGATGTTTTTAAAATTTTTAAAATTTGCTCTCCCTCTGAGACATTATAATAACATCTTAGTGTTTTTTAGTGAATATTACCGGGCTGAAAAAAGTGTTTTTTTGATTAAAAAGGAGAATTAAATAATTGTGGATAAAAATATAGTTGTTTGTGCTTTGGCAAGAGATTGTGAGCAATCTCTAAAAAAGAATATTCCTAAAGTTGAGTATTTAAGAAGTCTATTTGGATTATCCAGTGTGATTGTTGTTGAAAATGATAGTGTGGATGGTACAAAGGATATTCTATTAGAGTGGAAAAATACATGTGAAGGAGTAATACTTTTGTCAGAGGATTATAACACGTTAACTATTCCACCTAGAGATGTAGATAACCCGTTTCCTGGAACAAGTTTACATCGAATAGAGAAAATGAGTTTTTATCGCAATATCTATATGGATCATTTGTCTAAAATTCCTTTCGATATCGATTATGTCATTATGATAGATATAGATATTATTGAATTCTCCCCAAACGCTATCTATGATGCTATATCTAATTGTCCCTCTAATAATTGGGGCGCATTGTTTGCAAATGGATATACCGATTTTAAACTGCTTAATTTACAACTTAATAAAGTATATCATGATATGTATGCATATCTAGCGCAGTGGAAACCAAAGTTCCCGCAAACAACCAATAGGGAGATGTTTTTAGAAAAAAAAACTCTTTTTGAACGTTTAAATAAGACTTCCTACTTCTCCGTTACATCTGCATTTGGAGGTATAGGTATTTATCGGTATGATTTAATAAAAAAATTGAGATATCGAGCTGTTAAAAATCAGGATAGATATATTGAAGCTTTATGTGAGCATGTATTGTTTAATAAATCTATTCAAGATCAGGGTTATCAAAATTATATTGTAGGGAAGTTGCAGGTCTATTATGGTAGTACTCCTTTTCTAATTTTTCTAAGGAGAATCCTTCCCCTTGGTATGTTTAAATTACTTTGTTTAGTGTTTACATTTAGAAAACTGAAAGAGTAAATGTTAGAGGCGATCAAGCAATTATTTGTAGAAGGGTATATCTATATTTTTCTATATATATTAATTTTTATTACAGCATTTTTAGAGAGTATACACGAATTCAGAAAATATCGAAATTTAATGTTTACTTTCATGATGTTTGTTTTGTTTCTTTTCACTGGATTAAGGTGGGAGACAGGGACAGATTGGGATACTTATAAGGCTCTCTTCGATGATTTAGAGTTAAATTGGACATTTTTATTAAATGTTTATAGTTTCGACTTAGGGTATGTGTTATTGAATGCCTTGGTGAGAATTTTCTCCCAAGATTATGCCGTATTTTTATTAATAGATAGCTTTTTAGCAGTATATATCATTTACTATTTTTTAAAAAAAAATTCATTCAGTCCTTGCCTTTCGCTATTTGTTTTTTACAATGCATATTTCGTTGCTCAATTTATGGGTAGCAATAGGCGTATTATAGCCATGGGGGCATTACTTTTTATGTTCAATTACGCTTATGAAAAGAATAAAGGAAGATTTGCAATTTTTCAATTGATTGGATTTTTGTTTCATCGAAGTTCGATTATAGGTTTAGTTTCTTGGTTTATTCCACGTAAAATATTTAGCTGGAATAAAGTTCTTATTATATTAGGCATTTCCTTAGTAATAGGAATGCCACAGCTCCCGTTTAAGATTTTTGAAATTTTAGGTAGGTCATTGTCATTTCTCAACAATCAATTTGTTGATAAGATGCAATATTATACCGATAATAATGAGGCTATGGTTTCTGATAACATTAATCCAATTGTCCAAACATTGCTATCTGTTATAAAAAGAAGTATTTTTTTAGCTTTCTATTTTGTCATTCTGAAGAATACAAAAGTCAAATTGAATTCATTAACTCAGTATTTTTTCAATTTATATATAATTGGATTTGCATTTTACATTGCGCTAAACGGATCGCCCGTATTTCAAATGTTATCCACTTATTTTACTTTTATTGAAATTTGTTTGATCGGTAGGATATTTCCACTTGCCGACAATCAAACAAAATATATCTTTTTTGCCTTCTTATTTCTATACGGCTTATTTCAATTAGTAAGTGCAGTTAGCTGGTACCCGGAATTGTACTTGCCGTATAAATCTATAATTACGAAATAAAATTTATGAAAATTACAATGGTTACTGGCTCATTTCCTCCAGACGTTTGTGGCGTTGGAGATTATACTTATTTTTTGAATAAAGAGATCAGAAAGTCTGGATACGAAATTTCTATATTCTATAGGAAGAATTGGAATTTATTCAATTTTGCAATTTATCTGAGACAGCTTTTGTCCAATCGTGCAGATTACTATCATCTTCAATACCCTACTGAAGGCTATGGGTATAGCTTTTTACCCTTATTTCTTTTTGCTTTTTTGCCAAAAAAAAGTCGAATAATTACGATCCATGAGTTTTCAAATCGTACACAAAAAGCTAGGATCTTTACAGCTGCGCTTCTCTATTTTTTTCCAAGAATAATCTGTACGAATCACGAAGAGCTATCATATATCAAGAAACATAAGTTTTTGCGAAACAAGGATATCAAAATAATAAATATTGGAAGTAATATTGATCGTTCTCAACATGCCCTTAGAAGTTTTTCGGACCGTAAATTTGATGTTGGATATTTTGGTCATATTAGACCAGAAAAAGGGTTAGAAGAGTTTATTAATACAGTTAAAGCTCTCAGTCTGCTTATTCCGATAAGATGCTGCATTGTCGGACAGGTGCTTCCTAGATATGAAACATATTTTATTAGCCTTCGGAAGAGATGTGAAGGTTTGCCTATCGAGTTCATCTTGAACAAGGACAGTGATGAGATTTCCGATATTCTGTCGCAGATTCGCATTTGCTTTTTGCCATTTCCGGACGGCATTTCGAGTAGAAGAGGATCTATGTTGGCAGCAGCAATGGCGAATTGTATAATTGTAAGCCGCAAATCTAGCATTAAAGAGGTAAATGACTTTTTCAAGCCATATATTTATCTTCTTGACGATATTTCTGACGGAGCAGACCTGCTCTATACTATTTTAAGCAGTAAGGCTATTCCAAAATTGGAAACATCTGCTTTAGTGGCTAATTTTAGTTGGAATGAGATTGTAAAAGAACATTTAGTATTTTATAATGAAGTTATATATTAATTTATTGAATTTTTGCGACGAAAAATTAGCGGGAGTGGGTTACTATTTTAAAAGAATTATTAGCTCATTGGACTTTGATGATCCGGATTGGGAATTATTTGAAGAAATTATACTATTGACAAGTGATAAAGTCGATGCTTTTAGTCTCTTTGATATTAAACAATCGAAAAAAATTACAATAAAGCGCGTCAAATTAATGAATAATGTCTTTTTCCGAATTCTTTATGAGCAAATTTATCTGCCCTTGAATCTATTGTTTTGTAAAGGCGTCTTCTTTTCCCCTACTCCGGCGATTCCATTACTTTTAAATAAAGTAAACAAAAAGATGAGGGTTATACCTACAATTCATGATATGATTCCATTTAAAGTTTCGAATAAATATACTTTTTTTCGAAGCATTTATGTGAAGTCAATATCGTTATTAGCAGCGAAGCTGGGCTCTAACATTATTACAGTCTCAGATTTCTCGAGAAGGGATATCGCTCATATTTCCAAAGTTAATCCAAATAAGATATCAGTCGTTTATAATTTCGTCACTGAGTTCAACCATGAAACAAAATTCTCTGACAATAGTTATTTTTTGACACTAAGTACTATTGAGCCAGGGAAAAACATTGAGAATATGTTGAGAGGCTTTGCAGACTTTCTTATTAAATATCCGATGTATAGTCAAATGAGATATAAATTTGCAGGTAAATTAGGATGGAATTATGATCGTATTTTACAGTTAGTGGGTGAACTCAATTTAAATGATAAAGTTGATTTTTTGGGTTACGTCAATGATGATGAGAAAGCGCAACTTTTGTCAGAGTGTACAGCGATCGTTTATCTAAGTCTATATGAAGGGTTCGGTATCCCACCTTTGGAAGGTATGTATTTTAATAAAGTGTCGATTGTTAGCGATAATTCCTCATTACCTGAGGTTGTAGGCAAGGCTGGAATTATTCAAAATGTAATGGATTATAGGCTGCTTTCTGAAAATATGAATAAGGTAATTCAGGAAAAGGATAGTTATACAAAATATATTCCGGCTCAAATTAAAAAATTCAATTCTTTGCAAGAGATTCAAAAATTTAAATCTGTTTTAAAATTTACAAAATAATAATGAGAGGCATTTCAGTATTAATTTCCGTTTACATTAAAGATTCACCAATATTTTTAAAACAATCTTTAGAAAGTATATGTCAGCAAAATCTTATGCCTAATCAGATTGTATTAGTTCAAGATGGTCCTTTAAATCCTGAAATATCCCTTATTTTAGCAGAATTTGAGACTAGATATCCAAACTTATTTGATTTCGTTGTTTTAAAGGAGAATAGAGGATTGGGAAATGCGTTAAGAATAGGTGCAGAATTTTGTAAATACGACTTCATCGCACGAATGGATGCCGATGACATTTGTAGAAGAGAGCGTTTCGAGAAGCAGTTTAATTTTCTCGCCACTAACCCGAATATAGACGTTTTGGGAAGCAATATTGAAGAGTTCAATAAAGTACCAGGAGATCTAAATAGGTTTAGAAATTGTCCAGAAACTCATGATCAACTGGTTAAAGAGATTAGTTTTAGGTCTCCGTTTAATCACCCTTCTATAATGATTAGAAAGAAAGCCTTATTTGATGCAGGTGGATACGATGGAAGGTTTTTGCTATTTGAGGATTATGCATTATTTCTTAGGTTATGGAAATCAGGAGCAAAATTTCATAATATTCAAGACGTGCTTTTAGATTTTAGAGTTGGAGACGGTTTGGCAATGATCAAAAAGAGAAGCGGAATACATTATTTTAAAAAAGAAAATAAATTTTTAAATTATGGATATAATTTAGGCGCATTTAACAAGAAGCAATTTGTCAGAAATAAGGTTGTAAGACTAACTGCTCGTTTACTACCGCCCAAACTTGTCTTATTTATGTATAATTTATTGCTTCGCAAATAGTTTTAAGTTTTCTGTTCTATAATTAGGTCACTAAAATCTAAGCTAAAGGCTTTATTAACATCACAATTGTTCCGAAAACCTCTTCGAGAGGAATTTAATCGTAACATTTCCTTTATTTTAACAAATCATAGAAACAATTAGTTGTCGTGGCATTATATTCGCTACAAAAAAAATATATTTTTTTGTAGCGAATATAAGGGTTAATCCGTTTTTAAATAAAAATTAATATTATTATATTTGTACGGCTTTATTTGACTCACTAATTATATTTTATGCATTATATTTTTACACTCCTACTACTTTTTATTTTGGAGCTGCTCTATTTGAAAATAGCTGATAAGTTTAATATAATAGATAAACCCAACGAGCGCTCTTCACACACAAAGATTACTATACGCGGTGGAGGTATTATTTTTTATGCTGCCTCGTTTATATATTTTATTTCTTCCGGTTACCAATATCCTTGGTTTTTTTTAGGCTTAACGTTATTAACCTATATCTCTTTCCTAGACGATATCAGGGGTGTAAATCCAAATTGGCGGTTAGCTGTACATTTTGTGTCCGTTTTGCTTATGGTGTACGAGTTTGGTGTCTTTAACTATCCTTGGTATTATTTGGTATTGGCTTTTGTCTTTACGATAGGTGTAATCAATGCCTACAATTTTATGGATGGGATAAACGGTATGACTGCTTTTTGCACTTTGGTTATGGGAGGGCTTTTAACATACGTAAATACCAAGATCAATTTTATCGAGCAGGACTTCCTTATCTATACGTTATTGGGAGTTGTGGTCTTTGGGTTCTTCAACTTTCGAAAAAAAGCGATGTGTTTTGCCGGGGATGTGGGGCCTGCTGTGTTATCTTTTATGTTATTATTTGCGTTGGGAAAACTCATCTTGAAAACAGGTGATTTTAGTTATATTCTTTTTCTTGGCGTATACGGTATTGAAATTGGCTGGTCAGTAGCACGTCGTGTTTATCAGGGCTATCATATTTTCGAACCACACCGCACGTTTTTGTTACATATGTTAAGTAACGAAGTGGGGTATAATAGCCTCTTGGTCTCTGTAGGATATGGCCTTGTTCAGTTAGGCCTTGGGGCTTCTGTTATTTATATTGTACAGTTTGGGGCACCGGTACAGTGGGCTTTTGCCATCACGGTACTGTCTGCGTTAAGTGCATTTTATCTTACCTGGAAGCAACATATTTTCAATAATTATTATATCAAAGGGGAGGAGCGTTATGCCATTCGTCACCGTCGATTAAAGCAGCTTAAAGCGCATAGAAGGAGGAAAAAAGCTTTTGCACCCCAGGTTAATTTGGCACCAGAAGCAAAAGTTATTGAAATGCCGCAAAAAGAGGTTTCAGGCACCTTAATGCAACGTGGCGTGTGATTTAGCACGCGGAGTTTGGGTAGAATTAAAAAAGTGTTAATTTTACCTCAACTTTAGAAGAGGGGAATATGCAATCAGGATTAAGTTTTACTGCAATAGATTTCGAAACAGCTACAGCAAATCAGAACTCGGCTTGCGCCGTTGGGCTGGTCGTTGTTGAGCAAGGAATTATTGTGGATGAATTTTATTCTCTAATACAGCCTCCTCAAAATCAGTACATGTGGCAGACCACACGGGTGCATGGTATTCGCCCGAGGGATACCGCGCAAGCTCCTACTTTTAAAGAGATCTTTCCACGTATTTATCCGCTTATTAATAATCGCATTATGGTCGCACATAATGAGCTGTTTGATCGCGGGGTGCTTCGCAAAACCATGAATTATTACAACTTACCTTACGACCAACTTGGTTTGCAGGAAAAATGGGAATGTACCTTTAAAATTTACCAAGGGAAAGGATTTAAACCTGCCCGTTTAAATGCCTGTTGTGAGGTACTTGGTATCGAACTTAATCACCACGAAGCGCTTTCTGACGCACGTGCTTGTGCGCAATTGTATTTGCGGCACGCCGATATTCCTTCTTTGGCATGATTTTTACGTTAAATCTGTTTTAAATCCGGTGTAAAAAGTACGCTAAGTTTGATATTTTTATATCTTTGAGTAGCTAATATAGCCGTTTTATTAATAAATTTTATATCCATATTTTTGATGATGATAACAATCCCAGCCAAGGGAATGCGCATAGGTATTACCTTCAGTGCATTCGACCTACTCCATGCAGGGCATATCAAAATGCTCGAAGATGCCAAAAGACAATGTGACTATTTGATCTGTGGATTGCAGACAGATCCAACACTTGACCGTCCAGAGAAAAACAAGCCAGCACAAACCGTCGTTGAACGTTATATTCAGCTTAAAGGCTGTAAGTATGTAGATCAGATCGTGCCTTATGCTACAGAACAGGACTTGGAAGATATTCTTCGGTCTTTTAATATTGATGTTCGTATTGTTGGGGATGAATACCGCGAGAAGAACTTTACGGGAAGGGCGTATTGTGAGGAAAAGGGAATTGAACTTTATTTCAATAGTCGAGATCATCGCTTTTCTAGTTCAGGCTTACGTCGTATTGTAGCTCAAGCGAATTCGGACAAGGAAACCGTATTGAAATCTATCTAATTAAGTTCTCATCAGCTATTAAAAAAACATGAAAATAGGAATTACTTTTGGCGTCTTTGATTTATTGCATGCCGGACATATCATGATGCTTGAAGAAGCAAAGAGACACTGCGATTATTTGATTATTGGTCTTAATACCGACCCATCAGAGGTCTTTCCAGAGAAGGCCAAGCCAACCCAAACTATTGTGGAGCGTTATATTCAATTGGAAGGCTGTCGCTATGTGGACGAAATCATTCCCTATGAGACCGAGCAAGATTTGATTGACCTCATCAAAGCACTGCCGATCGATATGCGTATTATCGGGGAAGAATATCGCGACAAAGATTTCTCTGGCCGTAAGTACTGTGTGGAAGAAAATATTGAGATCTATTACAATAAGCGCACACACCGTTTCTCCAGTGAGGGTTTACGCCGGGTTGTTGCAGATAAGGAAGCTGAGAAACACTAATTTAATATGAGTAATATTATACATGTTGTCTTAACCGGAGGTGTAGGCAGCCGTCTATGGCCGCTTTCGCGAAAAAGTTACCCGAAGCAATATCTTTCGCTATTTAAGGATGGATCGTTGTTTGAAATGACCGTAAAGCGCAATCAAACGTTGTGTGGACAGGTGATTGTGGTTGGAAATCGCGACAATCATACCTTGAGTAGAGAGGTGATGGAAAACAATAAGATTGATTACATCGATATTGTTGAAGCAACCCCGCGCAATACCGCTGCTGCAATTGCCTTTGCTGCCTTTGCGGCGCAACCAGACGATATTTTGGTGGTTACACCGTCTGATCATGTCATTGTGGGTGATGAAGCGTATGCTGCGGCCATAAAAGAGGGCGTTGAAAAAGCGAATAAGGGCTATATCGTTACTTTTGGGATTCAGCCAACCCGACCTGAAACCGGGTATGGCTATATTGAATATAAGGAGGACAAAGTATTGTCTTTCCGTGAGAAGCCAAACCAGGATACGGCAGAGGACTTTATTGAACGTGGCAATTTTCTTTGGAATTCGGGCATGTTCTGTTTTCGGGCAGATATCTTTTTGGCCGAACTCCAAAATTTTGAGCCTAAAGTGTATGCAACGGCTTATAACGCTTGGAAACATCGTCAAAATGGTGAGCTCGATCTTCAGCTTTCGAAAGATATTCCATCGATTTCTATTGACTACGCGGTGATGGAGCGCTCCAAGAAAATTCGCGTTGTTGCTACCAGCTTCCAATGGTCAGATTTGGGCTCTTTTGAATCGATGTATGATTACTTGAAGCAGACAGGTCACCCTGTGGATGAGCATGGTAATATGGTTATCGGTACGGATATCTATACTGCATTTGTAGGTTTGCGCGATAGTATACTTGTTCATACCAAAGATGCGATCTTGGTATTGCAAAAGGAAAAATCGCAAGATGTTAAAAAGATTTACAATACGTTAGAACGTCATCAGTCGAAGTTGATTGATTAATGGGCGCCATTATTTTCAATTTTCGAATTATACGCCCGTTTTTTGTCAATTAGTTGAGCTAGTATAACAGCTGAAATCACTAAAAGGCCTGTTCCTCGGATAGGCCTTTTTTGTCCTTTTAAGGTCTGATTTGTAATTGTCCCCTTTTTGTCCCCGTCCCATTTTCGTGTGCTATAGACGATTACCTTATTTTTGGGTTCACCTATTCCTATTCATTAACTATTTTATTATGGCAACTTTTATAGCACTTACGGTACTTGTTTTGAGTTCCATTTATCTAATCTTAAAGACAAAACAAAAACAAAAGCAAAAGCTCTTTAACGAGGCTGTTTCGATGGAGGTCAATTACCTGTTTCAGGACAGACCGGGGCAGTATAGCGGCGACTATCGGACAAAAAGTGGCGTCTTTGTCTTTCGTACGAAACCCAAAGACAACGCACTTAAAAATTTGGTGATCAAAGAGGTCAAACCCAGTCATCCTGCTTTGCTTGTCAATCTGGAGCAGATTGTGGTGGTGCCTTTTGAACAGAAAAAAGAAGGGAAATCAGACGTATCCGTCCGCTTTAAATTGCTCAAAAAGAAAGGAGAACTCAGCACCTTGGAAGGAAGAGGGATCCGCGTATCGGGTGTGTTGAATTTTGCAAACAATAAACCGAAAACATTCAGTACCGTATTGAAGATCGGGGAGCTTTATCAATCCAAAGATCCACTTGATCAGACGACATAATTTGCGTAATTCTTATTTTATGGGAAAGGGTTTGCTTCATTGCAAACCCTTATTTTTTTATCTCAAAATTTAAGCAGATGCTGGTGTTCGATCGCCCAAGATAATAGGGCATTATTTTCTTCATTGAGATCAAGTTTTCGGCAGATGCGGTGTCTTGTATTTTTGATGGTATATGGACTGAGGTATAATGATTCGGCAATATATTTGGTGGTATGTCGGAGCGCAATGAGCTTAAGAATATTTAACTCGGCGGGTGTCAACGTCTTCAGCTTTTCCACGGTCTGATTTTTATCCTTTTGTTGCTGCAGGCGGCGGATCACCATATGCGTGCCTGCATAGAGGCGATTTTCTCCCAATGGCTTAATGATATAGTTTTCTGGACGGAGGGCAGCTGCGCGATCTATGCTACCTTTAGATTGATAAGAAGTGATAAAGATTAGACTGAAATGCTTCGTTGCTGTATATTTCTCCATTAATTCAATACCATCCAGCCGGTCGTTGAGCTGTATATCGCAGAGCACCAAATCGGGTGTGTTTTGTTCCATATACTGATCCACTTCATCCACAGTAAGTGCAATGTGCAGCTGCAGACCGGTGTAAAGTGAATGCAATTGATATTCAATAAATCGGGCAATGATCATTTCGTCTTCTACAATTAATACTTTTAGGCTCATATGATATTGTTAAATTCAATTAAATATTTAAATCCGTTTTCCGGATGAATGGTCACCGTTCCTTTGATCTGCCTGGTCAGGTCCTTAACGAGGCCAATTCCGAAGGAAGTTGTAGGTGCAGGAGCTTTCGCGCCGACGCCATTATCCTCAAACCGCATGGTCGTTCCCCATTCATTTTTGAGTATACTCAAGTAAATCGCCGGCGAATCGACTGTATCCTTCGGAAAAGCATACTTATAGCTATTTGTCAAAAGCTCCGTAATGATGAGCGCCAAGGGAATAGAGGTTTGGGTGGTGACCAGCCAGTCTCGGGTAACATCAACCTGAATCGCTATTGTTTCTTCGGGATCATGCATTTGTCTCAGGTAGCTAACAGTTTCCGCTACTAAAATATTCAGTTTCAGCTGACTATTCTGATTGTACACCAGCAACTGGTTTACCAGCATCATGGCATGTATTCGGTCCTGCATGGACTGTATATTTTGGTTGCCATGATCGGAGCGGCACAGGCTCCCTAAACTATACAGCAGCTGGAGGTTGTTTTTAACCCGATGGTTGACCTCATCAATGAGGGTTTCGATATAATGGTTTTTCTGAAGCAATTGAATCTGCTGCTTATAGAGGGCATCATTGGCTTTTTTGAGCTCTGCTGTCCGCTCCAGTACAATGGTTTCGATGGTTTGGTGATGTTCCAGTTCTGACTTGCGTATTTTCAGCCGAATGCCGATCAAGAGGATCATGGTGATGCATAAAACAAAAAACTGCGTCATGATAGACACATATTGGATGGACTGTTCCTTCAAGATTAATCCACAATAAATCAGTATGCTGACGCCGATGACGAGAAAAATTACCGAGTAGATCAGGAAGCGCTGCATCCTGTCTATCTTTTTCCAAAGCGATATGAATAAGTTCGAAAAGAAGAGGACATATACCACGCCGACAAAGAGGTTAATCGAATTGCTCTGTTTAAAATTGGCGAAACAATAGTTATTGATAAAGTTGAATATAGACGTCATTACGACCAGCAGAATGAGCCCAAGCATCAGCTTATAATATTGGGGGCTTATTTTCTTGAGATTTAAGAAGGCAATTGTCAACAGTGAGAAGCTAATCCCCGCCAGATTTCTAAATATCGATACCAGGCTCCATCCAAGTTGCGGATTATTGGGAAAGAAAATGTCTATAAATTGATTTTGCAGCCCATAACTATAAAATCCGATAAATAGTAAAAAGCAAAATATCCAGATATAAGGCCTATAGCGCGAAACGAGCCATGCAAAAGCTATGTACAGTAGCAATACAATAATGGCTCCCTCCATAAAAGCATGGGTAAGATTGATGCCTTGCACTTTCTTCAGGTAGTCCTTCTGTGTTTGTAAGCGGAAGTCATAAAACGGGGTATAGCCTTTAATGTGCTTGACCCGCAGTAAAATGGTGTAAACTTTGTTGCTGTCTAAATGAATATTAAAATGGTCACGCCCTCCTTTAGGGGATAGCGTTGCTTTTTTACAAAATAAGCCGGCGCTCCTTCGCTCGATGATTTGTCCTTCCATACCGATGAGCGCCATGTCGACAAACGTTAGGTTATCAAATGACAGCACATAATCGCCCGTTAAGGTATTTTCATCCAGGGAAATTACCTTTTTTAACCAATAGCTATTTTTATCCTGGCTTTTTGCCGGTTTGAATTGTGCGAGCGGTTTGAACAATTGTTTATTGGTGTAATAATAGATGGGATCGGTTTGGTTTTCTTTTTCCTGGGCGATGACTATAGGAGATTCACTGGCCATATAGGTGCTTAGGATAGCGCTTTTATGTGAGACGATTGCTTCCATCCCATAGTGAGTGGCGATTATGCTCAGCAGCAGTAATAGGATGATTATAATGTTTGGTCTCATATAGCAAAACAAAATTGCATTATTTTTCAATAAATAATAAGGTTTTATTTTCCTAATTGTAAATAAGACCCTAGGGTCTCTATTTTGGAGGGTATTTAGTGTTTATTTTTGCTTTCCGCATTTAATATTTAGAAAGAATGCAGACCATATGTTGATTCCGATACAGTATTTATTCGATTATGATTTACTTATATATAGCTCTGTTAGCTGCGATTATGTTTGCCCTATTTAAGTTTTTTGCTTCAGGAAAGAAGTCAAATGATGTCTCGTTAAGTGTTTACTACCGTTTTCAGGAACATCCGGGACAGTATAGCGGGCGGTTCAGTTCGACCCATGGCGCGTTGGTGTTTCGAGCCGAGCGGTTTCACGATGGCGTGCTTCATATTGTGGTAAAAGATGTCCGTTCTACCGATCAAAAGGTTGAAGTGAGGCTGCAGCAGATGCTCGTATTACCTTTTAAAGCACACCAGCAAACCTCGTCCGAAGTATCTGTCCGTTTTCGTATTGCTTCTGATAAAGCCGAGCGCGTTGATTTGACCAAGTATAAGGTTCGTGTGAATGCGGTGGTAAGCTATCAGAATGGGGAAAAGAAAGCATTTAGTACTGTTCTTCCCATGATGGGGGTATATCATAATCATCCCGAAAAGCCGGGAGATTTAATAAATAAGTAATTTACGTGTTTTTTATTCCATATTACATACCTATTTAACTCAAAGGAACCCTGCTTGCCGGGGTTTCTTTATTTTCTTGTTATGTTCCACGTGGAGTTTATGTGCTTATTGTTAAATTCTCAGGTAGTTAATACTAATTTAATTTGGAGCTACAACTTGAAATGAGTACTTTTGTTACTCAACTTAAATGCTATTCCAATGTTGGATACCTTAATTACATCCAAGACACGTTTAAAGTTATTAATCAAATTTTTTGTTTCGGCAGGCAACCGAGGTTACCTACGGGGCTTGGCGGATGAGTTTAAAGAATCAACCAATTCAATTCGCAAGGAGTTGAATCAACTGACCGAAGCCGGTTATTTACTGCGCGAGGAAAGTGAGCATAAAGTTTTTTACAAGGCCAACATTCAGCATTCTTTGTTTTCATCACTTCAAGGTCTGATCCATAGTTTTCTGGGCATTGAAACCTTCGTTGATCAGATATTGGAAAGGGCTGGAGATGTACACGAAGTTGCTTTGTTAGGAGAATATGCTAAAGGAATTGATTCTGGGCATATTGAAGTACTTGTTGTTGGTGAACAACTCAATTTAACCTATTTAATGCAAGCTGCTGTCAAAGCTGGCACAATACTTGGTAAGAAGGTGACCGTGTATACAGAGGTACCTAAAAATGTGCAGGGGATTATTGTTCTCTATCAAAAAGTGGACAGTCCGGTTAAGCTACCGAAAGACATTAACTTCAAAAAATAAGAATTAACTGCAATAAAATGAAAGAAATTAAAAAAATAGCCTGTATTGGTGCAGGTTATGTAGGGGGGCCTACCATGTCGGTCATTGCACAGAAAAATCCAAATGTGCAGGTAACAGTAGTTGATCTCAATCAGGCACGTATTGATGCCTGGAATGATGCCGATCTGGATAATCTTCCCGTTTATGAGCCTGGTCTTGATTCTGTGGTAGCAGAAGCACGAGGACGTAACCTTTTCTTTTCTACCGATGTTGACAAAGCCATCGATGAGGCTGATATGATTTTTATTTCTGTCAATACACCGACCAAAACTTACGGTAAGGGCAAAGGGCAGGCAGCCGATTTAAAGTATATTGAATTATGTGCGCGTCAGATTGCTTCGGTCGCTAAAAATGATAAAATTGTTGTTGAAAAATCGACACTGCCTGTACGTACCGCTGCTGCATTGAAAAGCATTTTAGACAATACCGGTAATGGTGTCAATTTTCAGATTCTTTCCAATCCGGAATTTTTAGCCGAAGGCACAGCAGTTACTGATCTGCACAATCCGGATCGTGTTCTTATCGGTGGAGAAGACGCAGAAGCTATACAAGCTTTGGTGGAGGTATATGCCACTTGGGTTCCACGCGAACGCATCTTAACAACCAACCTATGGTCTTCCGAACTTTCAAAACTCGTTGCCAATGCATTTTTGGCGCAACGTGTATCATCGATTAATGCTATTTCAGAGTTGTGCGAGGTTACTGGAGCCAACGTGGATGAAGTATCCAGGGCCATCGGTCATGATAGCCGAATTGGGGCTAAGTTCTTAAAGGCATCAGTAGGTTTCGGAGGGTCTTGTTTTCAGAAAGATATTTTGAACTTGGTGTACATCGCACGTACGTATAATTTGACAGCAGTGGCTGATTATTGGGAGCAAGTTATTACACTAAATGATCATCAAAAAGCACGTTTCGCGCAAAATATCATTCAGACCATGTACAATACCGTAAATGGGAAAAAGATCGCGTTTTTGGGCTGGGCATTTAAGAAAAATACCAATGACACCCGGGAGTCTGCTGCTATCTATGTCGCAGATCATCTGCTGGAAGAGGAGGCCCATGTGGTGGTTTATGATCCTAAGGTTTCCGCTGAGCAGATTTATAAAGATCTTGATTATTTGGGCACACGTTCTGCCGAAGATAACCGTCGTTTGGTGACTGTTGTTAACGATCCTTATGAAGCCACTTTGGACGCGCATGCCACAGCTATTTTAACTGAATGGGATGAGTTCAAATCGTATGATTGGGCCAAAATAAAGCAACAGATGAAGAAGCCGGCTTTTGTGTTTGACGGTAGAAAATTGTTGGATCGCAAACAATTAGACGCTTTGGGTTTTGATTATTATGCAATCGGTGAATAATTTATTGAATAACTATTAAAGAAGATTATCCTAATGAACATTGTACACGTTCTTTTGTCAGGGGGGATCGGTAGCCGTTTGTGGCCACTCTCCCGCAAGCATAGCCCAAAGCAATACTTAGGCTTATTTGATGGCAAATCGCTATTTGAAATGACCGTGCAACGCAACCAACAGGTGGCGGAGCGGGTTATCGTCGTAGGAAATAAAGATAATACGCATTTGAGTCATAAGGCGATGGTATCCTGTGGATTACCTTATAAAAATATTGTAGAAGCAACTCCACGTAATACAGCAGCGGCAATAGCTTTTGCGGCGTTTAGTGTAGACCCAGATGACATTCTTATTGTGACCCCTTCCGATCACATGATTGCTGGAGACGAGGCTTATCGAAATGCGATGGAAGAGGGAGTGGAGAAGGCCAAGGAAGGGTTTATTGTAACCTTTGGTATTCGCCCTACTCGTCCGGAAACAGGGTATGGATATATTGAATTTGATGGTGACGAGGTAAAGTCTTTCCGCGAGAAACCCAATCAGGACACAGCCGAAGATTTTATTGAAAAAGGTAACTTCCTGTGGAATTCCGGCATGTTCTGTTTTCAGGCATCTGTCTTTTTAGAGGAGCTAAAGAAATATGAGCCGGTAGTCTATGAAAAAGCACTTGCCGTATGGGAATCTTCCAAAGAAGGCTTTTTGGATGAAGAGCTTTCGCTTGCTATTCCTTCTATATCCGTTGATTATGCTGTAATGGAACGTTCTAAAAAAATTCGGGTTGTGCCGACAAGTTTTGACTGGTCCGATTTAGGTTCTTTTGAATCGTTGTACGATTATTTTATCGATAGCGGTTATCCAAAAGATGATCAGGGGAACATTGTAATAGGGACAGATATTTTTACTGGATTTGTAGGTTTAAAACGAGCTATTTTTGTACATACAAAAGATGCATTTTTGATTATACAGAAGGAAAAATCTCAAGACGTCAAGAAAATTTATAATATGCTTGAAAAGCATCAGTCAAAATTATTGGATTAGCCGAAAAAACATTTTTGATGGAAAAAAATACAAAGATTTACATTGCTGGTCACCGTGGAATGGTAGGGGCCGCAATATGGAGAATACTGCAGTCAAAGGGATATAATAACCTTGTCGGGAAAACCAGTGCAGAACTTGATTTACGCGACCAAGTTGCTGTTCAAGCATTTTTTAAAGAAGAGTCGCCTGAGGTCGTTATTGATGCCGCTGCTCGTGTGGGGGGTATTTTGGCTAATAATGATTTCCCGTATCAGTTTTTGATGGAAAATATGCAGATCCAAAATAATCTGATTGATACGTCTCTTAAGGGCGATGTAGATAAATTTATTTTCTTGGGTTCTTCCTGTATCTATCCAAAATTTGCACCTCAGCCTCTAAAAGAAGATTATCTTTTAACCGATAGCCTTGAACCTACCAATGAGTGGTATGCGATCGCAAAAATAACGGGTGTAAAAACTTGCCAGGCCATTCGTAAGCAATTTGGAAAAGACTATGTGAGTTTAATGCCGACCAATCTCTATGGTACACATGATAATTTTGATTTAAAATCATCGCATGTCTTACCGGCAATGATTCGGAAGTTTCATGAGGCAAAATTAAACGGAAATCAGCCGGTCACTTTATGGGGATCAGGTACGCCAATGCGTGAATTCCTGTTTGTAGATGATATGGCGGCTTCTGTAATTTTTGCATTAGAAAATAAATTACCAGAGCATTTGTATAATGTAGGTACTGGAGAAGACTTGACTATCAAGGAGCTTGCGGAGTTGATTCAACAAGTGGTAGGACATGAAGGAGAGATTGTATGGGACAGTTCTAAGCCAGATGGTACTCCACGTAAACTAATGGATATTTCCAAAATGCATGAGCTAGGGTGGAAACATCAGGTGGAGCTTAAGGAAGGAATTGAGCGTACATACGCTTGGTTTTTAGCAAACGAAGGACAGTATAAAGAAGTAAAATTATAACATTATTGATTTAACATATATAAATCAAAACTCACTATTAATAATATGAAAACAGCATTAATTACTGGTATCACTGGTCAAGATGGTTCTTATTTGGCCGAATTACTATTGGAAAAAGGTTATATGGTTCATGGTATCAAGAGAAGATCGTCTTCTTTTAATACGCAGCGGATCGATCACTTATACATTGATCAGCATGAGGCACATGTTAATTTCAAGTTGCATTACGGAGATTTAACAGATTCGACCAATATTATTCGTATTATCCAAGAGGTCCAACCTGATGAAATCTATAATTTAGGTGCCATGTCTCATGTGAAGGTATCGTTTGATTCGCCTGAGTATGTTGCTAACGTTGATGGAATTGGTACATTACGCATCTTAGAAGCTGTAAGGATTTTAGGATTGGAAAAGAAAACAAGAATCTATCAGGCATCGACTTCTGAGCTTTATGGTGGTTTGGAAGAAAACAAAAATGAAAAAGGTTTTTATGATGAAAACTCTCCTTTCTATCCACGCTCACCTTACGGGGTTGCCAAAATCTATGGTTTTTGGATCACCAAAAATTACAGGGAAGCGTATAATATGTATGCATGTAACGGTGTATTGTTTAATCATGAATCACCTCGTCGTGGTGAAACCTTTGTAACACGTAAGATTACGATGGCTACTGCCGCTATTGCTTTAGGTAAACAAGATCGATTATTTTTGGGTAATCTTAATGCTTTACGCGACTGGGGGCATGCGAAAGATTACGTTGAGGCAATGTGGCGCATTTTGCAACAAGAAGTTGCTGAAGATTACGTGATTGCTACGGGAGTAACGACTTCAGTCCGTGACTTTGTACGTCTTGCTTTCGCAGAAGTTGGTATTACTCTTCGTTTTGAGGGAGAAGCTGAGAATGAACAGGCGATAGTTGAGAATGTGGACAAAGAGATTTTTGTTCAGAAAGTGGGAGACAATTCTGAACAACGTATTAATGAATTGATAGGTAAAACGGTTGTATGCATAGATCCTAAATACTATCGTCCGACAGAGGTTGACCTTCTTATCGGTGATCCCACAAAATCTAAAACAAAGCTTGGTTGGGTACCGGAGTATGATTTAGCTGGACTGGTAAAAGATATGGTAAATTCGGATCTTAACGTCGTTAAAAAGGAATCATTTAATGCTCAGTGGGAGCACCTTGTAGGTTAATAGCAATATTTTACTGTGTCATCAAATAGAACAATAGCTAAAAATACACTTTTTTTGTATTTCCGAATGTTTTTCAATATGGGGGTAACACTTTTTACCTCCCGTATTATATTGAAAACACTGGGTGTGCAAGATTTCGGTATTTATAACTTGGTAGGCGGGGTAGTTGTATTGTTTTCATTTTTGAATGGTGCTATGTCTTCAGCTACTCAGCGGTTCTTAAATATAGAGATTGCAAAAGGAATAAAAGAGCGTATTAATCATGTTTTTTGCACGAGTATGAATATACACATAGGCATTAGTCTAGTGGTTCTTATATTAGCAGAAACTCTTGGTTTATGGTTTTTAAATTATAAGCTCAATATTCCCGCTGACCGCATGTTTGCCGCTAATCTGGTTTTTCAAATGTCAATTTTGACTACTATTATAGACATTACGAGAATACCTTATAGCGCGATTATACTAGCGTATGAGAGGATGTCTTTTTACGCATATTTCGGGATTTTTGAGACCATCATGAAATTATTGATAGTCTACATGCTCTCTCTTTTTACTAATTACGACTATCTGGTTGTGTATGGAGTTCTTTTAATGTTTGTAAATCTGTTGGGAAACGTTATTTATCGTGTGTTTTGTGTCAAAAATTTTAAGACAGAAACTCACTTTAGAAAGTATTATGATAAAGTTCTCGCCCGGGAAATGACATCATTTTCGGGGTGGAACTTGTTTGGACAAGTTGCAACAGTTGGCGCAAACCAAGGCCTTAGTATGGTGTTAAATATTTTTATAGGTGTGACTGTAAACGCGGCGATGGGAATAGCAAACCAGGTAAATGCTGCTATCTATAACTTTATATCTAATTTTCAAATCGCTTTCAATCCACAAATTATCCAGACGTATGCACTTAATGATTATGAGAAGCATAGAGCGTTAGTTATTAATACTTCAAAATATTCATTTTATTTGATGAGCATACTAGCAGCGCCATTTTTGCTTCATACAGAATTTATACTACATTTATGGCTGGGTGATGTTATTCCTCAGTTTGTTATTCCATTTGCAAGAGTTATAATATTGTCATCTCTGTTTGATGCATTATGTGGTCCGTTGTGGATGTCAGCTCATGCTACTGGGAAAATTCGTAATTATCAACTAAGCATATCGTTTATTCTATTGTTGAATTTACCGCTGTCATATCTCTTATTAAAATTGGGATATAGTCCAGTTTATGTGTTAATCGGTAAACTCGGTCTGAGTTTCATCGCATTCATCTATCGGTTTTACTTTATCAAAAAAATCATCCACCTAAGTCTTAAAAACATATTGGTTTATGCCTCTAATATAATTCCAATATTTATCTTATTTGGAGGGGTATTTTATCTTATTAAAGAAGGGGTTATGCGTGAAACTACATGGGCATCTTTCTTTCTATATACCTTGATTTTCGAAACTATTATATTTTTTTCAATTTTTATCCTGGGAATAGGTAGATCTGAAAGAAATCTTATTTATTCATTTATCAAATCAAAATTTGGCAAAAATGCTTAAAAGAAGTTTAATTAAAATCATGTCTGCTTACATTAAAATGTTAGATAAGAGAAAAGCAGACAAAATAGCTCGTCTAATAAAGTCTGAAAATAAGCATAAACGTTTCTTCTTATTTCAAACACCTACGCATTCAAATATAGGTGATCATGCAATTGCAGAAGCACAATTAGATTTTTTAAATGCGAATTTTCCAGGCCATACAGTATATGAGCTGAATCAAGATTTGATGGTTTATTTTATCGAAAAATATAGTTCTTTGATCAATAAAAACGATATTATACTTTTACATGGAGGTGGGAATTTTGGTAATGAATATATGAGAGAGGAAAAATTGAGAACTTTTGTTATCCAGAATTTCCCAAATAATAAGATTGTCGTATTTCCACAAACAATTCATTACTCCAATGATATTTCAGGAAAAGAACAATTACAAGCTATTCAGAGGCTTTTTGCAGGCCATCCTAATTTGACTTTAACAGCAAGGGAAAATGTTTCATTTGATTTAATGAAAGAATATTTTCCTTCCAATAAGGTCATCCTCACACCCGATATAGTTTTATCACAATCTCAACTTAAGAATCAACCGCGAAGCTACGGTCTTGAAGTCATCAGAGCTGATCAAGAATCTATTTTGTCGAATTCCGATAAAGAGCAAGTACATCAGCTTCTTGTTTCAAACTTTGACCAAGTAATTAATTCTGATATGCATGTCGAGGATTCACGTACTGTAAAGACATTAGAAAAGCGAAAGGCTGTGCTAGAATTTAAGTTATCGCAATTTCGATCTGCAAAAATTGTTATAACAGACAGACTTCATGGAATGGTTTTGGCAGCTATAACTGGAACACCATGCATTGTATTTAGTAATTATAATCAAAAAGTTTTGGGAACATATGATTGGATTAAAGATCTAAATTATATTCGATTCGTAAGAGATATAGAGGAAGCACAAAAGGCCTTCGGAGAATTAAATAGTTTGGAAAGTTACAGTCCATATGATAGTAAAGTGCTTGAAAGTATGTATAACCCTTTAATTGAATCGTTACATGAATAGTCATGTTCTAGTTTCAGTTGTAGTTCCGATTTATAATGTAGAGGAGTATTTACCTGGCTGCATTGACTCTATACTGTCACAAACATATAGTTCTTTAGAAGTTATATTAGTCGACGACGGATCTCCAGATAGTTGTGGTAAAATATGTGAAGAGTACGCTGTGAAAGACACGCGTATCAAAGTATTACACAAAGAAAATGGGGGCCTATCTGATGCGCGTAATGCTGGGCTTGAAATTGCTAATGGAGAGTATGTTTGGTTTGTAGATAGCGACGATTCAGTCTCAACAACTGCTTTAAAAGATATTGTTAGTACAGTATCTGAACAAGACCTTGTCGTATTTGATGCAGATTTTATTTATAATACCCACAATAGAAGGACCGTATATAAAGGAATAGAAGAAGGAAAGATTTATAGTGGTTTTGATTTTATGTCAAAAGTTACATTTTACGGTGCTTGGAATATATTGTACAAAAGGAGCTTTCTGAATAAGTATAATTTTAGATTTTATAAGGGGCTTCTTCATGAGGATATGGAATTTTTACCTAGAGTTTTTGCATATGCTGAAAAGGTAACATATAAACCTGTAATTGGCTTAAATTATATAGCAGAACGCCCTGGATCTATCATGCAGTCAATTAGTCTGAAAAGACTTTCGGCTGCTATAGAAATTTTAAATAGTCATATCAAATTTGTAAAAGCAAACCACTATTCTGATGATCAGGTTAAGATTATTATGAAAAAAAGATGGGAGACATTTTTACCATTTTTTGTTAAAGCACAAACTCTTTCAAAAGATGATCGTAGAGCGTATTACAGGCTTCTCAGAGTAAATAGGGAGGCGTTACTATATTGTTTTAATCATACTGATAAATCGGCAAAAAAAATACAAGCTGCATTTCTTAAATTTTCCCCTGTTGGTTTCTTTAAGTTTAGATATTGGGGATACAATATTTTAAGAAAGATTAAGCTATTACCTTTTTAATAATTTGATATGAATATATTGTTTCTATATGGTTCAGCTATCGATCCTGAAAAGGGGGGAATTCAGCGTGTTACAGATGTCCTGACGAATTGTTTTATTGATAGAGGAATTTCTGTTTTCTACCTATCTCTCATTAGAAATTCCAATAATTTTAATAAGGAAAGACAATTTTTTTTACCCAATCAGGATGAATGCCTTAACATTGATAATATCGATTTTCTGCTGAGAATAATTGATAACTATAAAATTGATGTTGTTATTAATCAGGCAGGTATGCATAGTCAGCTATCTCAATTAGCTTATTATGCAAAGGAGGCAGGTGTTAAGTTGATATCCTGTATACATAATTCATTTTTATCGCCAATTAAACATTTTGATATAACATATTATAATGACGCAAGGAAAAAAGGTTTACATTTTTTGTTGCCGTTGACTAAAATTAAAATAGTTAAGGATACGCTTCTATGGTTTTACAAGAGAAAATATCAAGACCATTATAAATCATTATATAAGAATTCTGACAGAGTAGTGCTTTTATCAAATAGCTTTAAAGGAGAGCTGGAATTTTTCTTGGGTAAAAAAGTAAATGAAAATAAAGTAGTCGCAATTAGTAACCCTACTTCTTTCGCTGTAAGTGATGAGAATAAAAAATATTTAGGCAATAAAAAGAAACAAATTTTACATGTAGGCAGGATCGATATAAGACAAAAGAGAGTGGATCTTTTAATAGAGATTTGGAGCAAAATTTTACCTCATTTTCCAGATTGGATTTTAAAAATTGTTGGTGATGGACCAGATTTAGTCTTTATAAAAAATATAGTACAACAAAAAGGGTTAAATAATGTTGAATTTGAGGGTTTTAAAAACCCTGTGGAATTTTATAAAGATTCACCAATATTTTGTATGACATCTGCATATGAGGGGTTTGGCATTGTTTTGGTTGAGGCTATGACCTTTGGATCGATTCCTCTGGCATTTGATAGTTACGCTTCTGCATCGGATATAATTGATTCTGGAAAGAATGGTTTTTTAATAAAGCCTTTCGATGTCGACGCTTATGCTACAAAGGTTATAGAACTTATTCAGGAAGAGAATAAACGGATAGAAATTGGTCAGAAATGCTTATTAAAAGCTATAGATTTTACAATAGATGAAATTGGCCAAAGGTGGCAAAATTTGTTTATAGACTTATTTAAAAATTAATACATACCGATATGAGAAGCAAATGGTTTTTATTGCTATGGATCTTATTTATAAGCTCTATCGTTTATGGGCAAAAGGGGTTTACTGTATATTATGCAAAAGCACTTCACAACAAAGGATCAAATGATCTAATAGCAGTAGGCGGGGATTTTCAGAATTATCGTTTAATAACACAACATTTTATTGACCCGAAAAATGTCGGGATTGTTGATCTCGATTTGCTAGAGAAAAACATTATACGTATTTTCCCAAATAAGAGCGCTAACGAGCTTATTTGTTTAGATTTGGAGAACAGCCTTTTTTATGATCTTTCAAAATATAAAAAAACTGATTCTAGGTATAAAAATGCTGAGCAGAAGTTTATCTCAATGATTCGGTTAGTTAGAAAATTGCGGCCGAATCTTAAAATTGGAATTTATGCTCTTCCACAGCGCTATTATTACGATCAATCAAAGGAGACAGATTTAACTAAATACGATAGCATTTTGCAAAACTGTGATGTTATTATGCCGAGTCTCTATTTATTCTATCCAGATAAGCAGGTCGGAAAAAATGCGAATATATCCTATTTAGAGAAGAACCTCCGTCAGGCATTATCTTATGGAAGTAGATTGAATAAACCTGTAGTTCCATTCGTTTGGAGTATGATCCATCCATCGAATAAAAGATATGCATATCAATTGGTTTCCAAGGGCGAGATGAAGAATTATATTCAAACAATACGAAATTTTACTTATAAAAACTCGTCGGTAAGTGGTATTGTATGGTGGGAAGCTGAAGATTCTATATTTGCTAATTGGTATAAAGGGGGCTATAAATCACAACCTGGCAAAGGAATGCAGGATAATATTATTTTGGACTATTTTGATTTAAAAAAGTGAAGAAAAAGATAAATATATCAAATACTTTATATTTAGGTTTTTTCCTGGTATTATGGTCTGTAAATGGTTATTTTGTAGGAGGAAATGCCCTGAAATATCTTATTCTTGCAGTTGGTTTGTTGATGATTTTCTCATACAATATCAATAGCTACTTAAAAAAGCATAAGGGGTGGGTAGAAATATCGATTTTTGCATCTTTATATTTCCTTCTGGTTATTGTTAAAGCATTTTTACAGGAGCAGTATACCACATCTCCGACAATTATCATTTTTGGTGCTATAAACGTATTGCTAATAATAACGGGTGCGCTTATTGCGAAAAATGAATCTCTGATAAAGTTTCCAAATAAAAAGACTATAATTATAATCTTCATATTAACATTTGTTGGTGCGATATTCTTTTTTATTTTTCAAAATAGTTTAGTCGTAACTGTTGGTACGTCGGGTCGTGCCGTAGGCGGTGAAGATGATGGTGTCAATGTTATCGGGATTGCTTACACGAATGCGTTAATATTTATTATCCTTTTTATAATTCATAGATTTTTGGGTAAAAGAAGCAAGTTAATGTCTTATACAGCATTGGCATTAATGTTATTGTCAGTGCTGGTGATAATTCAAACACAGTCACGTGGTGCTATTATATATCTAGCCATTATTATCATTCTTTTTTCCTTTTCTGGACTGAAATTGCAGAAGGCTATTCCAATGTTAATGCGTACACTTCTTTATCTTTTTTTAGGAGCACTATTAGTTTTTGCCTTTATAAAAATCAATCCCGGAGCGCAACGGTCATTTGACGGGTTTATGAATAGAATGGACGACTTGGTTGGATCGGTTCAGGGTACTTCTGTTGACCGATCAAGTGAGGAGAGGGAAGACAAGTATAACGATTTTCTCAATAACTATGATCAATATCTTTTTGTTGGTCAGAGACATTACACCCCTTATCCACATAATATATTTATTGAAATAATACAAAGGTTTGGGCTAATTTTGGGGGTACCTCTTATTTTGGTAATTCTAACCTGTGTAATTCGAGCAACAAAATATATTTATAATAAAGAGCCAGATATGGTGCTTTTATTATTTTCTATGGTTTTTTTATTTTCTTTTTTTCAATCGCTTAGTTCAATGTCGCTTGAAATGAATCGGACATTATGGCTAAGTATGGGTGTTTTATTTGGTAAAAGGAATTTAGTGACTAATTATTAATTTAAAAAAATAAGCAAAATATACACATGGATTTAAATACAGCATTGGCACCAATCGTTTTATTTGTTTATAACCGTCCTGAACACACTAAAAAGACCTTGGAAGCTCTTTCCAATAATATTTTGGCTGCCGAGTCTTCTCTTTTTATATTTTGTGATGGACTGCCTGAAGCTGCTTCCGATGAGAATAGAAAGAATAACGAGCTAGTAAAGGAAGTGATTGCTTCAAAAGCTTGGTGTGGTAGGGTTGAAATTATCACTTCACCTGTAAATAAAGGTTTAGCAAATTCTGTTATTTCTGGTGTAAGCCAAATCATTAAAAAATTCGGAAAAGTGATTGTACTTGAAGATGATTTGATTACTAGTACAACATTTCTTGAATATATGAATACTTCGCTTACTCTTTATGAAAATGAAAACAAAGTTTTTCAAATTGCTGGTTTTAGTTATAATGTGCCTGAAATTGAAAAGCAAAGTAGAAGCTTCTTCCTGCCTATTATTTCTACATGGGGCTGGGGCACTTGGTACAGAGTATGGAAAAACTTGGATTTCGAATGTAGGGATTATAATAGGATCAAAACTGATAATAAACTAGCGTACAGATTTAATTTTGAAGGAAGTTATAACTATAAGAAGATGTTTATTCAGCAAATGGAACAAAGAAAAGTTAGTTCTTGGGGAATTCGATTTTATTGGAATATTTTTAAGAATGACGGCGTAGTACTTTATCCGGACGTAACTTTGGTAAGAAATATTGGTTGGGATGGTTCGGGAAGGCACCAAGATAATTATAACGTTTTTCCTCTCGATTCTTGGGATCCTAATTATAATATAAAAAATTTTCCGGTATTAATTGATATGGAGGACACTATAGTAAAAAAAACTCAAAAATATATAAGGAAGAGAACTAGTCATTTTACAAAAATAATAACAATCATTCGCAAGTTTATTAAGATAAAGAATTTGTGATCATTGTTCAATTTTTAAGTATTGAATTTGTTATTGGGTCATTAATGGCTATATTTTTAAAAGGTGTTAAGATTGGAAAAGGTGCAATAATAGCCGCAGGAAGCGTAGAGACTAAAGATGTAGAACCGTTTACCTTAGTTGCTGGAAACCCAGCTAAATTTATCAAACAATTGAATTAGAAGCAATGAATAAAATTATAAACTACATATTAAGTAAGCTGATAGGAGTTAAGAGAAGGTATAAGAGTGTTCTGGATGCTGGAGAAAGTAAATTTTTACCAAATTTTAGTATAATCAAAAACCGAGTTAATGGAATGCAGAAGGAGCGAGTTCAGATAGGCAATCAATGTCTATTAGGCACAACGATAATTCTCGAGGGAGATACTTCAAAGGTCAAAATAGGTGATAGAGTATATATGGGAAATAGTAGCATTATTTGCAAATCATCAGTTTCATTTGGAAATGACATTCTAGTAGCTTGGGGTGTTGTGTTTTATGATCATGATTCTCATTCTTTGGATTATAGATTTAGAGATCAAGATGTTAAGCAGACATATGTCGATTATGTGAATGAAAAAGGCAACTATCTGAAAAATAAAAATTGGAATGTTGTTAATTCGTTGCCTATAGTTATTGAAGACCATGCTTGGATAGGCGCCGAATCTATGATATTGAAAGGGGTTACGATTGGAAAAGGAGCGATCGTAGGAGCTAGAAGCGTGGTTACAAAAGATGTTCCTCCCTTTACCGTGGTTGCCGGGAACCCGGCAAAAGTCGTAAAAGTTCTAGATATTCAACAATAAATCTCAAGAGATTTTGATAAAAATATATTATGAATACAGAAAAATTGAAGATTGTTATAATAGGATCGAAAGGATTTATCGGTTCGAATGCATTAAGCTATTTTGAAAATTTGGGACATGATGTTTATGGATGCGGGGTTTCGGAGTATCCATTGGATGAGAAATACTTTCAGGTTGATAGATTTGCTCCAGATTATAACAATATTTTCAAGTTAGAAAAATTTGATGTTTGTATAAATGCTTCGGGATCCCCTGGAGTGGGTTTCTCACTAGAATATCCTCAAGAAGATTTTAGGATGAATGTAAGTAACGTTTATTCTTTACTCAATGCAATAAGGGTATACAATAAGGATTGTAAATTTATTAATCTTTCAAGTGCCGCAGTGTATGGTAACCCCAAAGAGCTTCCCATCAAAGAAGACTCCAAGTTAAATCCGCTTTCTCCATATGGTTTCCATAAAATGATTACCGAGCAATTGATTTCTGAGTTTTTTCAGGTATTTGGAATATCAACCGTATCGTTTAGAATTTTTTCTGCATACGGCCCCGGTATAAAAAAGCAATTGTTATGGGATATTTATCAAAAATCTATTTCTGCCAACAACAAAGGTGAGGTGGCTTTATTCGGTAAAGGTAATGAGACAAGAGATTTTATTTATGTAGAAGATCTTATGGAGGCATTGAACATTGCTATTCAAAACAATCTTTTCAAGGGTAAAACTTATAATTTGGGTTCGGGCGAAGAAATTTCTATTGAAGATATTGCTTCAACATTTTTAAATATCATTAATCCTTCATTGCAACTTAATTTTAACGGAATTCAAAAACCTGGAGATCCACTGTTTTGGTGTTCGGATATGAGTGAACTGGAGAAATACGGGTTTAAGGCTAAAATAACCATTCAGGAAGGATTGAAAAATTACCATAATTGGCTTATAAATGAAACAAATGAAAAGTAAAAGAATAGGTATTTTATTTATTTTTAAAAGTAGGTGGTTAGGAGGGCTTTATTATCTCATTAATGTAATAAAAGCCTGCAATTATCTTCCTTCGGATGAACAACCTGAAATAGTAGTGTTTTATAATCAGAGAACGCAAAAATATCTAAAGGAAATAGACTATTCTAAAGTGAAATTTGTTGAAGTGGATCTCGACTTCGATTATAAGCGATATTTTAAGTCTTTTTTTCTGAGAAGGAATTTTTATTTTACAAATGATTTTACCCACCACAATTTGGATGTGTTATTTCCTTTCAATGACTTTATTGGTAAAACTTGTTCTGAGAATATTGATTTGGTCTCTTGGATTCCAGATTTTCAACACAAATTTTACCCACAATATTTTAACAAATTGAACCTATTTTTAAGAGAATTAAAGTTCAAAAGTATTGTTAAAAATAGTAATGGGCTAATTCTGTCTAGTCAATCTGCAGTAGATCATTTTAAGCAATTTTATCCGATGAAAGCAGCTTTTGCTCCTAAAATAGTGAGATTTACTTCTATTTTCGATGTTGAAGCTTTACCTAGCAAAGAATACGTCACTCAAAAATACAACACTACGAGAGAATACTTTATTGTTAGCAATCAATTTTATGTTCATAAGAACCATTTAATTGTACTAAAGGCTTTAAAAGAATTAAAAAATCGCGGGATTTTTGCAAATATATTAATGACAGGCCGCCCGAATAAAAGCGATGATGTAAGCCTAATAAATGAAATTGAAGATTATATTAAGGCGAACGATCTTTCCGACCAAGTCCAATTAGTTGGGTTATTACCAAGAGAAGATCAACTAGCTTTGATGAAATATGCTATTTGTGTTATTCAACCAAGTAAATTTGAAGGCTGGAGTACGGTTATTGAAGATGCAAAGACATTGAAGAGAAGGGTTATTGCGTCTAACCTTGATGTTCATATAGAGCAATTGGGAGATCAAGGTTATTTTTTCGATCCAGAAAATGCTGTCGAACTCGCAAGTTCTATGGACATATTGATAAATGGACCGGAAAGGTTTGTCAACTGGGGGGAATTACCCGAAAGAACCGAAAGATTTGCTCGTAGCTTTTTGCAAGGGCTTTATTCCAAAATTTGATTAGTATGAAAATCTCAATTATTACCGTTTGCTGGAATTCAGCAGCAACAATAGAAAAGACCATCAGATCGCTGCAAGAGCAGAACTATAATGATATTGAATATATCATTGTGGATGGAAATTCTAAAGATGAGACGCTCAATATCATAAAAAAATATCCACAAGTCGTTTCAAAATGGATTTCGGAACCGGATAAGGGCTTATATGATGCAATGAATAAAGGGATCACAATGGCTACGGGGGATTATGTGGGTATAGTCAATGCAGATGATACGCTTGCTAACCCAAATGTGATTAGTGAGACTGTTAACTTCCTAAAGAACCATGATGTCGGTGCGAGTTTAGGCGATATTGTCCAACATAATAATGATGGGAAAATTTTACGGCATTACTCTGCAGCAAAATGGTCACCTGAAAAACTTAAAATTGGTTTTATGCCTGCGCATCCAGGTATATTTTTTAAGCGAGAATTATTTGATAAGCTTGGTTACTATGCACTTGACTTCAAAATAGCTGCAGATTATGAGCTGATTACAAGATTCTTCCTTAAAAATAAGATTTCTTGGGCTTACTCTAATATTGTGACTCATCGTATGCTTGTCGGCGGGGTGAGTTCTTCTGGCTGGGAAAGTTATAAAAAAGTTTCCGAGGAAATTATGAAAGCCCTTAAAATGAATCAAATTTCATATAGTACTTTCAAAATTAAATCTCGTGCCGTATGGAAGATATTCGGCTTTTTAAAACGTAAATAATTCTTTTTTCTACCTATGAATGTTATTATTACTGGAGCTTCGGGGTTTGTTGGTCAAAATCTCACAAAGTATCTTATCGAAAATGAGCACATAGTTCAGAGCCTTTCTTTAAGGAATGATAATTGGATCAACCAGTTTGATAATAAGGCGGATGCAATCATACATCTAGCAGGTAAAGCACACGATACAGCGAATACATCACATGATCAGGAATACTTCGATGTTAATTATTATTTGACTGTACATCTATTTGAAGAGTTTATAAAATCTGATATTAAAGATTTCTTCTATTTTTCTTCGGTGAAGGCTGTAGCAGATTCTGTTGATACTATCGTCCGAGAAGATATAACCGGCAACCCTCTAACGGCTTATGGTAGATCCAAATACCAAGCCGAGCAATATCTTTTGGGGAATAAATTAGCCGAAGGTAAACGTTTGTTTATTATTAGGCCTTGCATGATTCATGGGCCCGGTAATAAAGGTAATCTAAATCTATTATTCAATGTGGTAAAAAAAGGTATCCCTTGGCCGTTAGCTTCTTTTCATAATGAACGCTCTTTTTTAAGTGTAGATAACTTGTCGTTTTTGATTAAGGCGATGCTCGAGACAAAAGATCTTGATTCTGGTATCTATAATTTCGCTGATGACGAATCTCTATCTACGAATGACCTGGTTACATTGATTTCTGAGACCCTCGGAAAAAAACCAAGATTATCTGCAATTCCTTCTGCTTTTATTAAAGCGCTCGTAAAAGCTGGCGATTTTTTGCCTCTTCCGCTGAATTCGGAGCGTTTGAAAAAGCTAACAGAATCATATGTCGTATCCAATGAAAAAATAAAGCAAGCGCTGTATTTAAGGCAACTGCCAATAAGTGCGAAAGAAGGTTTAAAACATACAATACAATCATTCATAAAATAGTGTTTTACACTACTCAATTAACCTTAGTAATGATGGAACTTTTAGATTTAGATAAAAACTTACAAAAAAAAATCGAAGGTTGGTTAACACCAAGTTATGATGAAGAAACCCGTAATGCGGTTCAGCATTTAATCGATAATAATGAGAACACGGAGCTTACAGACTCTTTTTACAGAGATCTTGAGTTTGGAACCGGAGGCTTAAGGGGCATTATGGGGGTGGGCTCCAATCGGATGAATAAGTACACAATCGGTAAGGCAACCCAAGGTTTTTCTAACTACCTTAAAAAACAGTTCCCTGATCGAGAGATTAAAGTGGCTGTATCCTATGACAGCCGCAACAATTCGCAGGATTTTGGTCAGCTAGTTGCCAACGTGTTTGCTGCCAACAGCATCAAGGTATACCTCTTCACAGCATTACGCCCGACCCCAATGTTATCGTTTGCCATCCGTCATTTCGGCTGTCAAAGTGGTGTCATGCTAACGGCTTCCCATAACCCAAAGGAATACAATGGATATAAAGCTTATTGGAACGATGGTTGCCAGCTAACTGCTCCACATGATAGAAATGTCATTGATGAAGTGAACGCAATCACATCGGTTAGTGACATTAAATTTGAGGGAAATACACACAATATCCTTCCTGTGGGGAATGAAATCGATCAGATTTACATTGATGCCAATAAAACCTTGAGTATTCACCCAGAAGCTGTATTGGCACAAAAAGATTTAAAGATCGTTTTTTCTCCGATACATGGTACAGGAATTACAATCGTCCCTAAAATGCTGGCTGCCTGGGGATTTGAAAATGTGTCCATTGTTGCCGAACAAGCTACTCCCGATGGCAACTTTCCAACGGTAGTCTATCCAAACCCCGAAGAGGAAGATGCAATGGCTTTAGCAAAGAAAAAAGGGGAGGAAATTGATGCCGATCTTGTATTGGCGACAGACCCTGATGCCGATCGCGTAGGTATTGTCGTAAAAGATAACCAAGGACAGTTTCAACTGCTTAATGGCAATCAGATCGGTAGTTTATTGGTATATTACGTCCTCAGTGCAAAAAGTGAACTAAAACAACTCGGATCGAATCCATATATTGTAAAAACCATCGTCACCAGCAACTTACAAGCCGATATCGCAGATCACTATGGTGTAACGCATTATGAAACACTTACAGGCTTCAAATATATCGGTGAATTGATTACCAATCTAGGTGATTCAGCACAATATCTTGTGGGCGGAGAAGAAAGTTATGGCTATCTTGTTGGCGATCTTGTTAGAGATAAAGATGCATTAAATGCTTGTGCTTTTCTTGCCGAAATGACTGCTTATTTCAAAGCAGAAGGCAAAACAGTTTATGAAGTTCTCATGGAGATCTACAAAGAGTTTGGTTGCTATCAGGAAAAACTGATCTCTTTGACAAAAAAAGGGAAAGCTGGTGCCGAGGAAATTCAGGCTATAATGTCGGGACTACGCGATAATTTACCGAAGAGTCTTGGAGGTGTTCAAGTCAAGGAAATTCGTGATTATCAACTTTCCCAAACTACAAATATGTTTACTGGCGAAAAAACAGCGATCTTTTTGCCCAAGTCGGATGTGTTACAATTCATAACAGTAGATGGTGACGTAATTTCTGCACGACCATCTGGGACAGAGCCTAAAATCAAGTTTTACTGTTCAGTGAAAGAAAACTTAAAGGATTCAGCTGATTATCCTGGCTTACAACTTGTTCTTCAGGAAAAAGTGGACAGAATGATGAAAGATATCATAGGTTAATAATTTGATTGATGCATACGATTGAGAATGAATTTCTTAGGGTTGGTATAACACAGAAAGGTGCAGAATTACGGTCTGCCGTGGACAAAGGTGATAATTATGAATGGATATGGCAGGCCGATGAGCGATACTGGGCAAAATCTAGTCCAATCCTTTTTCCTATAGTAGGCGCATTGAAGGAAGGTCGGTTTATATACGACGGACAATCCTACAGTCTACCTAGGCACGGCTTTGCTCGCGATAACAGTTTCGAGCTTGTGGAAAAGACAGAAACAAGCATTGTTTTTTCTTTTCAAGCCAATGAAACTACACGATATTGTTTTCCTTTTGAATTTTCTTTGCGAATAAAGTATGAATTGGAGGGAAACAGGCTGGAAGTCAGTTATGCTGTTTTCAACCAAGGGACAGAGGAAATCTATTTTTCGCTAGGCGCCCACCCTGCATTTAATTGTTCATACGATCAGGTTGATACGAGATGTTATATAGAGTTCCCCGCAGATGATAGGGTGGAACGGTATTTTCTTCATGATAATTTACTGTCTAAAACTTATAATAAGATCAAATTAGAAAGTCACTGTCTATTTTTCAATAAGGACACTTTTAAAGAGGATGCATGGATACTTAAAAATCTAAATTCCACTTCGGTCCGCTTAAAATCCGACAATAAACAGCTGATATTTTCCTTTGAAGGGTTCCCATATTTTGGATTATGGTCTGTGCCAGGTAGTTCTTTTATTTGTTTGGAGCCATGGCAGGGGTTACCAGACCATATTAATCACAATTTGCTGTTTGCCGAGAAAGAGGGAATTGTAAAGCTTGAAGGAACGAAGTCATGGGAAGCAAAATGGAGTATAGCAATATAACACAACATTAAGATGGAAATTAGGGATAAGCAAAATGATAGTGGAGATCGTCTTAAGGGATTTCTCCGGAAAGATGGACCGCGCTGGTTGGTGTTTTTAATCGACCTTTTTATTGTTTGGTTCAATTTTGTTTTGAGCTATATTCTGGTTATGAAGCATCGCGGTGAAATTTCGTGGCCTATTATGTTATTGGAGTCGGCGATCATGTCTTCAATTTATGTTCTTGTCTTCATTTGGTTTAAGCCTTATCAAAGTATTGTAAGACGTACGGGCTTGCGCGATCTCAAATTAATTGGAAATTGTATCGCCGTTGCGTTTATTATTGGAGTTTCTTTGTCTTACCTATGGGAAGCTATTGTTTCGAACCCAATTGAGAGCCGTTACTATGTTTCCCAAACCCAGCTGCTGTTTCATGCCCTTTTAACTGGGATTTCTATGGCATCCGTTCGTTTGCTCTATAAAACAGCATATCATAGCTTTTTTTGGAACAGCAGACAGAATGCGATCCCGGTTATTTTATTCGGTGCAGGGAATATGGGTCACAATACGTATAATTTATTGCAATTAGGTTCTCGAAATCGCTATAAAGTAGTCGCTATCATTGACGATAATCCCAATAGAATAGGCCGTTATATTCAAGGCATTCGCGTCAGACCGCTTGAAGAACTGAATGAGAAATTGCTGGAGCGCATCGGAGGGGCGCAGGAATTGGTTATTGCAATTGATAATTCATCGCCAGAAAGACTAAAGAATATTTCATCGAAAGCTGAGTTGCTCCCAATTAAAATAAAGATCATTCCTAATTCTGCGGCTTTATTGGAAGGAAATGTTGCTGCCCAGCAAATCAGGGCTTTAAAAGTTTCAGATCTTCTCGGCCGCAAAGCGATACAGCTTGACAATCCTGTTATTAAGGAGGCGTTGGCTGATAAAGTAGTTCTTGTTACAGGAGGTGCAGGATCTATCGGTTCAGAATTAGTGCGTCAAATTGCATTAGTTACGAGACATTTAATTGTCCTGGATCAGGCTGAATCGGCATTGTACGATATACAACAAGAACTGCGTTCTAATCCTTTTTTTGAACATTTCAATTTTATAGTTGGGGATGTTCGCGATAAGGATTTCATGGAAAGTGTATTTCAGCACTATCGACCTGAATTGATTTTCCATGCTGCGGCATATAAACATGTGCCGTTGATGGAGGCTAATCCTTATGAAGCTATATGGACTAATATTTTTGGATCCTATAATCTTGCTTTATTAGCAGATAAATATGAAGTCGAAAAATTTGTAATGGTTTCGACGGATAAAGCTGTAAATCCGACCAATGTTATGGGGGCGACAAAGCGTGTTGCAGAAATCGCTGTTAGTGTCGTTAATGAGCATTCAAAAACTAACTTCATTGTAACGCGGTTTGGGAATGTGCTCGGTTCAAATGGATCAGTTATTCCATTGTTCGAAAAGCAGATCGAGAAAGGCGGGCCAATTACGATAACTCATCCGGACATTACACGATATTTTATGACTATTCCAGAAGCCTGTCAGCTTGTGCAGGAAGCGGGCGTAATGGGAAATGGGGGCGAGATATTCGTATTTGATATGGGTGAATCGGTTAAGATAATGGACCTAGCAAAACAGATGATCCGCTTAAAAGGGTTATCTTATCCTGAAGATATCGATATCAAAGTCGTTGGATTGCGACCGGGAGAAAAGATCTACGAGGAATTGTTGGCTAACGGAGAAAATACCGAAAAAACTTATCATGAAAAAATCATGATTGCAAAAGTAAATACCCTAAATTTGGCGGAAAAAAAGGTTATAATTGATAATCTCTGTGATTTAGTTAAGCGGGTTAATCCGATGGATGATAAAATGCAGATGGTTTCTTTGATTAAATCCATTGTGCCGGAGTTTAAATCTCAAAATTCTATTTTTGAAAATCTGGATAATGATTTCTTAACAAATTAGTACAGGTTAAACTACAATATTTGAAGTAATGATATATATATTTATTTTAATTGGACTGTTCATTTTGGAACTTGTATATTTTAAAGTCGCAGACAAATTTAACATAATTGACAAACCGAATGAAAGATCGTCCCACAGTACGATAACATTACGCGGAGGAGGCATAATTTTTTATTTCGCAGCTTTGATCTACTTCTTTCAATCTGGTTTTCAGTATCCTTGGTTTTTCCTTGGATTGTCGTTAATGACCATCATATCTTTTCTTGATGATATATTCACACTTTCCAATAAGGTGCGGCTATTGATTCACTTTGCATCGGTGTTGTTAATGACTTATCAGTTAGAAGTATTTTCCATGCCTTGGTATTATCTCCTTCTTACATTTATTATTATTGTAGGTGTTATTAATGCATATAATTTTATGGATGGGATCAATGGCATTACAGCATGTTATAGCTTATCGGTTGGCGTTTTACTCTCGATTGTCAATAATAAGTTGATGTTTATAGACCAGAATTTGTTAACTTATTCCCTATTAGGTGTGATGGTGTTTTCTTTTTTCAACTTTAGGATTAAGGCTAAATGTTTCGCCGGGGACGTTGGGTCTGTCACTATTGCCTATATTCTACTTTTTGCATTAGGCGCTCTGATAATAAAAACGGGTAACCTTATTTATATCTTATTTCTAGCTATTTACGGATTAGACGCGGTTTGGACTATAATTAGAAGGTTATTGCGCAGAGAAAACATTTTTGAAGCACATCGTTCGCATTTATATCAGTTCTTAGCTAATGAAGCAAAGGTGAATAAACTTTTAGTATCTTTTGTCTATGGACTATTACAGTTTATTGTTGGATATATGGTCATCCAATTTGCAAATGCGACATTCTATTCGCAATTTATATTTGCTATTGTTTTACTCACTGTCTTAAGTGCAGTCTATTTGATTTTAAAAACATATATTGTAAAAAAATACGCAATTCATTAATATGATAAGCATAGAACCAAATACAATCCAAGGAGGAATAGCGCAGGATGAACGAGGGTCAATTCGTTTTGTAAATGAATTTGATATGAGTCTAGTCAAACGGTTTTATATTATAAGGAATGCAGATACAGAGTTGACTCGTGGGTGGCGAGGACATAAAATTGAGCAAAGATGGTTTTATGTACTTTCAGGAGAATTTTCATTAGATTTGGTGAAAATCGACAATTGGGCAAAGCCTGATCAATCATTACCAATTCATAATATCATATTAAGAGCGGGGGAAATGAAGGTGTTGAATGTGCCAAATGGCTATGCAACAGCCTTTAGGGCGTTGGAACAGGATAGTGAATTGTTGGTTTATGCAGATTATCCTTTATCGCATGCTGTAGAAGATGATTTTACCTGGCCTGTTGAATATTTTAAATCAATTTAGATTATTTGCAGGTGAAATTTTTTCAGGCACAAATTTTGCTCATTGGCTTGCGTTTTGTAAACGTCAACGAATTTCAAGTATTTGCAAAAAAAAATATAATTTTGTCAATTAGATAATAGCAATCAATTCAAATTAGAAATAAAAACATGCAATCAATTTTAAAGTATGGCCTATCAATGGGGCTCTTTTGCGCCTTGATAATTATATTATTTAGTTCATGTGGATCAAGGAAAAAAATGGTTTATCTGCAAAATGATTCGACGCAGATAAATACTTTATATAATCAGTATGTGCCCAAAATTCAGGAGAATGATATCCTGACTGTTGTGGTAACAGCTGCTGATCCTAAAGTGACAGCGCCATTTAACCCTATAAGTTCGATAGCAAACGGAAATATGTCCCAAAATACTGATATGGCTTTGCGACCAACTTATACTGTAGATAATGATGGTAATATAACTTTGCCGATGTTAGGTAAAACCAAAGTTGTTGGTTTGACACGTATTGAAGCAATCGAGAAGATTCGATTAGAACTTGAAAAGTATATAAAAGATCCAGGAGTTAATATAAATTTTAATAACTTCCGGGTTTCAGTACTAGGCGAAGTCGCTAGGCCGGGATCATTTGTTTTACCATCTGAAAGAGTGACGGTATTGGAAGCTCTTGGTATGGCTGGAGATCTGACTATTCGAGGGGTACGTGAAAATGTAATGGTCATTCGCGAAGTTAACGGTCAGAAGACAATGAATCGCTTAGATCTTACAAAGCAAAGCACACTAAACTCGCCTTATTATTATTTAGCCCAGAACGATGTTATATATGTTGAGCCTAATCAAGCTCAGATCAATAGTTCGAAATTAGGCGCAAATACAAATATTATAATTTCGATATCTAGTCTTTTAATTACCGTCATATCAATATTGACCCGATAATATTATCTATGGAACAGAAATCTATACATCTTAAAGAAGATAGGGAAGAAGAAGTTAATTTAAGGCAGTTGTTTGAGCAATATGCCTTCTATTGGAAATGGTTTGTAATTTCCGTTATTCTTTCTTTGGCAGTCGCAGTAGTTTATTTGCGTTATGCGCAGAAGACTTATAGCACAACTGCAAAGATCTTGTTGAGAGATGAACGAAGCGCATCTGCTGGGGAATTGGCCGGGATTGCAGAGTTAAGCAGTAGCATGGGGTTTGGAGGCTCTAGATCTGCTTTCGTGACTGATCAGATTGAAGTACTGACTTCTAGAAGACTGATGCGAAAAGTAGTGGATCAGCATCACCTCAATATAATTTATGAGAAAAAAGGTAATATAAGGTCTTCTGAAATGTTGGAAAGAGATATGCCTTTTTACATACAACCACAAGGGAATTTGGATAGTATAAGATTATCCATTAAGGTAAGTTTGGATGAGAAGCTGAATTTAAAGATTATTAATACGACTACTGACGAGAAAATAACTGCAGGTTTCGATAAGATAGTTAAGATAGGTAAAAATTCAATTATTTTTCGGCGTAACGGCTCTTTTCCATTAAATAGGAATGATGATTTTGAGATTAAAGTTATTCCTAGAGACTGGGCCGTAGATCTTAACTTAAGCTCGATTTTGATTTCTCCAAGTAAAGAAATTCAATCTTACATTGTAAACTTTGCTATGGTTTCTACATTAGGCAAAAAGGCAGAATTAGTGTTGAATAGTCTTATAGAAACATATAATGCCGACTTGACAAATGATAAGCTTCGAATGACGCGCGCAACTTCTGATTTTATCAATAAGAGACTGGTATTGATTTCAAAAGATCTTTCAGGTGCTGATGAAGAAGCCGCGGAGTTTAAAACTTCCAATTCGATGGTGGATATGGCAACGGAAGCAGGAGTATTTCTCAATAATGCCTCTGAAAATGATAAGAAAGTTTTGGAATACCGCACGCAATTGCAGCTCGTTGATCATATGAATGATTTTTTGAGAAATCAAAAGCCAGGCAAGTTGTTGCCATCAAATATTGGACTTCAAGATGCAACTATTGTTTCAACAATAGCAGAGTATAATAAACTTGTATTGGAAAGAGATGATTTATTAAAATCTGCATCGGAATTAAACCCAACAGTGGTTGCTTTGAATGAGAATATTGAAGAAAGTGATAAAAATATACGACAATCTCTTGATAACTATCAGAAAGTAACGAAGCTAGCATTAAATAGTATTGAAAGGAAATCTAATGAAATTAAGGGACGCATAAGTTCTATTCCAAATCAGGAACAAGGATTTAAAAAGATTTCTAGACAGCAGCAGATTGTAGAGTCTTTGTACTTATTATTATTGCAAAAACGAGAAGAAAGTGAAGTGAAAGCTGCCGCTACTCCAGATAACTTAAAAATCATTGATGCGGCATATAATAATGGAATTCCCGTTTCTCCTCGGAGAGTCATCATCCTCTTTGCAGCCCTAATTATTGGTTTTATTATTCCATTCGCACTTATCTATATTAAATTTTTATTGGATAACAAAGTTCATTCAAGAAAAGATATAGAAGATATTGTTAAGGCCCCGGTATTGGGTGAGATTCCTACTGCAGAGGATACAGTCATCCACTTAAATGATCGCTCTTCTTTGGCTGAAGCATTCCGAATTTTGAGAACCAATATGAACTTCATGTTTGGTGCTGACCAAAAGGAAAGCTCAAAAGTTGTATTTGTTACCTCTACAATTTCGGGGGAGGGGAAATCCTTTGTAACGACAAACCTCGCCCAAATCTTATCGATGTCGGGCAAAAATGTACTTTTGATAGGTGCGGATATTCGTAGCCCGAAAGTATTAGACTATTTGGGTTTATCACACTTGCAACACACAAATGTGGGTATTACACAGTTTTTGATCAATCCGGATATGGATGTAGATAACATCATCATTAAAAAACCGGGGAATTATGATTTCGATGTAATTTACTCTGGATATATAGCCCCGAATCCTGCTGAACTTTTAATGAACGGACACTTTGATGATGTAATTAAGTATGCACGTGAGCATTATGATTATGTTCTTGTTGATACCGCTCCAGTAAGTTTGGTTACCGATACCTTACTAATTGCTCATAATGCTGACCTTACATTATATGTTTCTAGAGCAAATTATCTGGACAAACGTTTATTACAGGTACCTCGAGAGCTATATGTTGATGGCAAGCTGAAAAACTTGGCTGCAATAGTCAATGATGTTGATTTTGCGAAAGGCTATGGTTACGGCTATGGCTATGGCTATGGTTACGGCGATAAAGGGAAGAAGAAAACAGGTATCGCTAAAATTTGGCAGGATCTTAAAGATCGACTAAATATAAAATAAATTTTTGGTCATCGGATTTTTGGCCTTATTGTTGTTCAACCCCAAGTCGATGCTTCGGCTTGGGGTTTGTTTCTTTTACAATAAAGAGTGAGCACCGTCGTTTTTAACTATATCGTTTAGATTGCTTAGATTTATATTCGATCTATACGACCTAACCTTAAGAGTTCTTTTATCAGTGAAAAATAGATTATACAAATGAAAAAACAGTTACTATGCGCTTTTGTAGCCTTACTGTCTTTGATGGCTAAGACTACTTTCGGACAGTTTTCTAGACCTATCAGTGTAGGGGCGGGAGCAGGTGTTGCTTTAAATTTTACGGATTTAGCGAATGTCGAACCTAAATTTGCCTTCTATGGGGAGGCTGATTATTTAATCACGCCTTATCTATCTGTTGGATTGCGAGGTGAAAAAGGAACTTTAGCCGGTAAAGGGTATGACAGTGAATTTAAAAATAGATACTTTGCTGGTAATATTAATGGAAAAATCCGTATAGGCCAATTTATGGGCCATCCTGATAACTATAGTTATTATACGTTAGAAGCCAATACTTTGTCAAGAATTTTATCCAATATCTATGTAGGAGCTGGGGCCGGGTTAGTAAAAAATAGAATAAATAGAACAACGTCAAGTTTCTATAAGAATTATCTTGAGAATAATGGAGGTGAACTTTCTACTGATCTGGGCGAAATCCATTTTGTCGTTCCTTTAGATATTGGGCTTGATATTCCATTTGGCCGCACGTTGTATGGACCTCAATGGGCAATCAACGTTAATTACCAACATACTTTGACAACAAATGATAATCTTGATGGCGTCAAAAATAAGAGCAATGACCAATATGGCTTTGTTTCCGTGGGTGTAAAATATGCGCTATTCAATCGTAAGTAAGCTAATTGAAAAAATAAACGTATGAAAAATATATTTAAAGCGAATTATAAGCGTCAGCTGTTTGGGCTATTGGCTTTTGCTATATTAATCGGCTTCGCTGCCTGTAAGTCTAATTCCGCTATGTATAAGGCGCCAAAGGTAAATGCTTTTAAGGGTGGTAAGTTGCCCCCGCCACCAGGAATGGTGTATATCCCTTCCGGAACAATACTTTTTAAAGGCTCATTGGATAGTGGAAATGTGGGTAAGAACGTTAGTGTAAGTGCTTTCTTTATAGACGAAACGGAAGTAACCAATAAACAGTACCGTGAATTTGTAAACTGGGTGGCCGATTCAGTGGCTGTTACAGATTATCTGCAGGATGATAGTTATTTTTTGGATATCGCTGGGGAGGAAGTTGGCCAAAAACGTATTAATTGGGCAAAAGTCAAAAAAGTTTCACCACTTTGGAAAAGCAACGATCCGAGTATTCAGGAACGCTTGGCTCCTATGTTGGAGATGCGAGGAAATAGACGGGCACTTAATCCAGATGTGATTAAATACCGTTTTTCCTATTTGCAATCCAAAGGGAATATGAAAAAGAAATATGTAACAGATACCGTTGCAGTAATGCCTGTGGAAGATATCTGGACAAAGGACTTTCCAAACGCACAATTAGCGTCTTTAGATGCGAATTATTTCACCCATCCTTCTTTTGATTATTACCCTGTTGTGGGCGTAACTTGGAGACAGGCACGTGCATTTACAGACTGGCGCGCCAACGAAATGGCGGCAACGGTATTAAAAAATTCCTATTTAAATGGTTATCAGCTGAGTCTTAGTCTCCCTACAGAGGCACAGTGGCAATATGCTGCTTCGGGAAAATTGGATCCGCAGGATACCATTGCAGGTTCCCGTATGACGATTGATGGAAATGATGGTAAGAAGAAGTTGGCAGTAAACTTTAAGCAGGGCGAGGGAACGTATTCCCGTGATGGCGCAACTTTTACATTGCCTGTTAAATCGTATATGCCAAATGCTTTCGGAGTTTATAATATGGCCGGTAATGTATCGGAATGGACGTTGGATGCATACAGCCCCTCTGCAGTGGTATTTGTAAATGATCTGAACCCCGCGTTATTGTATGATGCAGATCCAAAGGATGGGGATGCTCTAAAACGTAAGGTGGTAAGGGGCGGTTCATGGAAAGATAATGGTGAACAGCTAAATAGCGAAACCAGAAACTATTCCGTAGATTATGAGCCACATTCTTATATCGGTTTCCGTTGTGTGATGTCGGCGTTTGAAATGCCTACTGTACAAAGTAAAACACGGAAGTATTAATTCATTGATCACCATATAAATTAAACGTGATGAACATAAAAATATTGACGACAGTTTTGATGGGATTAGGCATTGGAACTGCTACAGCACAAGAAAATATAATTCCCGATACACTTAATGCAAACGTTTCTCAGGAAGTTATCCAAGATACTATTCCGACAACAGATGGATTCTACCAGGCAAATAATATGGAAGATGCTGTGCCTTTTGCTTATCCGGAGGTTAATAAAAAGAATATTCGTTTTTATAAACGCGTCTGGCGAGATATTGACCTAAAAGATGAGAAGAACGCTATATTGGCTGTGCCGGGTAATTCATTAATAGAGGTAGTTATGAAAGCCATTGAAAAGGGAAAACTATCGTTGTATAGCCCCGACGATGATTCTTTTAAAGGAAGATTAAGTGCGCAGGAGGGGATGGCAAGATTTGCAGATAGCGTGCTTGTACCCATTTTTGATGGTGAGGGAAACCAGATTGACTCCAAAATGGCGCTGAACGAATTTGATCCAGCTCGTGTGACTAAATTCCGCGTAAAAGAGGATATCTTTTTTGATAAACAGCGTAGTAGGCTTGAAACGCGTATTATTGGCGTAGCTCCCTTGATGAATATAACAACTTCGGCTGAACTGGCAGAATCGGTAGGTGCTACACCTGCGTTTTGGCTTTACTTTCCGCAGTTACGTTATGCTTTGGTTCAGGTCGATATCTCCGATCCGGACAAAGGGCTGTATGAAATGAGCATGGATGATTTTTTCGTACAGAACAAGTTTGCAAGCACAATTGTACGAGAATCCTCTCCAGGGATGTTACAGAATCTAAAAGATACTGAAAATGGTGGGCAGCAGCTTGATGGAAAGAAAGTCGAGGAGAAGCTGGATGCTTATAAGAAAAAATTATGGAGCAATCCAAAAGGTGTAAAAGCCGAAGAGCTTGAAGGTAATCAAATTCAGCTCCAAAAGAAAGAGAGCAGTACCACTACTGAACATAAATTATAACTCTATTATAAAAAGACTTCCCGAATAAGGAAGTCTTTTTATAATTTTTTAATCACTGTCTTTGCCAATAAACCTGGAATACGAGTGGACAAGTGTGAAGAAAAAAAACTTCTTGCGGCGCAAACTGGGCGTTGCCAACACGAGTTGACCCTTTCCCCAAAGGCCTATACGTAACAATTGAAAAAAAATATCCTTTAAATAATTCCTCATTAAGATTTATAATATCAGATTAGAATGCTAATATAATGATTTTGCGCGCTAGGTTGTATGCTATGTTTCGCTTAAAAGCGGCGAATGTGATGAAGAAACAATAAGGGTTTGTCTGGCCCCACAAAAAATAAAGGTTGGAAACGGAAGCTCCAACCTTTGTGCATGTACAAAATATACCTAAATATTTTTCAAATATACATTAAAAATTAGAGTATAGAAGATTATTGAAACTTTCCACGATAGAAAGAATAGCATTTAGTGCAACTGGTATTTAAACAGTATCTTTTTTGTACAGTTCCTCATAGAGTTGAATAATCTTCATCTGAATTTGCATGATTTCTTCTTCACGTTGTCGTATTTTTTTTAGAATTTCAGCGCACTCATCTCTTTCTTTTACTTTACCTTTCTTACGTTGAGGCAATGCATGTTGAGCTAATAACTGTACAGCTATTCGGTTGGCTATGATCGTGGTACAGGGGATACGAAAGGGGCAAATAATGACCGGTTAACCTTGCGGGCCGTAAACAGCTGGCAATTGGGGCAAAAGTTATCCATAGAGAACACGCTTTCCCTGATCAATGGTCGAGACCGAATTTTCTCTTCAACGCCACGTTATCCGATGATTCCCGGGGGTGGAAAAAATAATTTGTATCCTTATGCCTCGCTAGTGGACGACAAAGGAAACTTCCTGTCGATTCCGAGATTTTATAATTCATCTTTTCTCGAAAAGGCAAATGCTGACGGTCTATTGGACTGGAACTACCGACCTTTAGCGGATCGGGATAAGTCGACTTACAAGTCCTGGAATCGGCACCTTTATTTAAATTTTAACTTGCATTATGACATCCTCCCGTTCTTAAAGGCAGATTTGATCTACGGTTATGAGCATAGTAATACCAAATCAGAATCGCTTTCCGGAGAGGATTCTTTTGAGGTGCGGGATTTGATCAATAAGTATACGCGAATTGTCGATGGGGCAAAGCTCTACGATTTTCCATTTGGAGCTATATTGCGCAATGCTGACAATGAGATGCAATCGCATCGTGGAAGGGTACAAGTGAGCTTCAACAAGTCTTTTGGGGGCGACCATGTCTTGAATGCACTGATCGGTACTGAGCTTTATACCAGAAATGCCGACCAGCGCTCTTCGGGATCTTATGGTTACAATGCCGAAGTTCTCAGCCGCAAAAGCATGGATTATAATGCTATCTATCAGCTCTACGGTGGGCTCGGCTACGGGTTTATGACGCCCTTGGATTCGTATGCAGGAACATTGTCGAGAACCGTTTCCATGTATTTTAATGGCTTATACGAATACAAAGGGAAATACGGGCTTTCTTTTTCTGCGCGAAAGGATGCCGCGAATTCCTTCGGGACGAATGTCAACAGCCAGTGGAATCCACTATGGTCGGCAGGACTTTCTTGGCAGATAGCAAAGGAAAAATTTATGAAAGAGACCGATTGGATAGATCATCTTAAACTGCGGACAACCTTCGGTTATGGTGGTGTACAACCTTATGGGGCACTCAATAAAACTGTGATCGGCTACGTCGGTAATTCAAATTACAGCAATCTGCCTTATGCTCTGATTGGAAGCCCGCCAAACCCGGGACTCAAATGGGAAACGGTAAGTACCTTAAATTTTGGCCTGGATTTCTCAATATACGGTGGAAAATTAATGGCTAATCTAGATTATTATCGGAAAAAGTCTTTTGACCTACTTTCTGATGATCCCTTAGATCCGACTTCGGGTTATTCGCTGTTGACAAAAAATGTAGGTCAAATAGCAACGCATGGCATTGATTTAACGCTCGCCTCAAGCGGTAGGTTCGGAAAAGGCTACTGGCAATCTTCCATTAATTTTTCCTATAGCAAAAATAAAGTGACTGATTATAGAGGGACAATCGGAGCGACAAGCTTGTATCTGGATGGGGGACAGACGCTGATGCCGTTATTGGATAAATCTCTGTACCCTGTTTTCTCTTATAAATCCGCTGGGCTGGATCCGGTCAATGGCGATCCAAGGGGATATAAAAATGGCGAAATATCGAAAGATTATCAGGCCCTGACGACAGATTCATTGCAATATCTAAATTACCATGGTACAGCCTTACCGCCAATATACGGAGCATGGAATACTACCATAGGCTATGGCAAGTTTTACCTAGATTTTAGTCTGCTCTTTAAATTTGGCCACTATTTTAAGAAGAAATCCATTGTCTATGGTAGTTTATTTGACTCTTGGGATGGACACGCTGATTTTGCCAAGAGATGGCAGCAGCCGGGGGACGAATTGACGACAACAGTTCCATCGATGCAATATCCCAATGATAGTTATCGCGATCTGTTTTATCAGCATTCTACGAATAATATCGTCAAAGGTGATCTCATTAGGCTGCAAAATATTAGGTTCGGTTATAACTTTGGCCTAAGCGACAAAAAGATCAAAGGCCAACTTTACATTGGAGCAAATAACGTGGGATTGATCTGGCGAAAGAATAAGGAAAATCTCGATCCTGATTATTTGGATTTGCCTGCTCCGCGCGTAATTTCAGTTGGTGGGAATATTAATTTTTAATACTTGTGTCATGAAACAATATATTTACAAACTACTCCTAGTAAGCCTATTTTGTATGGCTTCCTGTACTAAATTTCTAGAGGATAAAACAAATAAAACAAGCACAGTGCCATCCACATTGGAGGATATGCAGGCACTTCTTGATGCAGGTAATCAGCTCAATTTGGGGAGTTACCCTTTTTTGCTCGAAGCTTGTACAGATGATTTTTTCGTTTCGGACGCTGGTTACAATAGGCTTTACAATTTTGAACAACAAGTGTATACCTTTCAAAATCCGGCGCTCTATGGAACAGTTGAAAACATGGTTGTGTGGCGCAACGCGTATAAAGCTATTGCTGTAACAAATACGGTGCTGGATGGACTTCCTGATATTAAAATTTTGAAAGGGCTTGATCCTTCTAACATCAAAGGACAGGCGCTTTTTCATCGGGCATTGATGCATTTTACTCTTTTGCAGCTATATGCTGCGCCTTTTGATCAGAAAGGTGATAATAATGGGGCTGGCATACCGCTCAAGTTGACTGCTGATATCAATGACAAAACCAAGCGGTCAACAGTTGGGGAATGTTATCGTTCGGTTATTGAAGATTTGGAACAAGCGAGTGACTTGCTGCCACATGAACTGGGTATACTGACAAGACCCAACAGGATTTCAGCCTTTGCTGCACTTTCACGCGTGTATTTGGCGATGGAAGATTATGTGCAAGCAAAAAATTATGCGGATAAGGTATTGGGCAGTTATAAGACTTTGATGGATCTCAATACAATGAATGTCGATGCAGCTTATCCTTATCCAGCGATGAATGCTGAAACGTTATTTTTTGCATACTCAAACGGCTCGACCATGTTTATTGGGAGTCGAGGGTCGTACTTGACAATGGATTTACTTCAACTATATGAAGCGCATGACTTGCGACTTCGGGCAAACTATAAAAAAGGAACAGATGGCTTCTCTACATTTAAAGGGCAGTATATGGGAACGGGGGCAGGGCTCTTTTTTGTAGGTATGACGACTTCTGAAGTATTATTAAATGCCGCTGAATGTAACGCACGATTGGGAAATGTTACCAGCGCATTGGAACAGTTAAATTATCTGTTGCAAAATCGGATTGAGAAACAATTCTTTGTGCCTGTAACGGAAACTAACTCCGAAGCTTTGTTGAAAATAATAATTAGGGAGCGGCGTAAAGAGTTGGTTCGTAGAGGGCTAAGGTGGTCGGATTTGAGACGGTTGAATAAAGACGAACGTTTTAAAAAGGAAATTGTCCGTGAGGTAACCGTTGACGGTAAAACTGAACAATTCAAACTCTTGCCCAATAGCGGTGGTTACATTTTTAATATTCCAGCTGAGGTTAAAAATATGACCGGTATGGAATAATCGTAAGAAAATAGCGAAGGGTAGTTCCTTCGCTAGTTAGCGCAGTAATCTGCCCTGGATGTATGACTTTTAGGTACGTAGTTGTATGATTTTTTGTGCGATGGCGACCGGTCTTCATTTTGGGGACGAGAGGTTTAATTTCAGGGGCGAATGCCAAATATGGGAGGATCTGCCTGCAGCTGCTAAGGACTAGGTTCCCGGAAAAAAAAAGGTTTTCAAACTGTAAAGAATGAAAACCTTTGGAATGGTAAGATCTTAACCTGATAAATTCTTTAGATTAAATCATTGGGATCACCATCTAAATTTCTATCGTATCTAGCACGTACACGTCGGGCACGCTCGCGCTCCGCAGCAGATTCGTCGGTCTTTGATCCCGGGCTATAAAATGTATCTTCATTAAAATGTGGATGTTGATAAAAATCGTGGTCATATACACCAGATCCTACCGTAAATCCGACATCACCTGTTCCCTCATAAATATGGCGAATGGATAATTCAGTATCCGGATCCAGGTAATTTTCACGGTATGCCGGTAGTCTGGTCAGACGGTCGGCAGTAACCGGTATCACCACGACTTCACCATCATCGACCGGATTATAGCGATAGTCTGTAGCAGGTTCCACGGGATCGATTTCATCTACCGTTAGTATGCCGCCGCGGTCGATGGGCTCCACGGTACCCGGCTCATCATTACTCGCCTGTATACGCTTCCCGTCATAAAGTGCAGCTACGCCAATGGGCACCAATATCTTTTTGTCGTCTTCAATAGGTAAATCTGCATCTTTCAGGTCAACAATAATATAGCGTACTTGTTGGCTTTGAGGGTCAAAAAGGAGGTCATCTACCTCACCTAGCGATTGTCCGGCCTGATTTTTCACCTTCCAGCCTCTAATATCTGGTTCACCATCAACGATTTCATAATCGCTTCCTCCTAATTCGATCAAATGGTCGTATTTTTTTTCTTCTAATGCCATGTCTTTAAATTTTTGAGTTCAAAACTTTAGGTTTCTATTTATTGCGAAAAACCACGATCTCTACATTTCGGTTTTGATTTTTTCCGCTTGCGCTTGCATTGTCAGCCACAGGAGCATTTTCTCCACGTGAATGTACGCTTACTTTGCTTTGGTCAATTCCACCTTGACTAACCAACCAGTCCTTCACGGCAGTAGCACGTTCCATGCCCAGCTGCTTGTTGTGGGATGCCGTGCCTGTAGAATCCGTATTCCCAAATACGCCTACATAGGCACCTTGAAAATCTTTATTCAAAGCCGACGAAATTTGTTTAAGTTTCGCCTCGGAATTGCTTTGTATGGCGCTTTGGTCAGTGGCAAATAATATATTTTCGCCAAGCGAGTAAATGGTATAGCCATCACTGGAGCGTACGCGAATATCTTTGTCCGTGATATTCGGGTCCGAAGATTCAGCACTATTGAAATCTACTGAATTCCAGCTTGGTTCCGTTGTTGCAAGGGTATCCCCGCCCATATCGCCCTGATCTGTTACCATGCCGGTGCTGTCCCTGGTATCAGCGACATCGGATGCACTGTTATTACGATTTACAAAAAACAAGATTATTGCCAATGCAATAAGTGCGAGTAGAAGCCAAAAGTTTTTTTATGGCACATACAAAATAGGGGGCTACCGCTAAACTTAAGAGAGGATGTAAGACGGATCGAAGATAAAAATTTAGATTAAAAATTTGATTTTCAAATATAAGTGTTATCTTCGTATTATCTAAGCAAAACCGGTTTTGCTTATTATCATTAATAACCAATTTTAAAAACAAAAATGCCTCATACCGAAAATATAATTTTATGTGTCGATTTGGGTGGTACGCATTGCTCATCAGGCCTTGTGCACGGGAGCCCTGCAGTTGTCATGGACGGATCGTACTTTCGCGGGAATGTAAATAGTAACGCAGAAAGAGTACAGATTTTGTCGGCCATAAAACAAACCATCGATAAGACCTTAAGTTCAACTACGCATTTACCATCCGAAATTTTCATATCTTGCCCTGGCCCATTCGATTACGAAAACGGAATATCCTTAATGGACGGAATGAATAAGTATCAGTCGCTACTAGGCTTTAATCTAAAAACATTTTTTGCGAATATCACAGGAATTGATTTAAGTTCGATCTACTTTTATAACGACGCTGCAGCCTTTTTATTGGGCGAAGTTGTCAATAAAAAAATGGAAAATAGGCGCGTTATAGGCCTGACTTTAGGAACCGGATTGGGTTCTTCGCTTTACGAAAATGGAACAATCGTAGATCTCAATTTAGGATCAGCAGTTTTCAGTAACGGCATTGTAGAAGACTTCATTTCAACCCGAGGGGTCTTAGCTCATTTGACAGAAAAATTTGGGTATATTCCCGTGGATAACATAAAAGACATCGCTGAACGCCCAGATCTTGAAATTTTTAGAAAAGAGGCTTTTGATTTCCTAAGCAACCAATTGATTACTTTCATTAAAGAATATATTTATCCGTTAACGCCAGACACAATTATAATCGGAGGCAGTATTGCCAAGGCCCACAATTATTTTTTTGATAAGCTCCTTTGTGCCCTTGATACGGAGCTATCCCTTGCATCATTTGATGAACGCAACTTATTTCTCGGATTAACCCTCAAGACATTTAGTATATGAAACCCATTTGGAAATTTACATTAATCGCATCGTTGGGAGGTTTTTTGTTTGGTTTTGAAACAGCAGTGATATCGGGTGCTGAACAAATCATACAAAAACTCTGGGACTTGGATGCTGTCCGTCATGGACTTACCGTATCGATCTCGCTGATCGGAACCATTATAGGAGCCGTTATCGCCGGACGTATGGCCGATCGTTATGGGCGTAAACCCGTGCTTTATTTCGTTGCAGCTTTATATTTACTCTCAGCATTGGGCTGTGCAGTAGCGTCCATCTGGGAGCTTTTCCTGTTGTTCAGATTATTGGGTGGACTTGCTGTGGGGATCAGCTCTGTTGTTGGACCAGTATATACCTCCGAAATTGCTCCCGCAAAAGATCGCGGTAAACTTACAGGGACTTTTCAGATTATGATCGTGCTGGGAATCTTTACGGCCTATCTGACAAATTTTCTCTTTATGAGCGTAAACTCAGGCGGATGGCGATACATGCTCGGTATCATGGCTGTGCCTGCCCTATTATTTGTACTTCTATTGAATCTCATTCCCGAAAGTCCAAGATGGCTATTGCAGCAGGGACACATTGAAAAAGCGCGTGCAAGTTATCTTCGGCTTGAAACTCCATTTGAAGTGCAGGTCAATCCGCCCCAAACATCTGGTAAGCATGTTAGCCTATTCCAAAAACGGTATGCCAAACCTATACTTTTTGCGGTGTTGTTAGCATTCTTCAATCAAATGACCGGAATTAATGCTATTCTATATTACGCACCACGGATCTTCGAAATGGCGGGCTTTAGTGCAGCATTAGCCTACCTTCAGCCTATTTTTATCGGTGGTACCAATTTGCTCTTCACCCTGGTTGGCATGAGCATCATAGATCGTTTTGGGCGAAAAAAACTGCTTTTGACAGGCGCTATTGGCATGTTCTTATTTCTGTTATTGGCAGCCTTTGGCCTAAAAGGAGTAAACGCACAATTTTTACTTTTCTATATCATGGGATTTATAGCATCTTTTGCCTTATCACAAGGTGCCGTGATTTGGGTGTTTTTGGCGGAAATTTTCCCGAACGAGGTTCGCGCCCAAGGCTCTTCCTTGGGGAGCACGACCCATTGGCTATTTGCTGCAATAATATCCTGGGTATTTCCAATTATTGTAGAAGGTAGCGTACTCGGAGGATATTATGTATTTTTATTCTATGCCCTGATGGTTATCGCGTCCTTCGTGTTTATTCTATGTATGCCCGAAACGAAGGGCAAAGTATTGGAAGAAATAACCTAAAGTTCCCATATTAAATAATTATTAAATCCTCATCATAAAGCGATATTGATCTATAAACTTCTTAATTTCGTTTTGCAAAACCGGTTTTCTAAGATAATTATGCGCTTTTGATACTAAAAAGACATTTTCGTAATACCATATATTAAAATAATTGACATATGAAACAAATAATAACGCTATTTAAACCTCTTTCCATAATTGCGATTGCGGTGACTTTTTGGAGCTGTAGCGCGCAAAGACAGCAGCGCCATCTCGCCCCAGACTGGGTAATGGGCGGTTTCGTTCGTCCAGCAGGGGTAAACCCTGTAATCGAACCGGATAGTACCACCACATTTATGAATCCCATGAATGGGCAACTTGTGCATTGGGAGAATAATGACACCTTCAACCCGGCAGCGGTGGTAAAAGGAGATAGTATCTACGTGCTTTATCGTGCCGAAGATAAGACGGGGATAAAAATTGGTCATCGTACTTCACGTCTAGGGCTTGCTGCGAGCGCTGATGGAACACATTTCAACCGACAAAACACGCCTGTTTTTTATCCCGGGGCTGATAGCCAGCGTGAGTTTGAATGGCCTGGTGGAACGGAGGATCCGCGTATAGCCGAATCCGAAGATGGCACCTATGTGATGTTCTATACGCAATGGAACCGAAAAGTACCTCGCCTGGGGGTAGCTACCTCAAAGGATCTTAAAAATTGGACAAAATATGGGCCTATTTTTAAAAAATCGAACATCCTGCCTGAGCTCGTCAATAAATCGCATAAATCAGCATCGATTGTCACTAAACTGGAAAATGGTAAGCAGCTAATTACTAAAGTAAATGGGAAGTATTGGATGTACTGGGGCGAGCATGGTGTATATGGCGCAACGTCGGATAATCTGCTTGACTGGGAACCGGTTGTAGATGAGAAAGGTCAACTCAAAGCGTTCATCTCACCTCGAGAGGGATATTTTGATAGCTCTTTAACAGAATGTGGCCCACCGGCCATCCTGACAGATAAAGGAATTCTACTATTATATAATGGCAAAAACCACCCTGAAAAAGGAGATAAGCGATTTAATAAAGGTACTTATTCAGCAGGGCAAGTTCTTTTCGACAGTAAAGATCCGGGTAAAGTATTAGCAAGGATGGACGTGCCTTTCCTAAGACCAATGGAAGCTTTTGAAAAAAGTGGTCAATATGTTGACGGCACAGTGTTTATTGAAGGCCTGGTTTATTTTAAACAGAAATGGTTTCTATACTATGGCTGTGCTGATTCAAAGGTTGGTGTTGCCATTTTTGATCCGCAACATCCTGCTGCACTGGATCCCATCCCTAATGAAAAATAAGGTATAGATGTATAAAGCCAAAGTGATTCGTGTAAGCGTTTTAATAAAGAATTACTAACCAAAAATAAATTTTATAAAAAATGATACAGCGTGATTTAAATGCAGCCTATAAGAGCGCCTTAAAGGCAAGTTTGATAGGGATCGCACTAATGACATCCGCGGCTTATGGTCATGAGCGTTGGGACAGTGATCTTGTCCTCATGGCTATGGCCAAAGCACCCGTCCGGATAACCGGACAAGTAACGGATGCTGCCAATAATCCGATCGCCGGGGTCACTGTGCAAATAAAGCGCACACCCTCCATCGGAACCAGTACGGACGGAACCGGAAAATTTTCCATTACAACAGATCCGAACGAAACACTGCTGCTATCCGCCGCCGGCTATAAGAGCCAAGAAATCCTGCTAGGGGGACGAACAAACTTATCCATTGTTCTGCAAGATAGTGTAGCGATGATGGACGAGGTTGTGGTGGTGGGATACGGCGTGCAGAAACGAGCTTCGGTAACAGGTTCAGTTGCATCCATACAGGCTGAAGAGCTGATTAAGGTAAAGACGCCAAACGTAACAAATATGCTTGCTGGTCGATTGCCGGGGATTCGTGCGGTACAGCGTAGCGGTGCCCCCGGAGATGACGGAGCGTCGGTGGATATCCGCGGGTACGGTAGCATGCTCGTTATCGTGGATGGCGTACAGCGAGATTTTGCACAGGTCGATCCGAATGATATCGAATCTATATCAATATTAAAGGATGCTGCTGCCGCGGTGTACGGATTTAAAGGTTCCAACGGGGTGCTATTGGTGACCACAAAAAAAGGAAGCAATTCAAAAACTAAAGTGGAGTACAATGGATATTATGGAATCCAGCAGGTGACGCGATATCCACGTATGATGAATGCCTATGAATATGCGTCGCTGTATAATGAAGCGATCTATAATTCTAATCCATACACTGGGGTACCAGCATACAGTCAAGAACAACTCGATAGTTACAAAAATGGAGCACAGGGTACTGACTGGTGGGATTCCCTCGTGCGTAACAATGCTCCACAGAGCTCACACAATGTCAGCATCTATGGGGGGAATGATAAAGTTAAATATTATAATTCGGTGGGATATGTTGACCAGGGTGGTATTTTGAGGTCAGATGACTGGAACTTCAAAAGGTATAATCTACGCTCCAATATTGATCTGAATGTTACGCCAAATTTTACCGTCGGATTTAAATTGACAGGTCGTTTACAAGATCGTGAAAAACCGTATGGAGGTGACGATCTGTTTACACAGGCACAGATGGCCATCCCTATTTATTCCATTTATGCCAATAATAATCCCAGTTATTGGCAGGCCATTGGAAACATGGCCAACCCTATACATAGCTCTTATATCGAGCATAGTGGATACGAATCGCGCCTGAGAAGAGAGTTTAACGGTTCATTGGATCTAAATTGGAAGCTACCGTGGATAGCTGGACTGTCGTTACGTGCTATGGTCGCTTATGACTATAAGAACAGTGAATGGAAAACATGGCAAAAGGCATTGAGCGATTACCAGTACAATCAGACGAATGAACACTATACCGAGGTCGCTCTAAGAAAAAAAGCAAGCCTGGAGTCCAAGATGGAAAATCTGTATATGCCAACGCAGCAGTATTCGATCAATTACAACCGTGTATTTGGACAAAAGCATGATGTCAGTGGCTTATTGTTATGGGAGGCCTATCACGACCGTTTGACCGATATATTGGGTTTTAGGGAATCTTCGATCGGGATCATTGACGACATCAGTAAAGGAGACACCGAAAACCAAAATACGAGTGGCAAAAGTGTGGAAACGGCGCATGCAGGTCTGGTAGGAAGGTTTAATTATGCCTATGACCGAAGATATCTACTTGAATTGAATTTCCGTTATGATGGATCTTATAAATTTCAGCGGGACCGCAGGTGGGGATTCTTCCCGGGAGTTTCAGCCGGTTGGCGGATTTCGGAAGAGAAATTTTTCAAAGAAAATTTTGCTCATTTTGATAACGTAAAAATCCGGGGCTCCTATGCCCAAGTCGGTGATGAGGGTGATTTTTCGGCATTCCAATACCTCGACGGATATGTCTATGGAGGGAGTTATGTGCTGGGAACTGGAGGCTTGTCTTCTGGGCTGAGAAGCAGTGGGATGGCCAATCCTTGGTTGACATGGTACGAGTCTAATATCATGAATCTAGGGTTTGAGGCTTCCTTTAAAAACGGATTGATCAATACGGAATTCGACTGGTTTAGACGCGAACGCTCTGGGCTTCCTGCGACAAGACAAGGCACTTTCCCGACAACATTCGGCGAGTCCATGCCACAGGAAAATTTAAATTCAGATATCAATACCGGTTTTGAATGGACTGTAGGCCATAAAAATAAAATTGGTGATTTTGCCTATAATATATCCGGCAATTTTTCTGTAACACGCATCCGCTATGGCTACGTCGAACGTGCAGCTTCAACCAATATGTATGATAATTGGCGGAACAACAGTAATGATAGAAATAAGGATATTCGGTGGGGGAAGACGGTCTTGGGGCAATTTTCCTCGTATGAAGATATTTTAAATTCACCGGTGCAGGATAATAATGGAAATCGATCCCTGCTTCCCGGAGATTTGAAATTCAAAGATGTGAATGGCGACGGCATTATAGATGGGAACGATGTAGAACCAATCGGTCATGGTGCAACACCAAGAATGTATTATGGATTAAATCTCGGCGCGAATTATAAAGGATTTGATATGACCTTATTTTTTCAGGGAGCTGCAGGCCATGATATTTATATAAGTGGCGATATACTTGATCCGTTTATCCAACAGGGCCTAGGTAACGGATTTGCATTTATGACCGACCGATGGCACCGGGCAGATCCTGCTGATCCCAATAGTGAATGGATTGCCGGCACAATGCCCGCAGCCCGGGTAACAGGTCAGGTGGACAACCGATCTGATAACTCATGGTCCTTACATAAAGCAGATTATCTACGGTTAAAAACATTGGAAGTGGGGTATTCTCTACCAAAAAAATGGGCCGAGTCCCTAAAGATTGAACGGTGTAGAATCTACTTTAATGCCAATAACCTATTGACGTTCACGGGGAGTGATGCGTTATTGAAAAATATAGACCCTGAAAGCAATCAAAGTCGATTGCGCTATTATCCACAATTGAAAACATTCAATTTTGGTGTTAATATAGTTTTATAAAATCCTATACTATGAAAATGAAATATTTCAGTCCTCTTCTTCTGAGTTGTGCATTTACACTGAGTTTATATAGTTGTAACGATTACCTAGACCGGGAGCTTACCAGTGGAATTATCACCTCTGATCTCATCTGGGAAAGTCCGCAAGCGATACAGTCCGTGTTAGTCACGATGTATGATGAGGGATTACGATTAGATGAGTTTGACGATTGGTTTACAGGAAAATCAAATCTGCTCAATTTGACCTCCTTGTCTGATGAAGCGACAGGAGCGTATCAGAAAGACTATGCATTTAGTAATGCAAATTCGATATATACGTATAGTGATTACGTCTTTGAAGACCCTTTTGCGACGCGATACGTCCAAATAAGACGTACAAACGACTTCTTGAAGAAACTGAGCGAGACTACAGTCTTGAGCGACGAGGAGAAGCGCCTAGTCGATGCTGAGGCGAGGTGGATACGCGCGATGCAATATTTTGGTTTGGTGAAGCGCTATGGTGGTGTCCCCTTGCTAACGACACCACAAGAATACGTTCCTGGCGATTTTTCGGCATTACAGGTTCCAAGAAATAAGGAATCGGAAGTTTACGATTTTATTATCAGTGAATGTAAGGCGATTAGCGACATACTTCCGGTATCGCGATCTGCAGAAAGTAAATATAGAGCCTCCAAAGGTGCAGCCCTTGCCTTATGGTCCCGTGCTTCGCTGTATGCTGGCTCGATCGCTAAATATGGTTCAAATGCAAATTTAAGTGGAGAGGCTGTAACGCGCGGTTATGTTGGTATAGCAGCCAATGAGGCAACGAGGTATTTTACCGAATCGTATAATGCTTCAAAAGCATTGCTGGAGGCAGGCACTTATACCCTTTATAACAAAAATGCCGACAAAGCAGCGAATTTCTATGAGCTGTTTTCAAAAAGTGTAAATGGCGATAATGGGGAATACATCTTTCAGAAAACCTATAATGTTTCAGCCGGGAAAGGTCACATGTGGGATAAGATGAATGCTCCTTTTTCCTATCGTGGTGATGGCTGGGGCTGCGGAGTGACCCCAACGCTCGAAATGGTCGAAGCATTTGAATACAGCGATGGGAGCCCGGGTAAATTGTCTTTAAAAAATACAGATGGGACCCCGCGTAGTTTTGATAGTCCCTACGATCTTTTCGTTGGGAAAGACCCGCGGTTGTTTGCTTCCATCTATGTTCCCGGCGCTCCATTAAAGGGCAGCAAGGTCGAATGGATACGAGGAGTGATCAATGGGCAGAATGGCTCGGGGCAAAAATACCAGGCACAGAATCAGCCCGACAAGGATAATGTGGCTACGATAGACGGTGTGAGGTACAATACATCGGGTAAAGATGGCGGTGCAGACGTCGGAGATGCTTCAAAAACGGGGTTTTATATGCGTAAGTTTTTTGATGAAACGCTTACAGACATGACAAATATTGACGCCAAGCGTTCGGAGACACCTTGGGTAGTATTTCGCCTTGGTGAAATATACCTTAATTTTGCCGAGGCCTGTGTCGAGCTCGGAGGCAAAGACACCGAAGCTTTGCAGGCGGTAAATGCCATTCGCACACGTGCCGGAATTCAGTCACTTGCAACGATATCCATTGCCAAAGTTCGGCAGGAACGCAAGGTAGAGCTTGCTTTTGAAAAGCTACGCTTTTGGGATCTCAAGCGCTGGCGAGTAGCCCACATGGATGAATCGCAGGGCGGACTAACCAACTATAGAGGTACAGCGCTATATCCTTGGTTCAATGTTAAAAGCAATAAGTATACTTTCGAAACCGGAGTACCTCCGAAGCAAAAAAGATTATTTCTGGAAAGAAACTACTATATCCGCATTAGTCCTACGGATTTGAGTACGAATCCCCAGCTGGTTCAAAATCCGGGTTACGGCAACTAATTAAGATGTATTACAATTATGATCAAAATGAAGAATATTTTTTATGTGTTTGGTTTTATTTTAATCGCTGTCATGAACAGTTGCGAAAATGAGATCGACAATCTACAGGCTCCTCATGGGGGGCTTCACGGCACCATATATGACATAGAAACAAACAAGCCTATTCCATTGCCGGTGGAGGGGTCGGGAGGTGTATTGGTTTCTTTATTTGAAATAGGAACCGGGGCGACTGCCTCTGTCGATTTCAGGGCAAATGCAGATGGATCTTATACCAACAATACGGTGTTTAATGGGAAGTATAGAGTGGTTGTCAACGGCCCTTTTATTGGCGTATGCGAAGGGTATACGACCGTCCAAGGTCAAACGGAATTTGATTTGAAAGCAACCCCTTTTTCCCGTATTACGGCATCGGCCACCATTTCCGACAGAAACCAAGTCGAGGTAGCATTTAAGGTTAATAAATCGGACGAATCCTTTACGTTTACCAATGTATCTGTGATGTGGAACTATACGCCCCGAGTAGATGAAAATAATGCGAATTATGTCACAAAGATTGCTAAGGGCAAAATAGATGAAGGTACACATGTCTTTGAACTGGCCAATGATAAACAATTTGTCGAGAACTTTTACAAGATCAAGGCAAACGGCAACAAAATCTATGTCCGGGTAAGTGCGACGGTAAACGGGGTCGTCAATTATAGCGATACCATAGAATTGATAGCAAATGACTGATCAACTAACACGCAAAGCAAAAACTACACAGGAGTCACTCATGAAAAGAATTATAACATTCAGTATAATCGGTTTTTTTTTGGTATCATGCAGTAAAAATGAAACCAAGGTGGAAGAGCCATCCGTAACCGGCACATCTGTCAAAACCATGTCGTATAATATCTATTCGGCACAAAAAAAAGGCATAGAGGCGATCGCCGACGTGATTAAGAAAAATGATCCCGACCTTGTGGGGCTGCAGGAAGTGGAGAAGAACTCCATCAATCTGAATTTTGACACCGGAAAACGCCTTTCCGAGCTTACCGGTATGCCCTATTATTATTTTGTCAAAGCCCGCGACCTAGCTCAGGGGGAATATGGTAATCTCATTCTTTCAAAATTACCCCTTAAAGAACAGGCAACTTACCTGTTGGATGTGGTCACTTCAGAATCAAACGCTTATATAAGAGCGCTTGGCACGGTGAGGGTAACCAAGGATAATCAGGATTTTTATTTTGCAGTGACGCATTTAGATCATCTGTCAGATAATGCCAATAGGCTCCATCAAATTGACCTAATCCACCAATATACCAAAGATATTACGCTACCTATCATTCTGTCTGCCGACATCAATGCCAAGCCTACAGAAGAAGGCTATAAAGTGTTGACGAAATGGTTTACATCAGGATGCCTAAATGGCTACTGTGGCTTTACAGCCGGAACACCTAAACCTGATGGAACCATAGATTACCTGATGTATGCACCGGCAGACGGGGTCTTGACGGAGACATATGATGTAGACTATAGTTCCTATTCGCAATCCGATCATTTTCCTGTTGTTGCGAATTTTTTAATCAAAAACTAATACAAATTTTACGTAGCAAAACCATGATAACTATTTGTTTTTCTAAAATATCAGGAATAAGAAATCTTCACATCGGGATATTTTTTTGTTTCGCAATGGGTCTACTCAGTTGCACCAAAGAGATTGGTGGCGACATGACGTATCCCGATAAGGCTAATGAACCTCAAATTACCCAATATACACCCATTTCTGGAGGCTCATCTACCGAAATATCCCTATATGGGAGTAATTTTGGAACGGATCTCGAAAAAATCAAAGTGACAATAAATGAGAAGGAAGCGAGTGTATTAAGTTCCAATGGGCGGGTCATTACCGCACGTATTCCACAGAATGCGGGATCCGGTAAAGTCAAACTAGCTATTAACGGCGTAGAATATACCTATAAGCAAAATTTTGAGTACGGATATCAGACCGTCGTGTACACCTATTTAGGATCGACTAAGGATGATGTTGACGGGGATTATGTGCAGGCTAAATTATCCGGGCCACGCTATTTGAAATGGAGTAAGGATAATATGCTCTATTTTGTCGAAGAGGGGGCGAGTAGCCGAGATAATTTTGCGGCACTCCGTGTTGCTGCAAATAATCAAGTAAGTACCTTACTTAATGCTTCTGAGAACCCTTTGTTCGAGCGGCTCCGGGCTTTTGACTTTTCAATAGACCAAAATACATTGTACCTTAGCAATGATAACAACGCAAATGGATCCATGGGCTTTGGCAAGATGATAAAATCTTCTGGTAAATATAGCAATTTAACGGCCCTATCTGCAACGGCAGGATTGACGGCTGTAACAACGAACCCCGTGACAGATGAAGTGTTTGTTGGTATATACTCGGGCGGAAAGATCTGTCGTTTAAAATCCGATGGTACGCTGGAGCAGCTATTTGCAGTCAATTCAAAAAATGTCAATATTATGGACATTATTTTCTCTCCAGATGGGCAAACTATGTTTATATCAGGAGCCTACAATGCACACAGTGTTTATCGTGTACCCTATGACCTTGCGGCCAAGAGATTCGGTGCTGTACAAGTACTTGCTGGACCAAATGCCAATACGACGGGGAATGCAATAGGAAATGGAGAGTCTGCGCGATTCAATACACCTGCACAAATGGATCTGGATCAGGATGGAAACTTATATGTTGCCGATCGTAAAAACCATTGTGTTCGTAAAATCACGACCAATGGTACGGTAACTACTTATGCAGGAATTGCCGGCACCAGTGGTCTCCAGAATGGGAATGCCTTAACAGCAAAATTTTACGAACCCGAAGGTCTACAGTTCGGTCCTGACGGAGCATTGTATGTAGCTGATACCTGGAATCACGTTATTCGAAAGATCGTTATAGAGTAACTACAACATAATTTAACTAATTCTTACTTACATTAAAGAATAGGATCATGATGATAACTTTGTCTAAAGCAAGACATTTAAACTTGCGCCCCCTGCTGTTTGTTTTAATAACCGCTCTGCTGTTGTCAGTTAACGCCAATGGAGTTTCCGCCCAAAAATTGAATCGTAAAGTTGAGATCAAAACAATGACCTACAACATCTATAGTGCTCGAAAAATGGGCATTGAAGCGATTGCTTCGGTGATCAAAAAAGTTGATCCCGATGTTGTTTCTTTGCAAGAAGTGGAACGCAATACAGCTATTAATCCAATGGATTTTCCGAAGGAAATCGCTGCATTGACAGGGATGAAATACTATTATTTTGCACATGCATTAACGTTGAAGAAAGGTGATTATGGTAATGTTATCCTTTCCAAATATCCGCTACTGGAGACAAAGTCTATCCATTTGGGGGTTGCTAATGATGGGGATGACATCCGATCCTTTGGCTATGCATTGTTGGAAAAGGAAGGCAAACAATTTTATTTTGCGACGACCCACCTGGGCTACAAAAAGGATGATGCCACCCGTTTAAAACAGATCGATGAGATCTTGGCGGAAATCAAAAATTTAAAGAAGCCGATCATTTTGGGTGCTGATCTGAATTCACGGCCCAACTCACAGACTATGCCGGCTTTGCAAAAATGGTTTTCCCTGCCCTGTCAAACCTCGAATTGTGAATGGACTGTACCTACACCAAAACCGACATATACTTGTGATTGGTTGATATATGCTCCGCAGCAGGCTTTTGAAGTAAAGGACTATGCGGTTCAATTTTGGGCAGACAAGGAATCCGACCATTTTCCAGTTGTAGGAACATTTAATATTAAATAGTCTGAATAATTCAATACTAATTATTGGAACATATAAACCAAAAATATGCGGGAAACCGTGCATCTTCTGCCGATCAGTTGTTGCGACCGATTGGCAGAAGATTATTGCTTTTTCTTTCAGATGACTTTCTTGCTTTTATCACAGAGGGTAACACTACATGACTAGCATTATCTTTTGTTGGTTTTTCTATCTGCTTTAGCAATAATTTTATAATGTTGTTACTTAGTTCCTCCAAGGGCTGACGTATGGCGGTGATCGTTGGGGAGATCAGGTTAAACGCCTCATGATCGTCAAAGGACACGATGCCGAAATCCATTTTCCTTTTAGCCGTTAGCTTATTTATTGCAGCCAACCCTGCAAGACAAAGATAATTGGTTGCAAAGATGATAGCGTCCAATTCCAGATTTTTTTCAAGAAAATCTTTAATAAGCTGCTGTTTGACTGTTTTTTTTGATTCAAAGGGTATAAAGGCTACTTTAGGGTCAACAGCTAATTTTTCCATCGTCTCTTGGTAACCTAATAATCGTTCATGCATTTGGCTTTGTGTAGATTCGAGTGTAACGAATCCAATCTGACGAAACCCCTTATCATATAGATGCATACAAGCTTCAATCATTGCTTCCTTGTTGTTGGTTCCGACAAAATCCACACCTTCGACCGGATCCCGGTCAAATAGAACAATTGGGATATGTTCATCCACCATTTCTTTAACTACATCTTCTATTCCTTTGGTTGGTGCAATAATATAGCCATCCAGTTGGCTCCGTCTGAAAAAATTGATAATCTCAATGGCTGTATTGGTATCACCGAGGGTACTGCTGTACATTATCCTATACCCTTTCGTTTTGGCTAGATTTTCGATCATGAGCGCTATTGGTCCAAAAAATGAGTCAGAAATATCTTCAACAATAAGTCCGATACTGCTACTTCGGCCTGTGGCTAGGCTTTGCGCTAAGTGATGCGGGTAAAAACGAACCTCTCTGACATAATCCAGTACTTTAGCCTGTAATTCTTTGCTAATCCGTCTTTCGTCAGCTTTTCCGTTAATGATCAACGATACGGTTGACTTTGCTATTTTTAAGTGTTTCGCAATGTCATTTATTGAAATCTTTTTATTTTCCATACATTCTAAAACTTAAAAATATAGATTTTTATTCACTTGTATCCATTATCGTTCAAAGCCTTTAGAATTTACCGGCATTGTTGTTGAAAAAGAGGTCGTTTACTGCAGCAAAGAAAAAAAGTGTCCAGAAGAAATCGGCAAGATCGTAAAGAGATTCAATGTACTTCATAATCTTTTCTTGGGCCATCATGGGGTTGAAGCCTTCTCTGTCATACATCAGGTCAACTTCGTGATTAGCTTTTTGTTTTTCGGATTTTCCCTTATTGATTTATCTGTTGTAAAATATTATGATTAAATTAGCGTAGATGAAAACTACAGCTAATCTTCTGGTGTCTATTTTGGAGCAGTCCCATAGTGCGATCGCAATTTATGATAGCATAGACCTAAATATTGCTTTTGTTAGCCAAGGTATGCTGGATATATTATGTGTGGATCGGTCCATCCTAGGGCGTAGTTTTTGTGCATGCTTTCCTCATTTTAAAGAAGAAGGTTTTTCATCTATTTTGAAAAACGTATGGAAAACAGGAATTGTCTATCAGGCTGAGCGTACACCCGCAAATATTGTTCATGAAGAGACGAAAACACTGCGGTATTTTAATTTTGAATATAGGCCATTGCTTGACGAGGAGGGGAAAACCTATGCCATTTTGCATACGGCAAGTGATGTGACTGAGCAACATCTTGCTTACAAAAATGTGGAGGAAAAGCAAGAGCAGCTTATGTTTAGCCGCGAATTGGACGTGCTCGCCAGCACATTGGCACATGATCTAAAAAATCCATTGTCTGTTTTGAAAATTGGGAATAGTTTTCTAAGCAAAAATGTGGGTGTTTCGGTTAAGGTAAGTGAAAGGTGGTTTGAAGCTTTTGCGGCATCTATTCAAAATATAGAAAGTATTATAAATCAGACATTGCAGCTTGGCAAGATACGCAGTGCCGAGAAAGAAGTCGCGTGTGTGGCAATGGATAAAAAAATAAGGAATTGTATTGATGAAATTAAACTGGTATATCCCGACAAACAAATGGAAATCAAATTAGGAGATCTATTTCCTTTGTATACGGATGGCGGAATCGTTTATCAGGTTTTTATAAATCTAATTGGTAATGCCGTTAAATATGCAAAAAAATCAGGCGAGGCTTTTTTGCATATTTACAGTGAAAAAGCTGATAAAGGAGTAGTATATTATCTCGAAGATAATGGCATCGGGATTCCGGAAGACGAGTTGCAGAAGGTTTTTCTTACAAATGAACGGGCGAGTAATACTGCCAAGATTGCTGGATCGGGAATCGGGCTGGCATTGGTTAAACATCTCATGGAACGTATCGGTGGGACGATTCATTTATCGAGCGAACTTAACAAAGGGACCGTCGTTCGCTTATTTTTTCCAGTTTCATCGCGAACGTTAGCCTAATGGGATCGGGATTATTTAATTTTAAGCGTTATTGTACTTGTACAATTGCTCATAGAGCTGGATAAGCTTTTTCTGAAGCTGAATGATTTCGTCCTCGCGTTGGGATATCTTTTCCGAAATAACTTTTAACTCCTCAACATGCTCTTTAATTTCTTCATTTTCAGAATAATATAAAAGCTGTGCGGTTGTCAAATTAAATACCTTTGCGATTTGGTTTAATCGAGAGATATTTAAATCTGTAAAACCGGTTTCAATTTTAGAAAATGCAGGAATTGATATTTCTAATCGCGTTGCAACATCGCCTTGATTCCAGCCTTTTTGATGTCTCAGTAATCTAATTGCTTTTCCTAGTTTGTCCATTGAAAAATTAATCTAACGTTAAGATACAAAAAAAACAACCGAAAACTTAATAATTAGAGCTATATTGAAATATATTGGTAGATACGTTGACCCTAATACTAACTTCGGCTGGAAGTTTTATTTCGGGCATGAGGAAAATAAAATTCTTGTGATTGAATTTTCTTGCGCGAAATAATCGTGTTTTGCTTAGCTGCAAGCAAGATGAAATAACAGCGTAAACAAATTTAAATTTAAAAAATCAGCTACTCAAAATCCGTTGTTGAGTAGCTGATTTTCTAATTTATCGCTTCACAAATGCGATACCGCTGATGCTTGCAGATCCGCCTGCCGTTAATGGCTTGGATACGGTGTTCCAGACCACGGGATTAAATTGGTTTCCTGTATTGGTCTTTTGGACCATCACGCTGGTGGAACCGCCGTTCAATACAAATGCATCGTAACTGCCTAAGGCTCCCATCAAAACGGCAACATCATTTAAACTGATGCCTACTGAAAAATTGGTGTCGCCTCCGTCGACAACTAAGGCATACATCGTTTTTTTATCTGTCGATAGGCCAATGGCTGTTATCGCTTGAACAATTGCTGCTGTAGTCAAAACGTTATAACCCCGGTAACGGACCCAATTGGTCCCGGATACCAGTCCGCTAAATTGATTCAAATCATAAGGCTCAAAAGCAAACTTGGTGGTATCGGCACAATTGCCTATGTAAGGCGTGCCATCCTTTTGTATCGCAAAGAAAGGTCTGGTCTTCTCTTTGGTCTTTATATTGCTCGTGGATACATTGATCTGCCGCCCGTTTTTAATGTAGGAATAAGTGGACGATAACGCCGCATTTGTTGCTGCGAGGATCTCGCCGCCTGCGCGTGGTTCGCAGTACTTGGCCATATCACCTATCGGCTGGCTCACATATAGGTAATCATCAAATGCACTCATGATTGAAGGAAAAACCGCTTTTGATGAAAGATCTACAGTGAGCAGTTGAAGGCTCACGCGTTGATCGAGCTTGTTCTGGTAGCGAATATGGGTTCGTACAAGTCCATTGGTTAGGGTAACAGATGAATCGACCAGAAATGTTTTGATGAGGTCGGTCTGCGCCATGAGCTTCTTGGTGACGGGCTCTATTTCCTTGTCTTCTGGAATAATATCGGTGGGCGGAGTTACTATCTCTTTATCGTCAAAGCTGGGATAATCATCCCTTTGCTTGCAGGAATATAGCATGCTGATGCACGTGATGTACAAAAGGACATTTCTTAATATTGTTTTTCTTTTCATATCTATCGAACTAAGAAAAATGAAACATAAGGCTTCATGATGGTGCTGGTAAATCCATCATAGCCCAAAGCATAAATGACATATGACCTGCGGTCCAGGATGGCTCCGGCATTGCTGTAGGACGCGATTACAGTGCCATTTGTTACCGGAGATCCCGCCTTGCGGATCTTCCAGGTACGGGTGGCAATGCGGTTGAGCTGGAAATATGGGCTTGTTTCCAGGTATTTAATGTCCTTGGCGACAAGTGAGTCTTGCACGGCGATGGCATCTGCGCTCCCAGTGGCCGCAGCACCATAGTACAGGTCTATTGATGGTACATTGGGCATCAGATTGGTAAAGTGATACCTTGCTTGTGTACTGTCGGGACGTGTGAGGTCTTCTTCATTGAGGATCATTTTTGTGTTCTGCGCCGTATCGGTAATATGAATGGTATAGCGCTTGCCTGCGCTCAGGTTAACGGATGATTCGGCCAAGATAATGGAGTCGCGTCCATCGTCGGTTTTATGTGGAAGGGCAACTTGTACCTTTACGTTGCCGGCTTTCCATTTTAAAAAATCAGGCCGTGAATCTCCGCGGGTATTATACCCGCCGCCGGGAAAGGGCTCGCGTCCCCGAATGAGTGAAGTAACGCGCTGATCGTCAAATTTGACATACATATAGCGGTCATCGGGATATATCGATGCCATATTGATTTTCACGATGACATCATCGGCGCCAAGGAAATCTACTTTTCCAAAGTCCTGAATGGATTTCTCGCATGAATATAGGCCAAAGACACCTAAAGCTAGAAATGCTAAGTTTTTGAATATCTTCATAATGTTTCCTTTAATACGTTAATAAGTTGTTGTAACAAACCAGGTTGGCTTAATCACGTACTCCGGCTCTAATCCGCCCCATCGTTCTAGCTCTGAAGCATTCCATACGTACTCCGAATTATAACGAGGCCGGACGCGGTAACAATAATCATTGTAAGTCAGCTGACTGCCGGCCAATGGAATAAACTGCTTGAATATTTCCGTGTTATAATGATATTTTCTTAAATCACACCATTGTTCAAGACCTCCCCAGCCCCATTGCACAATATACTTTTGTCCCATAATGTCGGCTAGGGTTAGATCAGCAGCGGACAGCGGTATTTCTCCTCCCTTGATGTAATTATCTATTTCAACAGCAGTAATGGATTTTTCATTGGTTGTATTGATGTACTTATTGACGAAGTTCATGTGGGCATAGATGCCTTTGATATAGGCCTCATAGGCCTTTGCTGCGTCGCCTTTGATAAAGAGGGCCTCGGCTTTGACCAGTTGCAGCTGCGCATAGGTCATCAATGGAAAATCTGCGGCGTCTCTAAAGATGAATTTGCCTACACCGCTACTGACGTCGCCTAGGATATTTGGAACGGTGGTATTGGATACATTGGGCTCACCACCGACGAAAATACTGTCAACAGGATTATTGATCATCAACATACGCGATAGACGAGGGTCTGTCGATATTTTTGGATTTTCAATAGGTTCGCCCCGCAATCCCCCGGTTAGGTAGCGCACAATAGGCTTACCGGCTCTGTTGTAATAGGATGTGGTATAAAGGCCGAATTTTGAGCTCACCACATTGGCTGTTTCGGATTTGTCGCCGTCAAATTTAACGCCTGCATCATCGGATGGTGAATCAAAGGAGCGGTCCACAAAATAGGCGATCGAGTCGGCATACTTTTCCTTAAAATCGGGTTTATTAACCAAGTGAATGTACTGAAGTGCTTTTAGGCCGTAGACAAATTTGCGCCAGCGGTCCATATTGCCCCGAAAGAGATTATCGCCCTTTTTTGAATTGAGGTTGGCGCTGTAATCGACGGGGCTTTTTTGATCCAGATAATATAATGCAGAATCACACCATACGCGTACTTTAGCATACACTTCTGGTTGGTCATTGTATCTGAAAGATAACTGTTGCGTACGCAAGGCCTCATCGAGAATAATGGGGCCGTGATAGTCGGTCAGCATCTGATAGCCCCAGGCTTTTACGGCATAGCCGATTGCGGCATATTCATATTTCTGATTGGCTATGGCGTCATTGATCATCAACTGCAGGTTTAGTCCGTGATCAAAATAGACCATACGCCACATCACACCGCCAACATCACTTTGCTGTGGAAATCCATGCCGCTCCCAGATTCGGGAGGACTCATCGGTGCTGGCGCCAAGGATGGTCTGATTGAACTTGTTCATCTGACGTTGGTCATTGGCATAACCATTGGCCATTTGATAGATAATCGGAGCTAAAAGCAATTCGGCTTTTACAAGCTGTGGGTTGGACGGGTTTTCATTGATGTCCAGGTATTTTTTACAACTGCTCAATCCGGTCAGGACTAAGAAAATAAGTATATAAAGCGTTGTTCTCATGGTGTATTCCTCCTAAAATCTCATGTTTAAACCAAAATTGAAACCTCTGGGTTTAGCCATATTCCCGTAATCGATTCCGTATCCGCCGATACCGCCTAGCCCTGCTGTATTGCTATTACTTTCGGGATCTAGCCCTGTGTAATTGGTGAACAGGAAGAGATCGGTGGCCGTAAAAAATACGCTAAGTGCGGCTTGTGACGAGATGCGTTGTGTCAGATGTTTGGGTAGGGCATAGCGAAGAGTTACATCCCGAAGCCTAAATGCATAAATGTTTTTCTCGATAAACATCTGCGGTTCAATATTGGTCATGTAGTAAGCGGATGCGGAATATGGTGTTACTGCAATGTGGTTTACTGTCGGATTGGCCGTGTTTTCAAGCCCGTCTTCCAATACGCCCTGAATTACCCGCGGGTCTTCCCGATTTAATGTTTTCACAGACTGCCCATAGGTATAGAGTCTATAATCTAGCCCGTTGAGCACATCACCACCTTTGCGGAGATCCCATAAAAACGTTAGGTAAAAGTTTTTGTAATTGAACTTGTTGACAATTCCAAGTGTATAGTCGGGAATGCGGTCGCCTATCGGATAATACTTATCGGTGCCCGCAATGGGTAAGCCTGTTTGTGGATTGATCAAAATGTCTCCACGCTCGTTTCTTTTAAACTGCGTACCTGTTAGGGTACCGATACTATAGCCGGGCATCACGGAAGACCGTACGCCACTAAGTACCCAGGTGTCTGAATCATAGAGTTCGGGCAATTCTTCAGCAAGCGATAGTACTCTTCCTTTGTATTGGGTAAAATTGAAGGTCATATCCCAGCTGAAATCTTCTTTTTTGATCGGGTTGACGTTGACTTGCAATTCGGTACCATAGGTTTTGACTTCGCCGCCGTTCATCATCCGTAGTACAAAGCCTGAGCCATAGCTCAATCTTGGCAGAATGATCTGTCCTGTGCTTAATCGATTAAAATAGCTGAAATCAAATGTGAGACGGCGTTTAAAAAAGCCAAATTCGAGTCCTGTTTCAAAATCGCGGGTTTTTTCGGCTTTCAGGTCGGGGTTACCGCCGTTCACGCCGTAAGCAAATCCGCCTCCTGTTGAGAGCTTTGGCTCTAGATTGGATAGGGTATAGTAGCTTTTGAAGGGTGCTTTTCCGGTCGTGCCGACAGAGATGCGGTATTTTCCGTCACTGAGCCATTGTACTTTATTTTTGAAGAAAGACAGGTCTGAAAAATTAAAGGCCAAAGATGCCGATGGGTAGCCAAAATAAGGATTGTTGGGCATCATGCGGGAGGCTGCATCCAATCGACCTGTTAAATTGAGGTACAGGAGGTTGTCGAGATATCCAAATCCGGCCTGTGCCAAAAATCCGACTGTACGAAAGTTATTGGCAACAGATCGCGCCAGGCGCGTGCTCGGAAAGGTGTTGTTGATGCTGTAAAAGTTGGGATCGTAAAAGTCCTCGCCATATTGGGAGTTAGTAAGGGTATTGTAGTCTTTAAATTCTGTTCCCAAGTTTGCCCTAAAACTAATGTCGCGCCCGATTTTTGTATTTGCCGTTGCCATAAATGATCCCGAGAGCACGCGTGCATTGACTTGATACTCATTCATGGAGCCATTGCGTACATTGGTCGAAGACCCTGATCCGGAGTAGGATTGAGGATGGTAAACGCTTTGTCCCTGTGTGTTGGCAAAGTCGATGCCGATGATCCCGTTGAGGCTTAGCCAGTTCGTAGCACGATAGGTAATGTTGGAAGTGGCAAGGAGGCGGTTTACATCATCATTGGCGGTGTTGCGGTATACATCCCAGAAGGGATTATCCAGCTCATTGTAAATATCGGTGCTGTGGAGTACACGATTCCCTTTTTCATCGATCCAGTCCCTCACATCAAACAGCGGGTTGAAACGCATCAGGGTAATCAGGTAGCCTGTATTGCCTTTACGGACTTTATCGTTTTGTGAATTGATATAGTTGAAAGAGGTGTTAAATTCGAGTTTGTCGTTAAATTTTGCTGTTCCATTGAGGCGGGTCGAAAAGCGCTTATAGCTGGTATTGGGGACGATACCAGTATTGTTGCTGTATTCATTGGACCAGCGGTAAGTCACTTTTTCTGATCCGCCTTCGAAAGAAAGATTATGCTTTTGATTATATCCGGTGCGGAAGAAGTTGTTGACATTGTCTTTGTAGAGCGTGACTCCTTCTGCATATTTTGGTCCCATTGAATAGACCGAATTAGCGGCGTATACACCATTGGTTCCCTGTGCATAAACATATTGCCGCTCGGGGTATTTATTGACCGTTTCAACGCGTCCTGAAAGCGAATAGTTGACGGTAAATTTACCGGCTTTTCCTTTCTTGGTTGTTATGAGAATGGCTCCGCCTGCACCTTGGCTGCCGAATTGGGCTGTCGCCTCGGGGCCTTTCAGGATGGTGTAGGTTTCGATATCGTCTGGATTGATATCCATTGCCCGATTGGAGTAATCGAGATCTCGATTTGCTCCATTGCTAGCCAGGTCATTTTCATTCAGTGTGGAGTTGTTGATGGGTACGCCATCGACAACGATAAGGGCATTGTTGTCGCCAGAGATGGAGGCAAAGCCGCGCAGTACAATCTGTGCTGATGCACCTGGCATACCACTGGTACTATTGATTGAAAGGCCCGGTACACGGCCTTGGAGACCTTGGAAAAACGATTCGCGTTGGGTCTCGGATACATCTGATCCGGCAACGATAGGTGTGGAGTATCCGAGGGTTTTTCGATCACGTTTGACTCCGAAAGCGGTGACTACCACTTCGTCGAGGGACGAACTGTTTTCGGATAGGCTGATGTTGATTACCGACTGCCCCATGAGCGCTTTTTCGATTTGGTTATAACCGACATGTCTAAAGATTAATGTGGCATCTTCTTGTACGGTGATTTTGTACGTTCCACTGTTGTTGGTGATGGACTGCGTGTTTTTGCCTTTTTCGAGAACTGTTACACCGCCTAATGCCGACCCATCTGTCGTAGTGACTTTACCGGTAACGATTTTTTGGGCCAGGGCGACACCATACGTACTCAGTAAACTCACTAGTATGAGCATACTTCTTTTCATAATAAAATTGTGTTTGATTAGTTTCGTTTAACTTAGGTTTTGCCAATACACCTGGTGCTTGGGCAACATAAAAATTGTGCTATTTCATAAAAATTTATAGCGGTTAGAAATCGGTTTGTATATGTTTTATATCAAATATAGCATAAAAATGCAGTGTTTAAAATATTTTTCGATTTTTTTAGGCTGAAATGTGTAATCTATTGAATAAAGACGCATAAAGATGCTTTTTTAAAACGAAGGTCTTAGCGTAAAATTGAAGAGCCCAGCCTGTTTACTAAATCAGACTGGGCTCTATTCGTTTAAATCGGTTTTTTACGTCCTTTAATAACCTGGATTTTGTGTCAGACTATTGTTGCCGGCAATGGCCTTATTGGGGCATCCAGCATACTGTACTTGTCGATGTTTGCAACTGTTACGGTATCGATCGTAAAACATCTTTTGTTAAGGGTTTTGAAAGATAAGAAAGCACCATGTTGTTGTCTGCTGCGCGACTCTGGTCTCTTAAATCTACGGAAGAGGTTAACATATGTATGCGCAAGTTGTCCTTATTGGGAAAATCTTGCATCGCTTCCAGAAATTGCCAGCCATCCATAATCGGCATATTGATATCCAAGAAGACGAGATAGGAATTTTGTTGATTTTGCTGTATGTATTCCACCGCTTTCTTTCCATTTTCTAAAATGACCACAGTCGCATCGGGATAGACACTAGCAATGATTTTAGTATGTACAAAATTGATGACAGCGTCGTCATCTATAAGTAGTATCTGTTCCATTTTAATGATGAATAAGGTTTGTTTTAACGGTGATTTGCGCAATCACCGCATCTAATTCTTTTGCGGAATCCATAATCAGATCCATAATTTCAGCAGTAGGTTTTCCGCCGCCATCTAATTCCTTTGAAAGGTAAATTAGGCTCATGATCCGTGTTAGTGGAGCGCGGATACTGTGAGACTGCAGCCAGGCGATTTCACAGAGGGTCTCGTTCTGTTTCTTTATTTGTTCCATAGCCTGATGGGAAGCTGTAATATCTTGTATTGTGCCTTCAATTTTAATCGTATTACCCGTTTCATCAGTGACTAATCGCACTTCTTGATGCACCCATTTCAACTTTCCCGATAAGGTGATGATTTCATGCTCAAAGCTTTTGATAATTCCAGACTCTACGTGAAATAAAGGATCATCCTCGAGCATATGCTGGTCTTTGGGCTGCAAAGTCTGCTTGATATTTTCTAAGCTGGGGATAAAGGTGCTAGGCGAACACTCATAAATTTTGTACATCTCCTCACTCCATTCCGTGACATGCGAATCTATAGCTCTAAACCAGTACCCGAGCTTAGCAATTTTTTGGGCTGTCTTTAATTGTTCATAAGCTGTTTGTAACGCGTGCTCGGCAAGCTTTTGTTTGGTGATATCCTTCCCGACAGCAACAAGCGTTTTGGATTCTGCTGCTACAGTAGCCGACCATTGCAACCATTTCATATCACCGGAGGATGTTAAAAACCGACCCGAAAAACGCTCGGTGTTATGGCCGCTCATCAATAACGAAAACCCTTCTTCTAAACGCTCTCGATCTTCGGGATGGATGAGTTCAAACATGGGGGTAGCATATAGATATGTTGTAGGATAACCCAGCAGTTGGCTGAAAGCTTTATTGCATTTTTTGATATAACCATCGAAACCAATTATGCACAGCGGATCTGAAGAAATATTGAAAATAGAACGATACTCTTCTTCTGTCACTTTTTGTTTGACGAGTGGGCCAAGCTTTTCGCTGACATTGGTCAGTAAATTTATCTTTTCGACAAGATTCTCTGGCGCAGACGTCGAAAAACATACGATGCAGCCCAGAAATTCATCGCCATACATAATCGGTAGTCCGATCCCCGTGGAAAGACCCACCGTCCTGGCCGCTTCTGCGCGTAGAAAATCTTTATTTGCGCCGAGATCGTCCCAAATAACCACCTTTTTTTCTTTCCATACTTTACCTGCGAGCCCGTCCTCTTCTGTAAAGGAAGTCAATCCCTGTGTCTGTTGGTGAAATAGCGCGAACTTACTTTGCTGCGACGATTTTGACACAAGGTGTAACTCGCTGTGGTCTGGAGCGACCAACCAGATCTCGCTGACACGTATCTCGGGAAGCAACACCAATCGTTGAAGCGCTTGATCTAGTGAGGATATCAGGGAAATAGACTTTGCAAAGGTTAAGGTCAGCTCGGTAAAAAGATCGTTGACGATCTTCTCTTTGATTTCGGCGGTGACCTCCTGCGTATTAGCAATGATGCCCTCAATAAGGGGCGTGTTTAGGTGGTTGGATAATTCGGTTTTAAACCAGCGCAGATCGCCGTTTGCATCGGGAAACCGATATGCGCCAATGGAAGCCGACTTCGATACCTTCATTTTGTCGAGCTGCGCCTTGACCTGGCGAGCATCATCTTCATAGATGAATTCAAAGGCATTTTTGCCCACAAAGGCTTCAGGATCCATCCCCAGAACGGTAGTGGATGTAGGGGCTACATACTTGTATTTGCCGTCGAGATCGATAATGGCCACAAGATCCCGACCATTTTCGATTAATGATCGAAACCTTTTCTCACTGAATGAAAGCTCCTTGTAGGCCTTGTCTAAGTTGCGTTCTTTCTCATAGAGCTCGGTCAGTTCGGTGGCGGTAACGATTTCGGCTTGAATGCCGTTGAAATTGATGGTGTTGCCTTTAATCTGTACATACATAATACTGCCATCACGTTTCTGATGCCGAAAAATACTTTTCTTAAATTTTTTTAGCCGGCTTTTGGTTCTTTCTACAGCTTCCTCCAATTTCGGTATATCCTCTTGCGGGCGAATATCTCTGATTGTCATTTGCTTAAACTCTTCCTCGCTATATCCGTAGTGATGGATGGCTTCTTTATTTACAGCAAGAAAACGTAATGTATCTAGGTCATAGATCCACATGGGTAGCGGGACTAGGTCGAATATGGCCCGGTCAAAATCGGATCTTTCGGTAGTTACCCTAAGCATATAGATTCATGGGTATACTTATACACAGTAAAAAGTTGTGTATCTAAAAATAGCAAAAAAATAGATAGATTATATCAACCGCGGTGAAAAAATCGTATATCTGCATCGAATTTGATCTTCGACATTACCAATCTATGGTTCGGTTGTCGTCTTCGACAACAGTCCACGATTCCTGTGGTGCTACACTTTGAACGGGCTGAGGCTGAGATGCTGCTGCGATTCCTTGCTCTGACGCGATTTCCAGTGTAAAAACGCGCGGGCTGACATCATTATTTTTATTGGTATAATCAAGCATAGAAATTAACGACATGTAATCTTTTTTCTACCGCTACCTGCTCCGACCATGGAGTGATAATGTTAAAACCGCTTCTGAATTTCTGTTGGGTAATTGTATTGTAAAGAGCTGCCCAATCTATTTGGACAGCTCCTGATCTGTATGAGATTACCGCGTTTGTGCGGAAATTAATGGCAGGCTACGGGCTCTGGGTAATCGGCTTTCGCCATTCCTTTGACCAGCTCACCACACTTGCGCATCGACGCTGCATACGGATTTTCTATCGTCTTGTCGTAACTTAGCCAATAGCCTTTTTCCATAGGGCAATACTGCAGGTACATCGCCTCATCGGTACATTTCATCGTCTCCATAATGGTAAATAGGGATTGTGTGACTGCAGAAAAAGTCGCTTTCATGGCCGTTAGATCTTGTGCGGCTTTCAGGCCGGCTGCATCGGCCTTCATGGTTTGGCTTACCTTCTTTAGACGCATCATATCGTCGAGCTGCAATCCTTTCAGCCGAAAGTTCTGCACTTCTTTTTCCAGCTGAACGGCATGTGCTTTGCCGCTGGCAAAGTTGTCATCCTGGATGTCCTTTTTTACTTCCATGTAGCTTTTAAATAATCGGTCACGTTGTGCCTGTGCGGCATCTTGTCCGTGGCTTGCTTGACAGGAAATTAGGAGAAGACTGATCAAGCAGGTGATGTAAATTCCTTTTAGTTTATTTTTCATGCTCTTCTTTTCTTTTAAATGGATAATGATCGCTCGAGTAAGCTGGGTTTAATCTTTATTTATTTGATTTTGAATGCGTTTTATTTCGAGCAACATCAGTTCCAGGTGCTGTTTATTTAATGGATCTATCTGTTTTGCGACAAGCTGATTAATTTCGGGCACTAATGCGCTCAGGTAATTCCGCACATAAAGCTGCACATCACTGCGCTGTGCCTGTGAAATGATATCGGATCCCTGTCCCACTTTGGGATTGATGATCTGATTGACTTTTTCGAGAAAAAAGCGTTGTTGTGCACGTTTAAAGACGGCAATGCGTGGGTCTCCAACGGGTAAGGTCCAGATGGCTCCACCCATATCGTTCAAATATTCGTTGAGGCCATAGGGATTGGTGCTGTTGAAGGACTTCATGTACACATTGTAGAGCATTCCCGGACTCATCAACATGTTCAGCATCTGTTCGTGCTGCTCGACGATTTCTTTGTTGGCATCTTTGCCGATCAAATCTTGGATGTCCTGCGGATATAACCATAGGGGTGGGGTGAATACATGGTCATTCACATACTGCACGGCTGCTTTGACTTTCTCTCTCGGAATTGTTGCATAAACGGCTCCCTCCTGGCCACGTACTTTCTTGGTTACGTGCTGACTACCGATGTTTTTGAGAACATGGTAAAGATAACGGTCAAACTGTGCGCGCACCGATTTGTGCATATCCTTGAGGTTGCTGTAATCATCGCCGGGTTCATTCGTCCATTCGACCAAATTGGAAACCACTCTTTTTAGGTTTTTGATTCCATAGTTGCTTGCCAATACGGCATCATCGCCAAGGTCTTCTCGTTGTGACCGTGGGTCCTCATCGTTCCCTTCGCCGCCAAACCAAAGCTTGGGGTTGGTTCTGAGACTGTCTGTTACTTGTTTGCTGAGGTAGAGTTGCTCATCTTCACCGCTCGCAAACTGTGGGAGGTATTGGTATCCCCATTGGATGGCCCATTTATCGTAGCTGCCGATGCGTGGGTAGATGCCGGCCAGGCCAACACCGTCTTCGGGCTGCGCTACATAATTGAAGCGTGCATAATCCATAATGGATACGGTGTGCCCATTTTTTTCGACCCACTTTTTGTCGCGCAATTTTTCTACTGGCGTTTGGCTGCTTGCTCCCATATTGTGACGGAGACCCAAACTGTGCCCTACTTCGTGCGACGATACAAAGCGGATCAGCTGCCCCATCACTTCGTCGTCTAACTGCATTTTTTGTGCAGCTTTGTTCAAGGGGCCCACTTGCACCATAAACCATTGCTGAACGAGTTTCATGACATTATGATACCAGCCTACATGGGCTTCGATAATCTCGCCACTTCTGGGATCGGATATGCGTGGGCCATAGGCATTTGCCTTTTCGGAGGCAAAGTACCGGATCACAGAGAAACGTGCATCTTCGAGGCTCATGGTGGTATCTTGCTCGGGCCATTCTTTGCCGACAATGGCGTTTTTGAAGCCAGCTTGCTCGAATGCCTTATTCCAATCATTGATGCCGGCAATGAGGTAGGGACGCCATTTTTTTGGTGTCGCCGGATCGATGTAATAAACGATCTGCTGTTGAGGCTCGACCAGTTCGCCTTTTAAGTAGCGTTTTAGATCTTTCGCTTGGGGCTCGAGACGGTAGCGCTGTATAAAATTAAAGGCTTTGGACCGTTGGTCTTTATCGGTAAAGAGGACGTACTTGTTGGCAAAATACCCTACGCGGTCATCGTAAATCCGTTTTTTCATCGGTACTTTTGGCAACAGTACCATCGATGTGTTGGTGGTAAAGGTCAATGAACCTGTTAACATGGCTGCTGGCGTACCTGATGTGGAGCTGTAGGTTTTGGTGGTCTTTACTTCCAGATTGATCGGGAATACCTTCATATCGGTAATGAAAGAACGGTCGTCTGCCAGGGAGGATAGCTTATTTTCGCTTTTTATTCTGCTGTCGAAAGAAAGGGCGGCGTTGTCTTTCCGAAATAGATCGGTCACCTCTACCAAATAACTGTTGCTGCCTGCCTGTAGTCCTTTGATATCTAAAATAGCAAGGATAGGATCTTCCTGCGACTGGATCAATGCGGTACGGATGGCATCGTTTTCTGGCGCATCCTGCTTGTAAATCGCTGCCCGCAGCTGTATCCGGTCGCCCAGGCCTTTTTCGAAGTAAAGTGTCTGCTCATTCAGCTTTTCGCCGCCATACATCGGAAATCCCTGTGGTGCCGACACCAGGCGTGTTACGGTAAGGAAATAGCGGTTCAGCAAACTATCAGGTATGTCAAGGTACCACTTCTTTTCGGATTCGATAACCTTAAAAACGCCTGAGCGGGAAATTCTTTTTTTATTTAAAATTTTACTGTAGGCCTCATAGAGGTCATTTTTTGTTTTCAGGGTATCTGTTTTGGCCGCTGTCTTCGCATCGGTCTTACTGGCCGTTTTATCGGCTTTCTTTTCCAAGGGTTGCTGCGCTTGGACTATACCGCCAGACAAAAGCAGGGCGAGGGTACTTAAGATAATTTTGTTTTTCATGTGTTTGTTATAGCATCTATTAAAACGGTACGGCTTCGTCTGTATTTAACCGTAAGTTTGGGTTTAACTTCATGGCGTCCAATGGAAAGGGAATGATGTACATTCTGGAGTTTGGCGCCAGTGTATAGGTCTTTTGCTCGACCGTCTTATTGACAATCGGGAAGACACGGACGAGTGTTTTGGCATATTCTTTTTCGAGATTTAAGCGTTTCAGATCAAAGAAACGGTGGTATCCGATCGGCAGCTCGCGGCGGCGCTCGTTAATAACCAGATCCATTGCTTCCTTGCGTGTCGTCGGAACGGCCAGAATGGCCTTTTCGCCTTCAATGCGGGTTTTGCGTAGGCTATTCAATAGGCTGATGGCTTTGGCATATTGATCTTGACGGGCATAACATTCGGCCAGCATCAGGTATATTTCCGGTGTTTTTAGTCCAACGGTGGGGAAGAAAAATGCGGTATACTTGACGTTGTAGTAACTTGCTCCGGCGCCGATATCCAGGAAGCTGGCATTGGTCTTGGTGTAGAATAAACTAAAACGCTTGTCTTCTTTATCGAACATGCTCGTCAGTTCGGGACTTAACATGTAGCTGTACCCAAAGTTCATTTCGGTGTAGCCATTGATATACATGTAGCTCAATACTTCGGGATTATTTTCGGCGATGATCGGTGTCTTGCTTGGTCCGCCCAATTTTTCATACTGTACCAGATCAATGAGCTGCCCATTCAGCTGCATGGCTTTTTCGGCTGCCGCCTGTGCTTCGGCAATCTCCCTTTTGAAAAGGTGCACCTTGGCTTTCAATGCATAAGCAAAGGCCAGCGATGGGTGGTAGGGATTGTTGGGTTTCTCCTGCAGATGGGGTATGGCGTCGTCAATATCTTTTTGAATAAAATCGTATACCTGCCGTACTGTCGACTTGACTGGTTTGGCCTCCAGGTCGTATTTATCCATGATGCAGACACCGCCGTCCTGCGCTGCCGTGCTGGCATCATAGGCCTTGGCGTAGACATTGATGAGGTGGAAATAATCGAAGGCTCGAAACATTTTGGCCTCGGCTTTAGCCAGGGTCTTCAATTGGCTATCGCCTGGGCTTTCATCCACCAGGGAAATAATCATGTTCCACTGTGCAATGTATTTGTAGCACTGGTTGTAAAAGCTCGATGAATTGAGCTGACTGACCCGGTCTTCCTGTTCCTGAAACAAAAAGTTTATGGTATTGATGTTGGGCGTCAAACCAATAACATTGGATTCTTTGAGGTATTGGTCATCGACCAGATACTGAAAGTTATTGACGGGGTAGCCTCTATTGGGGTAGGCCACCAGATCGTAATAGTCTTGTGTGGTACGCACCAATTGGGAGCCTTTTGGTGTAATGTCGAGGTATTTATCGCAGGCGGTAAAGACTACCAGAGTTGCAAAAGCCGCCATTATAGTTTTTAAAGTCATCGTAGATTTGGGTTAAAAAGTGATTGAAAGTCCCATCAGGAATGATTTTGCCAGGGGCAAAGTGCGTGTACCACTATTGAGTGAATAGGATTCTGTATCGATATCATTGCCGGCGGCGCTCCATGTCCATAAATTATTGACTTGCGCCGTTAATCTGACGTTTTGCATGCCGGCTTTATGGGCCAATTGTTTTGGCAACTGATAGCCTACAGCGATGTTTCGCAGTTTCACATAATCTGCCGAAACAACCTGCTGATCGCTATAGCGCCATAGATTTGATAAGGTGCTCGCGCCACTCCGTAGGTTGTCTGGATAATCGACCATCAATCGGGGATAATCGTTAGTGGCTCCTGCTGCCCAGCGGTTCACCAGACCCGCGTTAGTCAGTTTATCGCTTGCGAAGTCAATGGCATCTTTGCGCAATTTATGTCCGCCGGAGAAGACAAACATGGCCGAAAGGTCAAATGCTTTATAGCGCAGACGCTGATTGATGGATCCTGTATATTTTGGAAACAATGTCCCTAAGTTGACCAATGCATCGGGTGAATTGATATCATTGATCTTTGTAGGGGTGCCATTATCATCAAAAACAACATTGGAGTCGCCGTTTTGATCCAGAAAATAGGGGTAACCATTGACCATGCCGGCGTAGCGATAGGCCATAATGGAGTTGTAGCTGTTGCCTTCAAAAAAGTAATTACTTGGTGAGCCAACATAGGACTGCGCGGTAGCGGTCAATCCATTCACTTTCTCGACCTTGTTTTTGTTGAAGGAAAATACCAATTGGGTGCTTGCTGTCAGATCTTTCTTTTTGAGCCACACGCCATTGATGTTAAACTCGATTCCTCGGTTGCGTAAGGCCCCATTGTTGATAACGCGTGAATTGGCTCCGACGGTTGGGTCGAGTACTGCACTGATCAGCAAATCGGAGCTGTAGCGATTATAGGCATCGATAGTGGCGGACAGGCGGTTGTCTAACATTGAAATATCTACACCGAAGTTGGTCGTTGCTGTTTTCTCCCAGCGCAGCATGGGATTGGGCAGAGATTTTTGCTCGAGATACTGCAGGTAGGGGAAAAGCTTGTCGGATTTCCAGGTGGCGGTACCATAGCTGGAACTTTCTTGATCCACGTTGCCGGTAATACCGTACGTGGCGCGCAGCTTGAGCGAGTTTAACCATTCGCTGTTTTTCATAAAGTCTTCGTTGCTGACATTCCATCCTGCTCCGACAGACCATAACGGGCGGTATTTAAACTTGGGGTCTACACCAAAAAGATCGGCCTGATCAACGCGGATACTTCCGGTTAGGTTGTATCTGTTGTTGTAGGTATAGCCGGCATTGGCATAAAGCGAGGTATAGCGGTGCAAACTTTCTTTTTGCGCACCGCCATTTAAGTCGCCCAAGCGGACATTGCCTCCATAGATGTCACTCGTTACCCCTGTTTTACTTAATGTGGCCCAGTCGATGGTAGTCGATGTCAAGGTGACGGGATTGTAGCCCACAAGCAATTGTTGGATAGGACGCGGTGTATGCGACTGACGCATCTCGAAGCCCGCCAGGGCGGTTAGCTGATGCTGGCCATATTGGCCAAAGGTATTGTCATAGTTAAATTGATTCCGGAACGTATAGTTGTACCGTTTGGATTCGAATTGATAGTAACGGCCTCCTGCTGGCAGGTTCTTGGTGTATACTCCTGTCGCCGCATTGTAGCTGACCATTGCATTTGATGCAACACGCATCATGTAACTGTCTTCGTCGTAGAAGCTTTCACGGGATGTTTGCCCCAGTTCATAGGAAAACTGTGTTTGAAAAGAGAGTCCTTTGTAAATGGTGGCCCGCAACGCTGTAAATGCGCGAAGATTTAAATTCTTTCTGCTCTCGATGCCTTCGCCCAAGGCTTCAAGCACATTAAAGGCGGTACTTTTTAGGTTTGGGTTTGCAGCAATCTGTTCTGCTGTCGCGCCGTTAATGGCCGATCCGGGTCCGACGGAACTTGAAAGGTCAACGTAAGGCGCATACACGAGGTTGCCATTTTCATCTTTGATGCGTGTATAGCGAGGCTGTAAAAACACATTATTGTAATCGCCTTCGGTTTCTTTATTGACACCATAGGTGCCGTTCAGTCCGACTGTCGCATTTAACCATTTGGTGACGTTGAAGCTGGATTTCAAATACAGGTTGAATTTCTCATTCTTCTCGTGCTGCACTAGACCCTTTCCTTTATCGTAGTTGAACGAAACAAAGGTGTTGCTTTTGGACGAATTCTGTGAGATGCTGGCGTTATACCGTTGGCGTGATTCATTCTGCCAGACGTTGTCTGTAAACTCTTTGATGTAATCGTTGTTGCGCCAGGTATTGATCGTCGCATCGCGTTCTTGCGTGCTAATGGCCCCGGTAGATTCTTTACGGAATAGATCGTATAACGGTGAATAATATTTTAGACTTCCACTACCCAACCTTCCGTAGTAATTGAACAAAGACTCGGTATTCGCATAGCGCGATCGTTCTTTGGTGTACACATCGATTTCATAGTCGATCAGATCGGATGTGCTGGCGTAATGCATCTTGTCGATATCCGGTTTTTGGGTGATGAACTGATCGACATTGAAGTTGACGGAAACTCCTTGGCCTTTTCCTCTTTTAGTGGTAACGACAATAACGCCATTGGCTGCCCGGGCACCATAGATGGATGCTGCTGTTGCGTCTTTCAGTACGGTAACGGACTCGACGTCATAGGGGTTGATGTCGCTCAGGGTAAGCTCGGTGGGTAGGTCGTCCACGACGATAAGCGGATTGGTGGTGACCTGATTGGAATAGGTGCCGATTCCGCGAAGTACGGGACTATCTGCAGCAGAGCGCGTAGGGTTTTTGATATAGGTCAGTCCAGCTACCTGGCCTTCAAGCGCAGAAACTAAGTCGACGTTGATCTGTTTGTTTAACTGATCATTGCTGACCGTGGTATATGCTCCAGGGCTACGCTCTTTGCTGATGCGCTGATATCCTGTGATCATAATTTCGTTGAGCATAGACTCTTTTGCGCTCAGCATGACCCGTACCGGCCGCGCAATTTGATCTGGACTGAAACGCATCACTTTTTCTTGAAAAGAGACGTGGCTGAAAGACAATTGGATGTCTGCAGGGTTGGCAACACTCAATTCAAAATCGCCATCTCCGGAACTCATCGTCTGGCTATTGTCCTGTAGGTTGTGGATTGAAACGCCGGGGATGGTATTGCCCAGGCTATCAATAACCTTTCCGCGCACGGGCTGACTATTGGTGGATGCCGCTTTGCGATAAAGGATGATGCGCTTGTTTTCCAGACGGTAACTGAAGGGCTGATCCTTAAACAAAATGGACAATGCGTCCGCAACGCTCGAGCGTTTGAGGTTGACACTGATCGGGCGGGCCGATTTTAACAGATTCCCATCGAAAACAAATTCGTAGCCGTAGCGATCCGATAGGCTTGTGATCACTTCTTTGACATCGGCATTTTTAAAATTTAACTGAACCTGTTGCGCTTGTAGTTCGTAAGGATCAATCATGCTCATCAAAGCAATTCCAGCGACAACACTCAAGTATTTCCGCAAAAATACCGGTCGCTTTGGGGTTAGGTAGGACATGGTAGATGTAGGTTAATGTAGTATTTAGTTGTTAAATATGTATTGTTAAAATTGAATTGTTACGCGTTAGTTTTTAGACGTAGTTTTTAAGCTGATTTTTTTATTGTTCAATTGAAAATGGAGGCCGCTTGCTTCATTTAAGAGACTTAGCATTTCCTGTAATGGTATATTTTTTCGGACTTTCATATAGATTGACCGGTCGTTAGGTAGCGGGAGGGTATCGACTTCGATGCCATACCATCTGGACAAATCAGCTAGGATGACACGGAGCGACTGATCGCGGTAGTCAAAGTAGCCTGCGGTCCAGGCGGTAGCTTGCTTTGGCGCTACCTGCTCGCGATGTATTCCATTGTGGTCGGTAATGGCTGTTTCACCCGGATGCAGCACAATGCGCTGAACGGTTCCGGATTTGCTCAAAGCGATCCGTCCGGACAGCAGGGATGTGGTGACCTGTCCGTCGCTCGCATAATTTCGTACGTTGAAAACAGTGCCCAGCACCTCGACGTTTGTGGCTCCGGCATGAACGGTAAATGGTCTTTGTGCTTGGTGAGCTACATCGAAATACCCTTCTCCTTCTAGGGAAACTTCTCTTTTGGCAGCATCAAAAGGAACCTGAAAGGTGAGGGTAGATGCCGCATTCATCGTAATCTTGGTGCCATCTTCCAGAATAATCCTAAAGTCGGAATTGGGGGTGTAGATGGTTTGCAGACTTGGGGTTTTTCCCGTTGCGGTGACTTTCACCGTTTGACTGTCGATGCGGGAAAATGCGATTTCGCCGATCTGCCATGCTGAATCTGTTTTTGGTAAAATGGCTATTCCTTTGCCAGACTTATCTTTCACATATAAGGTGGGTGCTGATGGTGTCGCAATATCGGAAGGTGACAGGCGCTGTGCGAGGTAAAACCAGGTGGCCAATCCGGCGACCAGTAGAATGGAAGCGGCTGCCCACCACCGCTGTTTGTAGCTTAAACGAAGCGGTTGTTTGTTTGGTTGGTTTAATCCATCTGCTTGGTTTAGCCTATCTTCTAATCTTTCTTTGATACGGGCAATATGGGGCGCAAAAGGTTGATCGATTTGATGTTGGTCAATATCGATCGAGGCCAAAGAAGTGAGCTGTTCGAGCTCTTCGTCGCTGGCACGTTCAAAATAGTGGAGCAGTCTATCGAGGTCGACACGATTGATACTTCCATCTAAATAGTTCTTGTAAATGTTTTCTATTTTTTTTGCCATATCTATAAGTTAATACGCAACTTATTAGCAAAAACACTATCGTTGTGGTGTTTTTTTTAAAAAAAGTAGAATGTGACAAGAATAGTTAAAATCTCCTCATAATGGTCTTGCACAAATTGGCGGATATGTTGGTTGGATTTTACCATGGCATTACTCACGGTGGATACAGAAATATGCAATTGCTTAGCAACCTCTTCGTAGCTTTTCTGCTCTATTTTGCAGAGCACAAATATTTCTCTTCTACGCTCACTTAGGGAGTTGAGCGCTTTTTCTAATAATGCGGACTGTTTTTCTTCGATATCAACTTCTTTTTCCATCAGGTAGAGCTGCTCGAAATGCTGGTATAAATTTTCCTGCATTGCGGCTTCTTTCGCTAATTTTCTATACCAGGTGATCACATCATTTTTGGCGATTGTAAAAATCCAGGATTTAAAACTTCGCGTGGGGTCTATGGTCGATCTTTTTTGCCAGACTTTGAGGAATACATCCTGCACGATCTCTTCACTCACCTGCCGATCTTTGACCATTCGAAAAATAGTGGAAAATAGGGCATGGCTATACTGATCATATAAGGCAAAAAAAGCTTGTTCGTCGCCATGGGAAAGCGAAATCAATAGCTTATTTTCTGCAGTAATATCCATAGTAAACTTTTCAACAGTCAGATTCTATGCGGATTGAATCTGTAACCAGCTGTCAAATTTACAACTTTCCGGCTGAATACTTCCTATTGGGGCAATAGTTTTCAGCCGACAGTATGTATGCTGCGCAGTAAGTTTTGATAATGAGTGTAAATGAGGAAGTTTTGAGTATATTTCCTCAATATATTAGTCATTAAATGGCAGAGGAGAGATCGATAAATTGCTTTTTGTAGGCAATTTAACTAAGTTTGAAGAAGAAATAAAAACAAAAATAGGAAGGAGCGATACTATGGGTACTCAAGAATATTTATTAGATAAGGCTGAAAGAAAGGGAATTCAGAAAGGTAAGATTGAAGGTAAGCGGGAAGAAGCTATTGCCATTGCACTAAAGTTTAAGAAAATGGGGCTACCTATTGCTGATATTGCTAAAGGCACCGGGCTTTCTATCGAAGAAATCGGAAAACTGTAATCAAATACTTTTAAAGTTTATAGATATTTATTGTGAGCCATTTCCGAAAGGGAATGGCTTTTTCATTTTCAGGATGGAGTAGCTCTAACAAAAAACTCCCCTTTCATCGCTGATAAAAGAGGAGAACTTTATAAATCTAAATTATGAAAAATCTTATCGTTAATAATAAAACGGACTAAATAGATTAAGCCGCTTCGCTAGATTTTGGTATATTTCAACCAGTTGAGCCAATATCCCACTTAAATATTATAGTTAACCTTCACAAAAATATTTCTAATAACGCCGTTTTGTTCAGTAGCTTTAACAATTAGTTTTAGTTCGTCCAACCTATATTTATGAAAAACTTTACAATGAATCTGTTTGATATAACCTACATTTTGCCCGTTAAATTTAACAATGACAGCTTCTGAATCTATTGGATTATTAGATTCAAATTGATATGTCAAACTGTCCCCCGATTTTACCGTATCTCGAAGAAGGTTTAAATAAGATAAGCCAGAAAGATCTGTTACAAAATCTATATTTTCATTTGGTTGAAAGTCTGCTAAAAATTCAAAGTTATCCAGTATCGTGAGTCCCTGAGATTTTCCCAATACATAGAATGAATCGGTAGTTTTAATCTTTTCGATATCCCAGAAGTCATAAAAATTAGCAGCGTCCGGACGCTCTGATTTAATGAGACGGTGAGAAAAAATCTTCATTACATTGGTCGTATAGATTTCATCGAGGTTTTGAAATTCGAAATATGGAATGAAGCCTTCAGTTTTTTTTAATTCTTTAGCAAGTGGCAAATATTGGAATGAAACCTGATTATCTAACGACCTTTCCAAAAGTCCCACAATATGCCTACGGGATCCTTTACCCCTACGCCATGATAGAAATATTTTAGAAAACTCAGTCATTGATAATTTTAATTATTTGCTCGAACCGCAAAGTTAGCAATTTAATAATGAACTCCTTTCTATTATCTGACAATTTATATTTGGAGTGGTCATGAGGCAAAACGTTGTCTATGTTATTTATAATATCTATCATCATATTATTATTCCATTTTTTTTAAAAGGTAGCTGATTGTATGATTTCATCTAGATAGTCATTTTTTAGTAGTTTAATTAACTCAAAATGAGAAACTTTCTTTTTATCATTCCAATGTAACTCAGAATTTCCATTTTTTACATATTTGTTTATCATTTCAGGATTTGCCAACATTTTTTCGATTCGATCTTCTGTTAACTCCCTGCCTAAAGAGCTTCCACTGTCGTATATTGGAGCCATTTTCTGGAGATTTAATTTCCTTAATTCAAACTCCTTATTTGCAGCATCAACATTGTATTTTGTTTGCAGTAAGCTGTTAATGATGGGGGATATATCAACTTGTTCATCGTCCTTGAATGAATCAGATATAAAAGCCCAGTTTTCCTGGTGCCTATCAGAATTCCCTATTAAAGCATCGAATACTAAAGTTTCTAGAAATTTATGGCGAAATTCGTTTAGTTGAAAGTGGTTCAGAGTTTCGTAAAGTAATGAAACTGTGTACTCATTTCTGGTTTCATTATGTTCTGGCGCGAAATTTGGATTGAAAGTAATCATAAAACGCCCTACTTCAATAAGTTTCTCTCTGCTTTGATCTATCATTGATGGGCTTATACAGCCTAATTTACCCTTGTTAAGGGCCAGATCATATCGAAGTATGTCTAAGCCTAGCATCATTCCTATCTGATAGGCAATAATTTCGGACCAGAATTCAAATTTGTAATATTTATCAGGGGCACCATTTTGTCCTAGTTTATATTCTGATCGCTTAAAATACCACAATAAATCATTTTCATCTTGGAGGATCCGTTTTTCTCTTGTACCACCACTACTTACCCAGATCATTTCCTGCCAATCTGTTGTGTCAATAAATTTTACATCCATGCAATTGTGTAATAGATTATAATAATGTCTTTGACCATTTGTTCAAATAAAGAACGTTTTTTGTTGCCATAGACATATTCAAAAATTGTTAATAATTAAGCTTCACAGTTTTTATTAGGAGGCTTAGCTATATATTGGCTTTCTTTTAACTGGAATTACTAATATAATGATAAACAATTTTATATTAAAAATCATTTTTGGGAGGAAAGTATTGAGGCGATTCCTATTCTTTATACATGTCTAGAATATTCTTAGCAGTTGATTTTAATTCATCAATCAAACTATTGGGCGCAATGACTCTCATGTCATTTCCAAAAGATAACAATTCCATAAAGAAATCGTGGGTGAGGAATAGCTTCAGCCTCACACGCACTTCTTCATCACTATCGGTAAGCAACACTTGCGATTCGTGTAGAGGTAATGATTTAATATATTTCCCTTGAAAAGGATTGAACGATAAGATGACATCCGCCGGTTTGTCACTATTTTGGCTGATGATACCGAAGCAGTGTCTATAATGCTCATTTACATCAAAATTTTTCGGAGATTCAAATCTCTTTTTCAATATCTCCAATTCCTTCAGCCGGTCGAGTGCAAAACTTTTGATCTGTTCGTTTTTGAGGTCTTTTGCCAACAAGTACCATCTGTTTTTAAATTCCTTCAAAGCAAAGGGCTCAACATGACGGTCAGTTAATCCTTCTTGCCAATATTTTTGATAGACAAACCTGATCTGCAACTGGTTTTTAATGGCATGCAACAAGCCATAAAGATGCTCCGTACCCTGTGGTTTTCGCTTTTCAAAATGGATATAATTCGATAATCTGTCTGTGAGGTTCAACGCATTGAACGTGTCGAAAGCTTCCAATATCCGTTCGTTCAACTCCAGTTGTTCTTCTTGATCAATGTAATAGACCTTTCGTATAAAATCGTATTGGATATCGATATTATAAATGGAGAATATATCTTTTCTATCCCGCTGAAATGTACGCATAGATATATTAAGATCATATTCCTGTAACTCCGACTCTAAAGCCAAATAGTCCGCTATCTCGACAAACTTAGCCGGACGCTTTCGTAGTTTCTTGATGATAAGGTTGTATCTTGCTATAGCTTCTCTTTTTGACATGTCGCACTGTTTTATTTCTAAATAATATTTTAACAAGTTAATAATTGACTGTGATATTATGTGTCGTTCTCTTACTGTTTATTCCTATTTTCTGGATAAAGCATCACATAAACCATGACTGACCCAACGGCTCAATTTTAGAATGACCTTTAAGCTCAATATGACGAATACTGAAAGAATCACCCATGTATACCATTGTAAGTTAGTGCCAGGCTGCATAGTCGGTTTTGATGTGAGGCTAAATGTTCTGGTGAGAAAAGGCTGTACATGGTACATGCGGTCGACGAGATTGGGGACAATCTGTACCCCATTATTGAGCGATGCAAACCAGTAGTTGTCCTGATAATCTTTGAGGACTTTTGAACTATTGTTTTCCGGAAACAAAACAACTTCGGTTATCTTTTCGTCGTTTGTATTCACCACAAATACACCTTGCGGCGTGTGTAGCCATATTTTGTTGTCGACAACGTCAGATCCCTGAATATGTATTGGGCCGCGGATAGGAACACTTTTAATGTAATTGAGCCGATTGTCAAAAAAGTAGAGCTGTTTGGTTTCGTTGCGTTTTGATACGACATACAGCGTGTTTTTGTACGGCTAAATGTATTTGACGTGGAGCTTTTTGTCGGCAAAGAAATGGCTTGACGACAGTTGAAGGTGCTCGTCTATCCGAAATATCCTATTGTCCGATATCAGGTAAAAATCTTAATTTAATACCGTTGCGTGTTCAGCTCTTTCAATAGGAATGGCGATAGTCGTGGTCAGGTGTAGCGACCGGAGATCATAGCTATCAACCCCTTTTTTCTGGACTACAAAAAGGTGAGTATCCGTTAGTCCAAAGGTAATAAAGTCGGGGGGCGGGTTTTGGGGTAAAAGCCGTCAAAACTTTGGTACCAGATGCGTCCCTATTTATCCTCCTGAATATTGCTACCCACGACGGTGGTTTGAATTTCTGATTTATGGTTTGTGTAAGTAAAGCCATCATAGCCAAACAAGCCTTCTTCAATGGCCAGCCAGATAAAGCCTTTATGGTCTTGGTAAATGCAGTAGACATGTTTGCTCGGGAGATCGCTGAGTTGCTGGAGATCGTGGGCATAAGGCTGTTGCCCAACTGCCCGGCACAGTAATAATGTCGTAAAAAAAATAAGTAGTCCAATACCTCTCATCAACAATTACAAATAGATGGTTTGCGAATAAATGTACATATTCAGGTCTTCTCTTCTCAAGTGGAGTTTGTGAAGATCATTTTTGATCGCACCAAACCTTATTATGGCTTTATAAAAATAGTCATTTTTTGTCCAATCTCGTACGTGTTTATCAATTGAAAGGGAGGGTTCATGGGGTGAAACGCAGATTTTATAAATTGATGAAAATAAAGAGGAGGTCTGTTGTTCATATTTGTACCCTTAATCTGTTGTTATGATGCCTTCTGATTCGATTTCTGTATTGGTTTTATTGAGTACGCCTTGTGTTTTAATGGTGGCCCTCGCTTTTGGGCTCGGGGTTTACTGGTTTGGTATTAGTCTTAGAGCTCCCGTCTCGTTGCGGCCCATTCAAATGGCCGAAAGGCTACTGATCTGCTATGTGCTTGCCTTTTCATCCATTGCGATGCTGATGGCTAATTTGAATATCTCAACCATAGATCGCGTCATAGCGATGTCAGAAGATCTTTTCCTATTGTCTACATTGATCGGGGATAATCGATAAGCATGCCCACTGTGATTTTGCCAATACATCATTTAAGCAGCTTGTAGGGGAGGAAGACTTTCATGTGATCAAAAATAAATGGTTGGATGCTATTGCACAGATTGAACCGAATATCCGAAAAATGTTGATTAATAATGAGCAAATAAAGCTGGATTTCTTATGTGAATCAACTTCCTACAGCCTGAAATTAAAACCGGCATCTATTGGAGATGGATACTATTGTTGCACTGTAGAACTTCTGAACCAAGAAAGCTCGTCTTGGAAAGGAATAGCAACGGAGTTGAAAAGTGAGTGGAAAAAGCAGCAAAAGTTGCTACAAGATGTGCTTGATAGTACAGATTCTCTCTTATATTCCGTCGATCTCGAAGGGAGGATAATCGTATTTAAGCACTGCCATTTGTAAGCTGGCTGGCTACTGCAAAGCTTCCATCTATGGTTTTCGGAGCATGCTATGTATTGACGCCTAGGGGTATACCCCTAGTTTTTGAAATAATTGAGCAATTTATTGTTCTTTATTTTGATAGTATACGACCTAATCTTGCTTTTTAATGGGTGATTTCTTATTTCGGCAACGCTCTCGGTAATTTATTGGGGCTTTCTCCATGATTTTAAATTGTGTTTTGGCTATTTTAGGATATCAGAATTGATATATAACCGGAATTAATACTTAAAGTTATGAGAAAGCAGTGTTTTGTTGATTACAAGGGAGCGGTTTTGACTGTTCTATGCTTGATGAGTTGTCTGTATTTGTCAGCTCAGGAATTTAGTGGGAGAGTTACCTCCAAAATTGATGGGAAGCCATTGCCCTACGCAACCGTAAAAGTGAATAATAACACCGTGAAATCGAATGAGCAGGGTCAATTTAAAATTGATCTGAAAACGGGCGATATCGTGGAGGTCTCTTTGCTGGGCTATGAGAAGCTTACGTACACCGTGACAAAGAAGGGCTTCTTTACCGTGCAACTGCAGCCTAAAGAGGGGATGCTGGATGAGGTGGTCGTCACGGCTTTGGGCTTAAAGCGGGAAGCCAAAGGCTTAACGTATTCTACGCAAAAAGTCTCGGCTGAAGCGGTAAGTGGTATTCGTGATAATAGTGGAAATTTCGTGAGTGCTTTATCCGGTAAAGTAGCGGGGGCTGTTATAAATACGACTTCGGGGGGGCCTGGATCATCTGCTCGGATTGTTTTAAGGGGGAATAAATCAATTACGGGCAATAATAACGCCTTAATTGTGATCGATGGAATTGTATTTGATAATTCGTCAACTACACAATCCGCTTCTCCTTTTTCAAATGTGTACTCAAGTAGTGATGGTGGCGCAAATATTAACCCAGAGGATATTGAAAGTATAAATGTGCTAAAGGGACCTTCTGCTGCGGCTTTGTATGGTAGCCGCGCCGTCAATGGTGCGATTATTATCACAACGAAAAAAGGTGCTGCCGGTAGCTGGAAATTGGACCTCAATTCGACTCATAGCATAGAGTCGGCATCGTATATCCCGTCGCTCCAAAATGCGTATGGACGTGGAAATGCGGGTGTAAGGGGGGATAATGCGGTGGATAGCTGGGGGGAAAAATCAACGGCTTACCCGGACAACGTTAAGCATTTTTTTAATGCGGCTTATTCGAATAACAATTCGCTGAGCGCGTCTGGTGGTACGGATAAGGTGGCTTCGTTTTTCTCGGTGAATAATAGTCGGATTGGCGGGCTCATTCCAAATAATTACATGACGAAAAATGGGCTGGATCTCAGGATCAATACGGAGTTGATTAAAAACCTCAAAACGGATCTGAAACTGAGCTACCTCGATCAGGATATCAAAAACAAACAGCGCCTATCGGCAAATGGGGTCTTGGCGACTTTATATACCATGCCAAGGGATATGTCTGATGATGAGCTGAATAATTATGAGGTTTTTAACCAGAGTACTGGGATTACCGAGAGCTTGTTCTGGAGTACAAATGTAAATAATGATAATCCATTCTGGACAGTAAATCGTACATCGGTTAATGAAAAACGCAAGCGTACGAATGGAATAGGATCGGTTTCTTATCAATTTTTCCCCTGGATGAATTTCATGACAAGATTCAGCTTTGATACTTACAATGAAACTACAGATGGCGCATTTAATGCAACGACAAAATCAAATGGCACAATCAGAGCGGGGGGAATGTATTACTTGACAGAATCGAAATATAGTAATACGAATTTGGATCTGTTGTTAACGGGTGGAAGTGACTTGGGAAATGAAAACTTCCATATTGATTATGTTCTCGGTTCAAGTTTCTTGAACAGAAAATTCGATACGCATACGGATGAAGCGAATGGCTTGGTGATCCCGAATAGGTTCTCGCTGTCTTTTGCAGCTTCGCCGGCGTATATTAATCTCTTGTCTTATGATCGGCAATTGAACTCTGTTTTTGGTAGTGTAAACCTCATGCTATGGAAAGCGTTATACGTGGATATTACGGGTAGAAATGACTGGTCTTCTACTTTGCCTAGTCCGCATAGCTACTTCTATCCTTCGGCGGGTTTGTCGGTTCTCTTAAACGAGGTTGTTCATTTACCGACCTGGATTAATATGGGGAAAATTAGAACGTCGTATACCAAGGTGGGTAATGATGCGGATCCTAACTTGCTGAATCAAACGTATTACTATGTGAAGGCTGCTGGCGACGGCGCGATCAATCGGAGTGCCACACAAAATATTTCGAACTTAAAACCTGAACAAACCTTGTCATTTGAGGCTGGATTTGATTTGCAAATGTTTGATAACCGCGTGAATCTAAATGGTACGTATTACAAAACGAACTCAAAAAATCAGTTGATGTATTTAACGGTGCCGTATGCGACGGGATACCAAACGAAGTATGTTAATGCAGGAAATATCCAAAATCAGGGATTTGAACTCCAACTACAGACTACTCCGGTGAAAACGGAGCATTTTACATGGAACTCGAATTTCAACTTTGCGCGAAACATAAGCAAAGTGGTAAGTCTAAATGATCAGGTTTCTTCTGTCAATATCAGTGAAAATATTGCTTATGCATCGGTGGTCGTAGCCAAGGGAGGGGCCTATGGTGATTTGTATAGTTATATCTGGAAAAAGGATGCGGCTACGGATAAGTACGTCGTTGATGCGCAGGGACTGCCGGTAGTTGAAGCGGGTAAAAAGGTGGGTAATTATAACCCATCCTCTACTTTAGGCTGGTCAAATTCTTTTAAATACAAAAACTTTGGATTGAATATCCATATCGATGGGCGAATAGGTGGAGAAATGGTTTCGGGTACAGCCGCTATGCTGGCAGATTATGGGGTAGCGGATTTTACGGAAAAGTTTAGAGAGGGTGGGTTGGTACTGGATGCGGTAGATGCTTCGGGAAATCAAAATACAACAGCTGTGAATGCGGAAACGTTTTGGACCAAAGTCGCTGCTGGGGGCATTTACCCGTATGGTCAGTTCTTTACTTTTGATATGACGAATTTTAGAATCAGAAATATTGGGGCTTCTTATGATTTGCCCGCAAAGGTGATCCCGGGTATTCGGGCCTTGCAGTTCAATTTCTCCGTAAATAATGTGCTGTTCTTATATAAAGGCAAATCTATCTTAGATATTCCGGGATTGGGTAAGATTGCGAATCCTGTGGATCCGGAATCGTCCATTGGATCGGGCAACTTTCAAGGGGTTGAAGCGGGGGTATTGCCCTTGTCTAGGACCTTTACACTCGGTCTAAAGGCTTCGTTTTAATCTTTATTTTTTACAATTAATCTGGTGAATTATGAAAACCAACATGAAAAAATATCTACCTATGTTTTTGGCTTGCACGCTTTTGGGTGGCTGTACAAAGGATTTTACCATCAAAAATACGGCTAGTAACGGCATCACTACAATTAGTAGTGCCGAACTCCCTTATTTGTTTACAAAGGCAATTAGCTCAGCGGGAATAAATCATTCGTATTATGAAACTACGCAAAATTATTTTGCGGATATCTATTCGCAATATTTTGCGAAAAGTGTCACCACCGAACGCTATACGGTGAATACGGCTTATACTGCACGGATGTTTTTAATCAGCTTTGTGCAGGTTGGGGCGCAATTGAAGACCATTATGGACAACGTGACGGCCGATTCGCCTGAGTATGCAATGGCGAATGTGGTCTGGGTGTATTCTTTTCATCGCTTGACGGATGCCATTGGGCCGATACCTTATTTTAATGCCTTACAAGACGGGGAGAGTACTTCGATACCGTATGATGCCATGGATGCTATTTATGCTGACTTTTTTGTGCGATTGAATAAGGCAATTGCCATCTTGGAATCGGCTGATGCGGCAACTGCAGTAATGCCTAGTGGGGATGTCATTTATGATGGCAATGTGAAAAAGTGGTTGAAATTGGCTAATACGTTAAAATTGCGCTTGGCTCTGCGCATCTCGAAGATCGATCCTACGAATGCAAAGAAATATGCCGAAGAGGCTGTGCTAGCGGGCGTGATTGAGAGTAATGCGGATAATGCATCCATCGAAAAAGTCAATACGGCGAGTGATTATAATGGCTTAGCTCAAATCGCCGGTTGGTATGGGAGTTCGATGAGTTCGACCATGAAGTCTTATCTGGTGGGCTATAATGATCCTAGGCTGCCTATTTATTTTCAGAAAAATATTACCACGGGAACGTTTAAAAGTCGTCGCAATGGGATGCTGGCTTCGGATCTCAACTTGGCAACGAATGCGTCGACACTGCAGTCGAATGTGGGGCCTTACTGGATTACGTATACTTCGGCAAGTAGCTATACGCAAAATTTGAATGCGCGGCAGCATGTCATGTGTTCGGCAGAGGCTGCATTTTTACGTGCGGAGGGTGCTTTGAATGGATGGTCAATGGGCGGAACGGCAAAGGTGTGGTATGAAAAGGGAATAAAACTGAGTTTAAATCAATGGGGGGTAGTAGACGAATCGGTCATTACGGCTTACATCAATTCGTCCGATAAGCCTGTGGCTCCGGAAGATTATAATAATTCGCCGGCGGTGTCTACGACCGCCATTAGCTTTGCGACTTCGGCAGCTGAACAAAGAAAACAAATCGGTACGCAAAAATGGTTGGCTATTTTTCCGGATGGATGGGAGGCTTGGGCTGAGTTTAGACGTACGGGGTATCCGGATCTCTATGATTTATTGGCCTCTGACAATGCGGACCTGCCGGTAGGTACGTTCATTAAACGATTAAATTTCCCGAATACGGAGTATACAAGCAACGCCGCTGGGGTAGCATCGGGTATTGCTTTATTGGGTGGGGTTGATAAAGCGTCGACGCGCCTTTGGTGGGACGTGGATTGATCGTGGTTTTTAGCGATATGTATGGACTTAAAGTTATATAAGGATGAAAAATAATGCTAATCGAAGGGGCTTTTTGAAAATGTCGGGCCTTTTAGGGCTGTCTGTCATTGCAAAGCCGGTCGTGTTTGCCAAACAGGCAGACCAGAAAACGTATGAGAGGTATCTTGATGAGATTGAAAGGGCTGCGCTTCAAGAACACAAACCCATTTTTAACATGAGCGGCTACCGTGCGCCAAAGTTGGATACGGTTCGGATAGGCTTTGTTGGGGTGGGCAAAAGGGGAACTGCTGCTGTTCAGCGGGTGAGCCAAATTGAAGGGGTCTCGGTACAGGGGATATGTGATATTCGAGAAGAGTCTGCAGTCAATGCGAAAGCAAAAGTTGCTGCTCATCATGCGGCTCAGGTAAAATTGTATTCGGGAAAGGAGGATGCGTGGAAAGCGTTATGTAATCGCGAGGATGTTGATTTGATCTATATCTGTACGGATTGGCACTTGCATACGGATATCGCTGTATATGCCATGGAACATGGAAAACATGTGGCCGTAGAGGTACCTGCTGCGCGGACGGTAGATGAATGCTGGCGATTGGTGACGACTTCCGAGAAAACGAAAAAGCATTGTGTCATGCTCGAAAATTGTTGTTATGATTTTTTCGAACTGTTGACTTTAAATATGGCTCGGAATGACTTCTTCGGGGAAATAATTCATTGTGAAGGGGCTTATATTCATGATTTGCTGGATAGTCTTTTTGATAAGGATGCGCGCTATAATTATTGGCGATTGCGTGAGAATGCTGCGCATAATGCAAATTTATACCCGACGCATGGGCTTGGTCCGATTAGCCAAATTTTAAAGATTAATCGGGGTAATCGGATGGATTATATGACCGCCATGGCGAGTAAGGATTTTTCGCTCGGAAAGAAAAATCTGGAAATGGCGCAGCAGGATCCTTTTTTCAAACAATTTGATCATAATAAGTTTAGGGGTAACATCAATTCTTCGAATATTATGACGGCTTCGGGCAGTACGATCTTGCTCCAGCATGACGTGAGCTCGCCGCGTCCTTATTCGAGGCTGCATGTAGTCAGTGGTACGAAAGCTTTTGCGCAAAAATACCCCTTGCCGGCAAAAATTGCCACGAGCCATGAGGGCTTTGTTGATGAACAAACGTTCAAAGCCCTCGAAGAAAAATATACGCCTGGCATTGTAAAAAAAGTGGGTGAAATGGCCAAATTGGTGGGGGGACATGGTGGAATGGATTATATCATGGATTGGCGTTTAATTGAATGTTTGCGTAAGGGATTGCCTGTGGATATGGATGTGTATGATGCGGCTGCTTGGTCTGTGATTGGTCCGCTAAGTGAATGGTCTATCGCAAATGGCTCACAACCAATAAAAGTTCCTGATTTTACAATGGGAAGATGGAAAAATAATAGTGTCCATGATATTAATCTTGAATCATAAAACCGAATAGTAAATATAAATATGTTAAAAATTAATAGCTATAACAGTAGAAAGGAGATGGGGGCGGCAGCGGGGCTCTTAGGTGCCCTTTATATTAAAGAGGCAATTGCGAAGAATGGCGAGGCTAATATTATTTTGGCAACTGGCCAAAGTCAATTTGAAACGATTGAAGCCTTACTTTCAGATAGGGATATTGATTGGTCAAAAGTTCGCATGTTTCATCTGGACGAATACATTGACCTGTCTGAAAATCATCCGGCTAGTTTTAGAAAATACCTCAAAGAACGATTTCTGGATAAGGTAGCTGCGATTAAAGAAGCGATCTTAATCAATGGGGAGAACGATGTGGCGGTGGAACTGAAACGGATATCGGAAAAAATTGTCGCGCATCAGATCGATGTAGCTTTTGTCGGCATTGGCGAAAATGGACACCTCGCTTTCAATGACCCGCCGGCGGATTTTGAAACCATGCAACCTTATCTTCGGGTGGATTTGGATAAGGAATGTAGGCTGCAACAATTGGGCGAAGGCTGGTTTAATTCATTGGATGAAGTGCCAAAACAAGCGATCAGTATGTCGGTACAACAAATTTTAAAATCGACTAAAATCGTTTGTACTGTGCCTGACGAACGTAAGGCATTGGCGGTTAAAAATTGCATCGAGGGTGAAATATCCAATCTCCATCCAGCGAGTATATTGCAAAGCCATGGCGATTGTCATATTTTTTTGGACAGGTGTTCGGCAAGCTTGTTAACGGAGACTAAGGGCTAATGTGAGCGCGTTACTCGACTTTGGTAGAGGACCGAATGATGAGCTTATTGGGCAAGATGAGATCGCGTACCTCAAAGTCGACATGTTTTATATGGCGTAGGAGTAGGTGACAGCTTTCTTGACCTATTTGGAACGCGGGTTCCTCGATGGTGGTTAAGGCGGGTTCTATGATTTCACCAATAGGGTCATTTGTAAAACCAATGACACCGATTTCAGCACCTACGGTGATGTTCTGCTTTTTTAAAGCTAAAATAGCACCAATGGCTTTGGAATCATTAACAGCAAATATCGCGTCGGGTCTATTGGTCGACGCGATTAGTTTGGTGGTGTCGTCAAATCCGGACTGACGGTTAAAGGCAGAGAAAATAATGAGCTCGGGGTCTATAGCCATTTGATGATCGTCCATCGCTTGCTTAAAACCGGCATACCTGTTTTGCACGAGGGCCATTTCTTTGGGTCCGGAAATATGGGCGAGGGATCTGTAGCCGCGAGCGATCAAAAATTTGGTGGCATCATAGGCGCCTTGGAAATCATCTTGCATGACTTTGGTTGCCTGAATGTGGTGCGGGACACGGTCAAAAAATACGACGGGAAACTTGGCTTGGATCAATCGCTCAAAGTAGGGAATGTTTTTTTCGGATGATAGCGAGATGAGTAGGCCATCGATATGCCCCAGCGAAATATTTTCTAATAGGCGTTCTTCATCATCGGGATTGTCATTTGAAATATAGAGGATCACATTATAACCTTCGGACAATGCTTTGGATTGGATCCCTGATATGACGGTCGAAAAGTAGAAGTTCTGTACCGAGGGGATGATAACACCGATCGTTTTGGTTGATCCAGAGGCTAAGGCTGCGGCACTGGGATTTGGTTTGTAGTTTAATGATTTCGCCAGATCCAGCACCCGGTCTTTTGTCTCCGGATTTATATCATGGGTATTTCTGAATGCGCGAGATACGGTCGAAGTGGAAATATTTAAAAGTTCAGCAATGTATTTTATGTTTATCGTTTCTCTGTTTTTCATATGTAAATAATTTGTTCTTTAAAGGCCATATGGAATATTCAAACTATATTCATTCGTGTTTGTGCAGCCTGTACTACGTGGATATTTCATATCATAAAGTAGCTAAATGTAGGGGGGAGAGGGCTGGCTCTTTGTTTTAAAAATACAAAAATGAAATGATATTATGTTTTAAAAAATTAGAAATATGAAAGCAATAGAATGTCGTTTACCAAAGGAACTAGATAAATCTTTCATTGTATATACAGAAAAGGGGGCTTATTTTCCATGTCCTTGGCATTATCATCCGGAATACGAACTTGTGTTGGTGCGGAAAAGTGCTGGAAAAAGGATGGTGGGCGATCACATCGGTTCTTTTGACGCCGGAGATCTCGTTTTTATGGCGCCCGGAATTCCACATGTCTGGTCGAACAATGAACGGCTCGATGGGGACAACAGGTCTGAAGCCGTTGTTATCCACTTCACTGAAGATTTTTTGAACGGCAATATCTTTTCGATCATGGAAATGAATCGGCTCAAGGAGGTATTTTACTTGGCAAAGCGTGGCCTCGTTATTTTCGGAAATTGCCGGTCCAAAATTGAATCGGTGATGTGCAACATGATTGATCAAACTGGTTTACAGCGACTTTCTTCTTTGTTTTTAATTTTTGATCTTCTCGTCGCAGCCATGGAGGAAAACGAAATCCAAGTTTTAGCAAGCCCCAATTATCAGATCGGCGACCGTACGGCTACGGATCGATACGCTAAAATTATAGCCTTTATAAAAATTAATTTTTATCGGGATATCTGCTTAAAGGAGGTGGCTGATATGGCTTGCATGTCTGTTACGGCTTTTTGCAATTATTTTAAAGATCAATTTAGAATGACCTTCGTCGCTTATCTGAATGCGGTTCGGATCGGCCATGTTTGTACGCTCTTACGGAGTAACCAAACGCCGATTGTGTTGGTGGCCTATCAATGTGGCTTTAATAATTTGGCAAACTTCAATAGGCAGTTTAAACGATTGAAAGGCATGTCTCCTTCTGAATATAGAAAGTTGGTGCAAGAAAAGATGAGCGTGCAAACACTTTCTGTATAGCGACCTCGCGGGCGCGGGCGTTTTTGTGTGATAATATCATGTTTACGTAAGATTGTAACAGTCCTGTCTTCGGCCATCTTGTAGATTTGGGTATACTAAAAATGAAATTGCAATGGAAAGAAAAATTTATCATCATCCGGATCGGGATGTAAATTTTGAAACGGGTGCTTACGCGGATGCCATACAGATTGATGGGTTTATTTATGTCAGTGGTCAGGCTGCTGTAGATTTTAAAAAATCAGCCTTTGTGCTGGGATCGATCGAAGAGGAAACGGAGCGGACAATGGAAAATATATTGCTCATCTTACAGCAAGCGGGTGCCTCGGCATCGGATATTGTAAAAACAACGGTGCATTTGGCTGATATTGCTGATTTTGATCGCTTTAATGCGGCTTATGCAACGTTTTTTAATGTATTGAAGCCTGCCCGGACTACGGTTCAATCTGTATTGGCTGAAGGTATAAAAATTGAAATTGACTGTGTCGCCTGGATAGCACCCAAAAACGATTAATCATGGCAGTTCAGGGCATAGATAACGGTCAAGTTGGCGTAGTTGGGCTGGGGCTCATGGGGACAAGTATTGCCCTTTCTTTGATGTTGTCGGGGTATAAAGTGATCGGTATTGGTTTATTGGAGGGGGAAATTGAAAAAGCGAAGCATGATTTGAACATGTTGCTCGCAAATGCGCATCAAGATTATTATCGCTCGGGCCAACAGCCTGATTTGGAGGAGATGTTGCTGTTGACAGCAGATTTTCGGGCGTTAGAAGAATGTTTTTTTGTACAGGAATGTGTGATTGAAGATCTAGAGATCAAAAAAAGCATCTATACAAAGATTGAAGCCGTGGTAAAGGAGAGCTGTACGATCGCTTCCAACACGTCTGCCATCCCGATTAGTCAATTGCAGCAGTTTGTTAAAAATCCAGCTAACTTTTTGGGTATTCACTGGGCCGAGCCGGCTTATGCGACGCGCTTTTTGGAGATAACTTGTGGTGAGAAAACAGATATGGACAGGGCAGATCTAATGTACGCGATCGCGCATCATTGGGGCAAAGAACCCACCCTGCTAAAAAAGGATATTCGTGGTTTTATTACCAACAGGTTAATGTATGCGGTGTATCGTGAAGCACTGGGCTTGGTAAATGATGGATTTACGACTTTCGAACAGGCTGATGAATTGTTCAAACATGATTTTGGGGCTTGGATCACCTTTATGGGCATTTTTAGGCGTATGGATTACTTGGGTACGCAGCATGTTTTAGCGACATTACACAAGGGGTTTCAAGACTTATATGTGTATGAAAATGTTCCCCCTATCATGGAGGAAGCGGTACAAAGGCATAAGAGAGGGATTCATAATTTGGATGGCTTGTATCCGTATACCAAAGAATCTGCAAAGCAATGGGCGCATTTGTTTGAGCAGTTTAACTTGGCAATTTTTCGATTGTCCAAAAAGGATTCATTTAATCTTAATCATAGCGAATGAAAAATTATAGTAAATCTGCCGAACTCTTGCTACGGGCGGAGCGGGTAATGGCTGGTGGTGTTTCCTCCGAATTTCGAAAGTATAGTTACCCGCATGCGTTATTTTTTTCGCATGGGGAGGGGAGTCGTATTTTTGATGTAGATGGCAATGCTTATTTGGACTTTTCATTGAGTCAAGGGCCGCTTATTGTGGGGCATGCACATCCGTATGTGCAGGCAGAAATTGATAAATATAGTGCGCGTGGTCAATTGTTCGCGGGTCAGCATATCAAAGAGCTGCAGTTGGCCGAAAAGATTTGCGAACTTATTCCGAGTGCTGAAAAAATTAGGTTTTGCCTTGATGGCTCGGAAGCTGTGCAAACGGCATTTCGAATTGCAAGGGCTAAAACTGGGCGACAAAAATTCTTGCGTTTTGAAGGTCATTATCATGGTTGGATGGATAATGTCGCCTATGGTTTTAGTGCGCCGTCTATCGCCGCACTGGGAGACCGTCATGATCCTAATTTTTTCCCTTGGTCGCAGGGGCTTTCTGAAAATAGTAGCCATGATTTTTTTGTTTTACCGTGGAATGATCTGCAGCTTGTGGAAAATTTATTAGAAGTGAGTGGAAAGGAAATTGCGGCCATCATTATGGAGCCGGTCATGTGTAATAATGGGTGCATTGTGCCCGAAAAATCTTACTTGCAGGGAATTCGTGATTTATGTGATCGGTATGGGGTAGCGCTAATTTTTGATGAGGTGATAACGGGATTTAGATTGTCACTGTCTGGCGCTCAGGGTTATTTTAATATCAAGCCTGATTTGTCAATTTTTGCCAAGGCCATAGGGAGTGGTCATCCGATTAGCGCTATCGTTGGAAAAAACGAGTGGATGGACATGATAACGCAATCGAAGGCGATCCATGCTGGAACGATGAATGCTTGTAATAGTACCGTTGCGGCGGCACTGGCGACGATTAAAGTGTTGGAGGATGATGTCGAGACTTATGCTAGAATGTATGCGCTTGGGAATAAACTGATGCTGGGGATCCGCTATATTGCAGCGCGGTATGGTATTACGATGTTGATCGAAGGTCCTGGACCAGTATTTAGTACGACTTTTTCCGATCTTGAAAAATCGTATGATTATCGCGATACTTTACATGCGGATAAGGCGAAGCTGGCTGAATTTGTCAATGCATTGCAGGAGCAGGGGATCCGAATATTGAGTCGAGGGCTCTGGTATATATCGGCAGTGCATACGGTCGCAGATATGGAGGTGGCATTGACAGCTGTTGAAAAAGTTTTTCGAGATTTTAGGCTTAAATAAGATGAATACGCAGCGAAATATAGGCCTCCTCGGTGATGGAAAATGGGTGATAAATATCCATGAATTTTTGAAGAAGCATGTGGAGCATTGTATGGTCTTTGACAGCGTTTTGGACTTAGCGCAGCAGGTCAGCCATATGCTCGATTTGGTTATTTTTCATTCGGAGAAGGAAGCTGAACAGAAACGGTACGCCTTGGAATGCCTTGATCAAACCCTTGCGCCTGATATTCCAATTTTGATTAACCTGGAGTCCCAGATGTTATCGACCTTTCAAAAAGGACTGCGCTATCCGAATCGCCTGATTGGTGTAAGATGGAGCTTCCCGGTTGAAGCGAACTTTTTTTTAGAGTTAATCAGTAACGACGCTACTGCAGTTCATCTCGTAGAGCGGCTTAGCAGCATCACAAAGGTGGATTGGTTAAAGCGAACTGTCGTGTCTACCTGTGATTTTAGTATCGCTGAGCGCTTGTTTGCGGCAATTGTTCGGGAAGGTATGTTTTTGGTTGATCAAGGATATGCGGATGTAGCGAGTGTGGATCGCGCTTGCCGAAATGACGCGGGTTTTTATGTTCCTTTTGCCGGCAACTTTAGGTACATGGATTTGATGGGGGTATATGCTTATGGAAGGGTCATGTATGACTTGAATCCTGAGCTTGCTAAGCAGGTGCAAATTCCTCCCTTTGCGCAAAAAGTATGGTCGCAGGGGGACGATGGGATTTCAAATGGGAGGGGCTTTTACAGTTATGACGCGGCAGGAAAGCAGCAGATGCTGGATAAGTTTAAAGAATTTACGTTTGAAATGAAGCAGCTTATCGCCCAATTTCAAGCGATGCAAGATAATATCGTTGCACTATGAAGAAAAGATTGATTATTGATGCGCATCTTGATCTTGCGATGAATGCGATGGAATGGAACCGCGATTTATCAAAAAGTCTGGATCATATACGGGCAGCTGAAATGCATATGAAAGACAAGCCTGACCGGGGAAAAAATACGGTTTGTCTCCCTGAATTGCGTAAGGGTAAAATTGCTGTTGTAGTTGCTACGCAATTGGGGCGGGTGAATGCTTTTGGTACGGCGTTGTCGGGATATCATTCACCGCAGCAGGCTTGGGCAGCAACACAGGCGCAATTGGCCTGGTATAGGGAGATGGAAAAGCTTGGCGAAATGGTGCAATTACGTACCGCCGCACAACTGCGGCAGCATTGGCAGCTCTGGGAAAATGAAACGATAGACGATTTGACCAAGCCTATTGGTTATGTGCTCAGTCTAGAGGGGGCAGATTCGTTGGTAAACGTGGATTATTTGTATGAGGCGCATGGGTATGGATTAAGAGCTTTGGGGTTATCGCATTTTGGTCCGGGCCGATACGCCCCCGGCACAAAGACGGTCGGGGAGATAAAACCCGAGGGTTTTCGCTTAATGAAAGAAATGGCTAAATTAAACATGATTCTTGATGTAACGCATCTGACAGATGAAGGATTTGAACAAGCAATGGCTGTTTATGATGGTCCTATCTGGGCGAGTCATCATAATGTGCGCAAGCTGGTGCCGAACCAAAGGCAGTTAACTGACGAGCAGATTAAGTTATTAATTGAGCGGGGTGCTGTTATTGGGGGGATGCTCGACTGTTGGGCAATGGATATTCGTTTTATTGATGCGGTATCGGATCCTTGGCAATTGGATATTAGATTAGAGAAACTGGTGGACCACTGGGATCACATCTGCCAAATAGCAGGAAATACCGATCATATTGCTATCGGGAGTGACCTAGACGGTATTTTCGGAACGGAGCAGACTCCTTGGGATATGAATTCGATAGCAGATTTGCAGAAATTTGAGCAGATTCTTCAGAATAGAGGCTATTCAGACCTGGATATAGACCGTATTTTTTACAGGAATTTGTTGGTATTTTTAGAAAAAGCACTTTAAATAAGCGATGACAGATGATTTTCTATTTGCAGGGACAGCCAAAATTAAGATAACACCATCCTATGGGTCACTGATCAACGGCGAGTTTCATACGCGGTATGTCACGGCTATATACGAGGATATTTTCGTTCGTACCATCGTGTTATCGAATTCCATGCAGCAGCTGGTCTTTGTTGTAGTGGATACTTGTGCGATGCGACGTGAGTTTTTGGATGACGTAAAGGATGCTATTTTTTGTGCTACAGGAATCAGGCGGGAATCGGTCTTAATTTCGAGTACGCATATCCATTCGGGCGGAGCTGTTTCGTCTATTTTATGGGGGCATGCGGATGATGGCTATCGGGCTATGTTGAAAAGTAAAATCCTGGAGTCGGTGCGTCTTGCATTAGCGCAAGTAGCACCTGTATCTATCGGATATGGGTCGGTGGAAGTGCCCGATTTTTTGTTGATCCGGAGGTATAAGATGAAAGAGCCGTATGTAGCACGGAGTCCGGTGGATGGCAAGATTGACGCAATAAAAACGAACCCAATCGGGGCAGAGCATCTTATCGATTGCAGTATGGGTACACCAGATACGCAGTTGTCCTACCTTGTCCTTCGGGATAAAGTGCATAAAATCAAGGCTGTGCTGGCGAATTATAATTTGCATTATGTGGGTGATTTTAGTCCGGGAATGATTGCGGGAGATTATTTCGCTGCATTTGAAAAAAGCTTGGTGGACAGCGTATCTTGTGCGAACGATTTCGTTGGTGTAATGACCAATGGTACGAGTGGGGACGTAAATATATGGGATTTTTTAGGCACCTATTCTTTTCCCGCAGGTATTGGTGAGAAAAGCAACTGGATTGGTGCCTCTTTAGCTAAAAAGCTAACCGAAAATCTACAGGAAGTCTGTTGGGAGAATAGGGGGGATTTGAATGCTTTTTATGAAGAGATAGAGGTGTCAACACGTAAGCCTTCTTTGGAGGAGTATAATCGGGCTAAAACGACTTTACAACAAGTGGATTTTGACAGCTTTAAAGTGGATGAGCAAGGACTAATAGCGCTGTATGCCCGGGAGCAGCTGTTATTGTATGATTTTCCGGATTTGATTCAATTTCCTATTCAGGCATTTAAAATCGGTCAAGGTATCATTGGGGCATTGGGTGGGGAGTTTTTCAGTAAATCGGGTATTTTTCTGAAAAGTATCCAGCAAAAACACGCCTATTTTACGATCTGTCTGGCTAATGATTATGTAGGCTATGTGCCTCCGGTCGACGCTATAGAAATGGGCGGCTATGAGACTTGGCGATGCCGTACATCTTATTTGGCAGGGGATGCCGAAGAATTAATTACACAAGCACTGAAAAGATTGATTGAAAAATACAACGCGCTATGAAATTAGAGAAAGACTGGTTTGAGGTGAATGGGGTAGATCAACTATTTTCGCCGGCTATTTTGCTGTACAAAGATCGTATTCAAAAGAATATTCAACAGGCAGTAGGTTATACCTTAAGTAGTAATCAATTAAGACCACATATTAAAACTCATAAGTCTGGAAATGTTTCAAAACTGATGATGGAAGCCGGGATTAGCAAGTTTAAATGTGCTACACTCCAGGAATTAGACTTGCTTTGTAATGCAGGTGCAAAAGATGTATTGCTAGCTTATCAAATTGTAGGACCAAATATTAACGCATTTATTAAACTCCAAAAAAAGTACCGACAAACACTGTTGTCCTGTTTGGTTGATAATGCTGAGGTAGCGGACGTACTGAATAGGGAAGCATCTAAGCATAACGAAATTATACATGTTTACATCGATATCGATGTAGGAATGGGGCGTACAGGGGTGGTATTAGACCAAGCCGAGCCATTGGTATCTTTCGTGCAATGTTGTTCGGACTTAAATTTTAAAGGTTTTCATGTTTATGATGGACACTTGTTGGGGCTTTGTGAAGCAGAACGATTGCTAAAATCGGCGGAGTATTTAGGGGCTGTGAAAAATCTAAGAACCTTAATTACCCCGATGTACCATAGTGCCGTTGACATCGTTATTGGCGGTTCTTCTTGCTTTCCATTTTATGTACAAGATGAAAGTGTTGTGTGTAGTCCTGGTACCTTTATTTTCTGGGATAGGGGCTATGAATTGAATTTGCCTAATCAACATTTCAGCTTTGCTGCAGTGCTATTATCGCGCGTTATTTCGAAACCATCAAATGATCATATTTGCATTGATTTGGGGTATAAAGCCATAGCCTCTGAAAACACGTTAGATAAACGTTTTTATTTTTTGTCAGATCCTGAAATTTTTCCTGTTGCCCAAAGTGAAGAGCATCTTGTATTGAATATTTCTCATTCAACGAAGTCTTGGGATATCGGGAATGTTATATATGTTTTACCTTATCATATTTGTCCTACGATAGCCTTATATGATAAGGTTATTGTGATTGAAGATCACCTCATTGTTGAGCAATGGGAAATAGGTGGGCGCACACGCTATTAATTGAATAAAAATACATGTATTGCTGAATCCTGTATTATATAATGTATGGGGATTTTGATAGTTTTATTCCTGATAAACCTTAATCCTTTTGTACGATGAATACGAGAAGAAATTTTTTAAAAAATGTAATAGCAGTTGGCGGTAGTAGTCTATTTGCAATTGAGAATATAATTGGCTCAACGTTACATGTTGAGCCATTGGCCAGGAATAGTAAAATTTGGTGTAATCTAATTCATTTGAGCTTTAATCTTTGGGAGGATCATAATCGTTTAAGTGAAAGCTTGGATCCGACAATCAAAGCTAGGGTTTTTGATGAAAAATTGCGTGTAAGCGATGCCCTATGGAACGATTGTGTCATGAGGATGCATAATTACGGAATGAATATGGTATTACTAGATTTGGGGGATGCTGTTCTATATGAAAGCCATCCTGAAATTGCCGTAAAAAATGCTTGGTCAGTAGATCGGCTGAAGGCTGAAATTAAAAAATTAAAAGCTTTGGGTATCGAGCCTATTCCTAAATTGAATTTTTCGGCTGGACATGATGCTTGGTTGGGTAAATATTCTCGTATGTTATCCACGGATTTATATTATCAGGTATGTAAGGATTTAGTGGAAGAAGTCATAGAAATTTTTGAAAACCCACGTTTTTTCCATATTGGATATGATGAGGAGGATTATCGTAATCAGCGATTTTACGATTATGTTGTATTAAGGCAGCATGACCTATGGTGGAAAGATTTATATTATTTTGTAGATTTACTAGGTAAATATAATGCGCGACCATGGATTTGGTCGGACTATGCATGGGATTATCCGGAGTCTTTTTTTAGTAAAATGCCAAAAGAGGTTATTCAGAGCAATTGGTACTATAAAGATGACTTTTCCAATTTAAATGATATTGCTGTTAAGACCTACCTCAAACTGGAAGAACATGGTTTTGATCAAATTCCGACAGCAGGTTATTATGAACATACCCCTGGCGTATATAGGGCTGAGAAAAGTGCGATGGAAACGGTAAAATTTGCTAGAAGTCATATCAATGACAAGCATTTATTGGGTTTTATCCAGACCAACTGGCGGCCAACAGTAGAAGTATATCGTAAAGATATTTTGACCTCCATAGATTTATTGGGCGAAAGTATGAAACCTTAATTTAAGCCTTATTATGCAACCAACTACAAAATCTGCTGTTTTAATTTTAGGCGTTTTATTTTTCACTTTTGGTTTTTTGTCGTGGGTGAATGCGATCTTAATTCCTTATTTCAAAATTGCTTGTGAACTATCTCATTTTGAATCTTACTTAGTTGCCTTTTCTTTTTACATCTCTTATTTTTTTGTTTCTATGCCTTCTTCATTTCTGGTGAAAAAGATTGGTTACAAGAAGGGAATATGGGTAGGGTTTATGATCATGGCTCTTGGTTCGCTCTTATTCTTGCCTGCAGCATATTTAAGAAATTACAGTTTGTTTTTATTGGGTTTGTTTGCATTAGGAAGTGGTTTGGCGATATTGCAACCGATAGCCAATCTGTATATTACAACGATCGGTCATCCGGAAAGAGCAGCACAAAGAATAAGTGTAATGGGTATCTGTAATAAATTTGCGGGTATTATAGCGCCTTATTTATTTTCGCTAATCCTGATCCGCAAAGGGGATGAGGCCGCCTTTAAATCAATACCATTACTTTCTGACGAAGCTAGAGCGATCTATCTGGATCAACTGGTCTTGCGGGTGATTCCACCTTATGCGGTGCTCGCTGTGTTGCTCCTATTCGTTGGTTTCTTTATTTACAAAAGTTCGTTGCCAGAAATTAATCTTTCTGATGATAGCCCTGGGGATCAAAAGCCTTCTTTTAAAGCACTATTTAAATACCCCAACTTAGTATTGGGCTTTGTGGCGATTTTTTTACATGTGGGTACTCAAGTAATCGCTGTTGATACCATTATTAATTATGGGATGCATACCGAGCTTGCCTTAGAAGATTGCAAACTGTTGCCTTCCTATACACTTACATGTACTATTGTAGGTTATTTTTTGGGCATTGTGTTGATCCCTAAAATTATTTCGCAATCGGCTGCTTTAAAAATTTGTTCGATTATAGGTATTGTTATTTCATTATTGATCGTGCTATTGGAAGTTAATGTGGCCTGGTTTAATCACGATATCGCATTAAGTGTTTTGCTAATTAGTGCCCTAGGTTTGCCCAATGCGCTCATATGGGCAAGTATTTGGCCCTTGGCGCTAAAGAATTTAGGCAGTCTTTCGGGACAAGCGTCTGCACTTTTAATTATGGGGTTAGCCGGAAACGCTATTTTACCCTTGGTGTATGGAGCGGTCGCGGATTATATTGGCCTTCAGTTGGCTTATATCGTCTTAATACCTTGTTTTGGTTATATCTGTTTTTACGCATTTAAAGGTTATAAAATATATGCTTGGGACACTCATTAAAAATGCAAAATTAATTTTGCCCTGTGGTTCTATTATTTCAGGAGGAATACTTGTCAAGGACGGGAAGATCAATGCCATCTTTCGAGATGAAAAGATCAATACGGATGGGGATTCCGTGATTATTGATGCACAGGGATTATACCTATCCGCCGGTTTTATTGATATTCATGTGCATGGCGGGGGAGGCTTTGATTTTATGGATTGCGATCCTGAGGAGTATCAACACATTGCAAACGTCCATGCGCGTTATGGAACCACGTCTATGTTGCCGACATCATTGACTAGCAATGCCGAACATTTAAAGCTGTTGTTGGAGACATATAGCACCTTTATGAAGAAGGAGGATTTTCGGTCACGTTTTTTAGGATTACATCTCGAAGGTCCCTATTTTGCTTTAAATCAGCGCGGCGCACAAGATCCCAAATATATACGGGATCCTGACCCGAAAGAGTATATGCCGATTTTAAAGAAATATGCACCCCTCATCGCGCGCTGGAGCGCAGCCCCCGAGTTAGAAGGGGCCTTGGATTTTGGAAGAGAGTTACTCAAATACGGTGTTATCCCTTCTTTGGCACATACAGATGCCGTGTATGCCGATATTGTGAGCGGTCTGGATGCGGGATACAAATTAGCGACGCATTTATATTCTGGTATGTCAGGGATGTTTCGCAAAAATGCTTTTCGTTATGCTGGAGCAATCGAAAGCTGCTTATTGCTTGATGAAATTACCGCGGAGATCATTGCCGATGGAATACATCTACCAGAACCGTTTTTAAAATTGATCGTTAAAGTGAAAACCGTGAATCGGATAGTCTTGGTGACGGATGCCATGCGAGCAGCTGGGACGAATGATACGCGCAGTAAACTGGGGGATAGGAAAGAAGGACTGGATGTCATTATTGAGCAGGATGTGGCCAAATTGCCCGATCGGAGTTCCTTTGCAGGAAGCGTAGCGACTGCAGATCGATTGATCAGAACAATGGTTAATGTTGCGGGGGTAACATTGCCTGAAGCCGTAAAAATGTTAACCATTAACCCCGCAAAGGTTATTGGTGTGGAAGGGAGCCTCGGGAGTATTGAAGTCGGAAAAATTGCCAATATCATTTTATTTGATCAGGATATCACGATTAAACTAACGATGGTAGATGGAAATATAATCTATAGCAGCGGTATATAGGATTTCAATCGATGCATCAAAAGCGTTTAATGTTTGTGCTTGGGTGATTCTTCAATTGCAGTAATAATTTGCGCGGCTACAATAGCCTGCCCTGCGGCGGACATATGAAGTCCATCGGCAGCATAGTAGTCTAAGATACCAAGAAGAGGGTGGTAAGCATCTACAAATTGAAATCCCAGTGCAGAAGTTGTGGCTTTTAACTGCGCGATCAAGTCTGCCAGTCTCTTGTCGCTGTCCACATATTTGGCATTTCTTGGCACAATAGGAGGCGGACTGACGTAGAGTAAGCGCGTTTTCTTTGTTGAAATGCCATGTTTTTTTATTTTGGTCAGTAAGGCGGCTAAATTCTTGGGCACTTCCCCTTGTCGATCTTTAAATTCGACTTTCGTATCGTTGGTTCCGAGGCAGACGATGATATAGTCGAAAGGATGCTTGAGACTTTTTGCCTTGGCTTCGGTGAGGTAGCTGTCAATATGCTTTAAGGCATTGGCCATGGATACACCTTCGGGGTCAAATCCAATGGAGCGTCCAGAGGAGGACATATTGATGATGTTGGCATTTGGGAAGTAGTGTCCTAATTGCGTGACCCATCCACCTTTAATTTCGCCATTCGAATCTCCGATGGTTAAGATCTGGTAGTGGCTAAGGTCCTGCTGATGTACTGGAATAAAAGCAAGAGCTTGCGGTAACTGCTCGTGAGTACCCTCAAAAATAGTGAGGTGGATATTGTCCGTCTGTTTTTCCAAGTATACCTTTCGATTAAAAAGGGATTTAGTTCCCTGTTCCGCAGTTGGTACGGTACGTTTAGTCAAAAGATCGATGATTTCACGATCAGACACCAGTTGTTGGTCGGATGGAGCAATAGCACTGATACTATCGCTGTTGCTTACCTGATATTTTTGTTCAGCAACCAAACGATTATACATATTTATCGCCTGCGTAATAGGGACAGAGCCGGTATAACCATCGTGTATACCTTCATAGATATATAATGCGGAATTTTGACGACGTTGTTTGGGGTAAAGTTGAAATAGCGGTGAACGTTTTCTCGCTTCGCGGGCATTAAATTCACCACCTAATGCCGCCGCAATATCGGCGGCATATTTTTGGCCGCGACCAAGAGATTCCCAGTACCAAGCTTCAATATTTGAAATGGGGGCCCAGGCGGAGAATGATTTGATAGGGTAATCTAATTGCATATAAGCACATAAAGTGGCAAATCCTCCTCCTGATACACCAATGATATGAATTTCACTCGTATCGACATTACCCTGTTTAACCGCATAGGAGATTGCATCCTTAATATCGCTGATAACAAAAGGGCTCCCCATAGCTTTAGGCGTTCGATTCATTCCTCTAAAATCAGGATGGATATAATTCCAATTTCTCGCTAAGATTTCTTTGGTCAAAGGGTCTGCCTGCCGAAAGTCGCCGCTCCAGGTATGTAAGCTAATGATCAGCGGCTGCGGTCGTTTGCTGGTGGATTTGAAGAAATAGGCTTGTTGGTTGGAGCTATCTTGACTCGATGGTATGCTAACTTCTTGAAATACGGGGTTCCATTTTGATTTCGCCGTATTATCCCAAGCGATTTCCTGTGTATATCCAACCTTTGCAATTGAAAGAAAAAGGCTAAGTAAAGCTATATTAGGTAAATATTTCATATCGTGTTCAATCTGGGTATTTAAATAGCCTAGTTTGCCGCTACTCGTTTTCCAAAGATAAATGGAATTACAATGTAAGACTGCTATTATCCTTTTTATAATTGATACAATCTTTCAATCTCTGTCTTCGTTTCCGGCCGTAGTCTGGCTGAAACCTGCAGTATCGTGAAAGGGCTGTTGCTGGTTTTTGAGGTATGCACGCGCCTCGGGATAGCCCTGTATAGATTGTCTCTATGATCTGCTATATTGCCCGATTAATCTCCGGCTTTAATACCTTTTCTGTATTTTTACTGCTCATATTTTTGATTTGTGGTAAAACCAAAAAATATGGAAAAAGGAGCTAACTGCAAAATGTGGGGAAACTCCTTAATTTATTGAGAAAATGGGTATTGCAATAGCAGATATAGCCAAAGGAACAGGCCTTTCTATTGAGGAGATCGAAAAGCTATAATAAAGTAGTTTGAAGTTTATATTTATTTAATTAATTGAAGCCATTTCCGAAAGGGAGTGGCTTTTTTAGTTTAAATACTAATTATATTAGTATTTAAACTTTCTATTTCCTATCTTTGTATTGTTAGCCAGTTGATAAATAATTATGAGTCCAAGAAGAAGGCGTGTAGATGATCCCTTGTGGAAGTCTATTCTAGAGCAAACATTTTCGCATTTTTTACGATTTATTTTTCCGGAAGCAGATGCTGTTTTTGATTTAAGCAAACCCTTTGATTATCTTGATAAAGAGTTTGAGACTTTGTTTCCTCCGGAAAGCACCGGCAGGGGAGTGCGTTATGTCGATAAGCTCGTCAAAGTCTATTTAAAGGACGGGAGAGAACAGTTTGTGCTATGTCATGTGGAGATACAGAGCAGCAAGGGAAATGGCGATTTGGCCGAGCGCATGTTACGCTATTTCTACCGTATATGGGATCGTTATAAAGCTCCTATTACGGCTATAGCGATTCTGGCCGATGAAAATGGCGGCTACCGACCAGTGGTGTATAGGCAAGAGTTTATGGGTACGTCATTGCGCTATGATTTTAACAGTTACAAGATCATGGATCAGGAAGAGTCGGTAATACGAGCTAATGAGAATCCATTTTCAGTGATTGTCCTTACTGCTCTTTTGGCTATCAAAAACAAGAAAATAAGTGACGAAGGCCTGAAAGCGATTAAGCATGATCTTTATGATGACATGATAAACCGGGAGATGGATAAGGATACGAGGCAAGGGCTATATGATTATCATTGATTTAATTTTTTATTATAGGAAATGATGCTGTTATGAGCTTAGCTCATAACGGTTCCTTACTTACTACGTAAGTTTTGATAATGAGGAAGTTTTGGGTATATTTCCTCAATAGATTAGTTATCAATGGCAAAGGAGAGATCGATAAATTGCTTTTTGTATGCAATTTATCTATGTTTGAAAAAGAAATAAAAACAAAAATAGGAAGGAGCGATACTATGGGCACTCAAGAATATTTATTAGATAAAGCTGAAAAAAAAGGGATTCAGAAAGGGCTTAAGACTGGGATTGAAAAAGGTAAGCGTGAAGAAGCTATTGCCATTGCACTAGAGTTTAAGAAAATGGGGCTACCTATTGCTGATATTGCTAAAGGCACCGGGCTTTCTATCGAAGAAATCGAAAAACTGTAATCAAATGCTTTTAAAGTTTATAGATATTTATTTTGAGCCATTTCCGAAGGGGTGTGGCTTTTTCATTTTAAGGATAGAGTAGCTCTAATAAAAAAACTCCCCATTTCATCGAGTGATGAGAGAGGAGTACCTTTTATAAACTAAATATATTATGAAAAAAATCTTTTTTTATGTAGACGGGGTTGACGCTTTTTAGTAATAAAGCGCCCTAACAAATTAAGGCGCTTAGCTAGATGTTGGTATATTTCAACCAGCTGATCTAATATAGAAATAATTTTTTGAAATTGAAAAAATTATAAAAGATTTTTGATCTTTATTTTTGCCGTTTTGGATGTTACTTTAGGTTAACCCAATCATTGGTCGCTCGCCATCACCGTAAAAATAATCGAAGAGTTGGCTAGGTTGAATTTGTGATATTTTTGCTAAGGCATACACTTGATAGGGATAAAAATCGGTTCCATCATTTGCATGTCGGATTCTGCTTATTCGACTTCCACTGGCGCCAATTGCGGATGCGATCTCACCATCGGTAAGGCTAATACCTGAGATAAATTTTGCGAACTTAGTTAGATCTTCTGCTGGGGACTTCATGCCTGGATACGTGTAGTCGTGAAATAAGTCTTCGCAGGCAATATTGATATCCGCGTCAAGTTCTTTCAAGACCAAGTAAAACATAAGTCCAGAAAAAATATCACCTCCATTTCTTGCAATGAGGTCTTGAATTGTATCCTTTTTATCTTCTTTAGCAACTTTGTTTAAGTTACATGATCTAATCAATTCATAACTATATTTTCTAAATTCTTTAAATTTAATATCCTTATAATCATGTTGTTCTATATTTTCTTGAATCGTATTTTTCATTGTTATATATAATTGACTATATTTGTGATATAATCAGTTTTCTGATTGAGTCTCAGAAGTGAAAACGACGAATTTTCCAACGACACGAGACGTAGGGTTTGCTAACCCCCATGCTTTTTGTATTTTTACAAAAAAAGGGGATGGCTCCCTATTGGATACCGTGTCAAAGGCTCTTCGTCGTGCCTCACTGCTGGTTGAAGATAGTGGGCCATCCTCTTTATTTAGCGCTTGACCTTCCCCTTCGAGACTCTTGTTGATAACCCAACTAGTAAATTATGAGACAAAAAAAGTCATTAACCACAACAGAACGACGGCAGATAAAGGATCAGCTTCGTCAGCTTGCAGTATCACTGCTCATCAAGAACAAATACTGCCCGCCAGAATAGCTTCTCAAAAGCTTAAAATCAGCAATGGCCCTTTACCTCGGATGAGGAATGTGCATACAAAAGCCAGCAAAGGCCTGAGAATAGCACCGCCACTGTTGATTTTGCCGACCGGTACTTTTTTAAGATCTATGCCCCAAAATTGCACGGCTCCCTTCTCTTTTATCTTCGCACTTTAAAAGTAAGGGTTTCCGAAATCAAAAGCAAAGATTAAAGAAAAATACGATTGTAGATTATCTATATATAAGGTCGGTTTTTTATTTTACCAACGGACGCGGTATCGTCTCTATCAAATTACGTGTAACTGTCCTGCACCGCGCCCGATAACCTATTTCTTATTTTTTCACCGCTGTGACCTGAGTTCATTCAGGTTCCCGCAAAAAACTGATTTCGGTCGGACAGGGAGAGCTATGTGCTATGGTTACAGCCAAAAACTAAACACATGAAAGCCATTTATGAAGATCTCTTGCATCTTGACAGGCCATTCTATGAGATCCATGAAGACAGTTACGATCCATTGAAATGTATCGAAAGCTTTTGGGATAATTATCCGCTAGTCACGATACGCGAATACCTATATGCTTTGGATTTCAAATGCAAAACCCTCGGCGAAGCTACCGAATGCAAATTAGAGGCTGTACAGCAAACGCTGTTTTTGGCCGATATTCTACGTGCTCTGATGGCGTATTTCCTAACGCATAGCCGCCATTTAGATACAACCCAATTAAAACTGTCAACTCTGAAAGCCAATATGAAGGAACTCCTGCTGACCAAACAAATCACCGATTTTTTTCAATCCATTAACCAACCAAAACCTTAAGATGATGAAAACAATACTATATAATTTGTACAAGGCTTTTAAGAGCAAACGAGCACGAGCGATACTGCTGTGTTTGGTTTCTATGTTTAGTTTATCTGCTCAGACGCCCCGCAAGGACAGCGGGGCGGATGGGGCCGATATCGTTGAGCCAGTACTCGTCGGAAATAAATTACCCCAAGATTTCTGGTCCAGAAAAGTAAAAATCTATAATCAAGGGGATACAGCACTTGTAGAACTATCCAAATACAAAGGCAAATCTTTTCTTCTTGACTTTTGGTCTACCACCTGTGGTACTTGTATTAGTGGTATGTCAGATTTGATTAAAATCCAAAAGAGTTTTGGAAAGGAGCTTAATGTTTTGCTCGTAAACTCATATGGAAAATTAGACACGTATCAACGTATTCACAAGATGCCGATCGATGTTCTGCGAACAAACGACCTCAGCACTGTGTATGCTGATGATTATCTGATAAAGCTGTTTCCTCATCGTACGTTCCCATTTTATGTTTGGGTGGACCAAAATGGTACAGTGGTAGCAGTAACCTTAAAACGGTTGGTTGAAATGGAAAATGTTGAAACATTTATCAAATATAATCGTCTCTATGAAAAGTCTAATTAGTTTGATCTTAATGATGGTCTGCTGTAAATCAGTCTTTGCTTAGGGTAAATATAGAGGAAATGTTATTGATCAGGATCATAATCCCATTGCTTTCGCTACGTTTAAACTGGATGGAACTGCCGCTGCTTATCGGACTGATTCCTTGGGTAGATTTGAGTTCTCCACTTCCAATGCGATAAGGTTTGTTACAGTTTCGGCGCTGGGATTTGAAACCAAAAACATAAACTGGGATACCAATGTGACAAATCGAACCATCCTATTGAATAGAAAAGAAAATAGACTCGATGAGGTACAAGTGAATACGGGATATCAGGCCATCCCGAAAGACCGGACGACGGGTAGCTTCGGGTTGGTATCTAATAAAGACTTCAGTAAAATCCCGAGCAGAGGAGTCTTGGACCGTATAGAAGGTAAAGTTTCTGGACTGCAGTTTGATAGAAGGAGTGGAAAGTCGGTGCTAAATATACGGGGGATAAACACCTTTTCTGAAATAGCGGCCCAACCCCTCATCGTGGTCGATAATTTCCCTTACGATGGTACATTGGATGATCTTAATCCTAATGATGTGGAATCTGTCTCCGTATTGAAGGATGCGGCTGCTTCCAGTATTTGGGGGTCCCGAGCAGGAAATGGCGTGATTGTCGTGACGACCAAAAAAGGAAAGACAGGCAATAAGCCGATTATCAATTTTACAACGACAACAATGGTCAGCAGAAAGCCTGACCTGTTCTATAACAAGACGATCAATAGTAGGGATTTTATCGAAGTGGAGCGTTTTCTCTTTGATAATAAGTATTATGATGATGCATATAATAGCGCCTATAATCAGACGACGATATTTTCGCCTGTCGTGGACATGCTGTATGCAAATAAAGTGGGGAGCTTGTCGGATATTGATCTGAATACGCGATTGAAAGCGCTAGAAAGGAACGATTATCGAAATGACCTGCTGAAATATGTTTATCAAGCTGCGGTAAATCAACAGTACTTTTTGGATATTTCCACAAGTAATGCAACCAATAGAAATCGCTATTCGGTTGGCTATGATCGCGGTACAGGGGATACAAAAGGAGCAAATAATGACCGTTTAACTTTGAGGGCTACAAATAGCTGGAAACTCGGACAAAAGTTGTCTATAGAAAATATGATTTCTCTGATCAATGGACGGGATCGGGTTTTCTCTTCGACACCACGCTATCCGATGATTCCCGGGGGTGGAAAAAATAATTTGTATCCTTATGCCTCGCTAGTGGATGACGAAGGTAACTTCCTGTCGATCCCGAGATTTTATAATTCATCTTTTCTTGAAAGGGCAAATGCTGACGGTCTATTGGACTGGACCTACCGACCTTTAGCGGATCGGGATAAGTCGACTTACAAGTCCTGGAATCGGCATCTTTATTTAAATTTTAACTTGCATTATGACATCCTCCCCTTCTTAAAGGCCGATGTGATCTATGGTTATGAGAATAGTAGTAGCAAATCAGAATCGCTTTCCGGAGAGGATTCTTTTGAGGTGCGGGATTTGATCAATAAGTATACGCGAATTGTCGATGGGGCAAAACTGTACGATTTTCCATTTGGTGCTATACTGCGAAATGGTGATAATGAGATGCAATCGCATAGGGGAAGGGTGCAGGTGAGCCTCAACAAATCTTTTGGAGACGAGCATACCCTGAATGCGTTGATCGGTACAGAGCTGTATACCAGGAATATCGACCAGCGCTCTTCGGGCTCCTATGGTTACAATGCCGAAGTGCTCAGCCGCAAAAGTGTTGATTACAACACCATCTATAACTTGTATGGAGGTCTGGGATATGGGTATATGACACCCTTGGATGCTTATTCGGGTACATTATCCAGAACCTTATCAATGTATTTTAATGGTTTGTATGAATATAAGGCTAAATACGGGCTTTCTTTTTCTGCCCGTAAGGATGCTGCGAATTCGTTCGGAACGAATGTCAACAGCCAATGGAATCCATTATGGTCGGCAGGTTTACTTTGGCAGGTGGCAAAGGAAAAATTTATGCAAGGTGCAGATTGGATTGATTATCTTAAACTACGGTCAACCTTTGGCTACGGCGGTGTACAGCCCGCTGGAGCCCTCAATAAAACTGTGATCGGTTATGTCGGCAATGCTAAATACTCAAATCTACCTTACGCCTTGATCGGAAGCCCGCCAAACCCCGGGCTCAAATGGGAAACTGTACGTACCTTAAATTTTGGGTTGGATTTCTCAATCTATGGTGGAAAATTAATAGGCAATATAGATTATTACCGGAAAAAGTCTTTCGACCTGCTTTCTGATGATCCCTTTGATCCGACTTCAGGTTATTCCCTGTTGACAAAAAATGTTGGTAAAATAGCAACCCATGGGATCGATTTGACCCTCGCCTCAAATGGTAGGTTCGGAAAAGGCTACTGGCAGTCTTCCATCAATTTTTCCTATAGCAAAAATAAAGTGACTGATTATAGAGGGACCATCGGAGCGACAAGCCTGTATCTGGATGGGGGGAGGACGCTGATGCCGCTATTGGGTAAATCTCTGTACCCTGTTTTCTCTTATAAATCCGCTGGGCTGGATCCCGTCAATGGCGATCCGAGGGGATATAAAAATGGCGAAATATCGAAAGATTATCAGGTCCTGGCGACAGATTCACTGCAATACCTAAATTATCATGGTACAGCCTTACCGCCAATATACGGAGCATGGAATAATACCATCGGCTATGGCAAGTTTTATCTAGATTTTAGTCTGCTCTTTAAATTTGGACACTATTTTAAGAAGAAATCCATTGTCTATGGTAGTTTATTTGACTCATGGGATGGACACGCTGATTTTGCCAAAAGATGGCAGCAGCCGGGAGACGAATTGGTGACAACAGTTCCAGCGATGCAATACCCCAACGATAGTAATCGCGATCTGTTTTATCAGCACTCTTCGAATAATATCGTCAAAGGTGATCTCATTAGGGTGCAAAATATTAGACTCGGCTACAGCTTTGCGATAAGCAACAGTAAGATAAAAGGCCAACTTTACATTGGAGCAAATAACGTGGGATTGATCTGGCGAAAAAATAATGAAAATCTCGATCCTGATTATTTGGATTTGCCTGCTCCGCCCGTAATTTCAGTCGGTGGGAATATTAATTTTTAATACTTGTGACATGAGACAATATATTTACAAACTACTCATAGTAAGCCTATTTTGTATGGCTTCATGTAATAAATTTCTGGAGGATAAAACAAATAAAACAAGTACAGTGCCATCCACATTGGAGGATTTGCAAGCTTTGTTAGATGCAGGAAATCAGCTGAATCTCGGAAGTTATCCTTTTTTCTTGGAAGCTTGCACGGACGATTTTCTCCTTACGGATGCTGGTTATAATAATCTTGATGTGTTTGACAGACAGGTGTATACCTTTCAAAATCCAGAAATATATTCGGCAACGGAGAAATTGATATTATGGCGGGATGCTTATAAGGCCATTGCTGTTGCCAATACTGTATTAGACGAATTGTCGGATATTAAAATTTTAAAGGGCCTCGATCCTGACAATATTAAAGGACAAGCACTATTCCATCGAGCTTTTATGCACTTTATACTCTTGCAGATATATGCTGCACCCTTTGATCAAAAAGGCAATAATAATGTACCGGGAATACCCATCAAGTTAAGCTCAGATATCAATGACAAAACCAAGCGGTCAACAGTAGGGGAATGCTATCGTTCGGTTATTCAGGATTTGGAGGAAGCAGCTGGCTTGCTTCCAAATGAATTAGGGATAGTGACACGACCTAATAAAATTTCGGCTCATGCTGCACTCTCAAGAGTCTACATGGCGATGGAAGATTACGAAAATGCAAAGAAATATGCTGAATTGGTCTTGATACGGTACGATAAGTTGATGGATCTTAATACAATGAGTGTAGATGCATCTTTTCCTTATCCAGCTATGAATGCAGAAACTTTGTTTTTTGCGTACTCAAATGGTACAACCATGTTTGGTGGAAGCAGAGGCTCCTATATGACTGATGATTTATTGAGTAAGTATGATACTCATGACTTAAGGTTTCGGGCGAACTATAAAAAAGGGACCGATGGACGCTACACGTTTAAGGGTCATTACGTAGGTTCGGGAACCTACCTTTTCTTTGTTGGACTTACAACTTCTGAAGTCTTATTAAATGCTGCTGAAAGTAATACGCGACTGGGCAATGCGACGCTAGCTAAGCAACAACTCAATGAGCTCTTACAAAATCGGATTGAGAAGCAATTCTTTGTGCCAATAACGGAAAGTAACATCGAAGTCTTATTGAAGACAGTTATTCGGGAAAGGCGCAAAGAATTCGTCCGCAGAGGGCTAAGGTGGTCGGATTTGAGACGGCTAAATAAAGACGAACGTTTTAAAAAGGAAATCGTTCGCAAGGTCACGATTGACGGAAAGATTCAAGAATTTAGCCTGAAGCCCATTAGTAAAGACTATATTTTTAATATTCCCATTGAGGTTAAAAATATAACTGGGATAGAATAGATAAGAAAATAGCGAAGAGTAGTTCCTTCGCTACTTTCTTTGAGCTATAGCTTGAATTAAAACGGCCTGAAATCGGTGACAGTTTCATTTGGTGTTTTACTACTATTGGCAGTGCTGATGCGGAGCGCGATAGTTGTTGGGGTAGATGATCCTGAAGGAGTAACAAGTGCCGTCATATCGGGTTGTGAGGGATTTGATGGATTGGCAGGGGCATTGATCTGACAAACAGTTTGTTTAGCACCTTCACATTCTTCACTTGGCCCCAAGCTGTATTTGCTGGGATCGGTAGGAGAGTCTGAGGATGTGCCATGGTATGACCATACCTGATTCGCCGCTATTATCTTTACTTCTTTCTCTCCTTTAACTTCTTTTTCACTTTGAATACTTTGCGCATTTGCACTCAACGAAATTCCTAATGCCATCACACCAATGCTCATGGTGCCGATGATTCTTTTTGCTAATGTTTTCATTTCTAATGTTTTTAAGTTTATTATTGTTGCTTATCCTTATTATCCTCCTGGATCGGCCGTGGAGGTGTTTCCTAATGACCGGACGGGCATCTCCCTGTCCTCCGATCTGTTATCTTATACCAAAGTTAGCGCAGTAATTTTCGAAAGATGTTTGAATTTTAGGTAGGCCGTTGTATGATTTTTTGTGCGGTGGTGCCCCGTCTTTTCTTCGAGTTTGTATTTTTATTCTTTAGTGGAAGAGCGCATTTTTGGGACGAAATGTCTGATACAAGGGACGAATGCCGAATATTGGGGATAAATAGGCGGTTTTATTATTTATATGCGCTCGGACAGACGCCCGTATGTTTCCGAAAAAAAGCTGAAAAATTCTGCTGGGATCCGTACCCGCAATAATTGCTGACTTCTTTAACCGAATGTCCTGCCAGCAATAACTCTTGTGCTTTAAGGATAAGATGCCTAGTCCAGGTCTGTTTCGGACTTTCACTATAGATGGCTTTATAGATTTTGTTCAATCTGCTCATGTCTACCTGCAGCTGTTCTGCAATCGCATGAATGGAGCAGCTGCTAAAAGTCTGCGTCACCTGATCCCTAATCATTCTCTCGGCCCTTTCGGCTAGGAATTGATCGGGATCTATCTTTTCATAGTGTTCAAAATTTTTATAAATGGCGATATCAAATAGGTCATAGACAAGTTTTACAGCCATAGCTTCATTGTCTTTATGATAATTGAAAAAATGCTCTTCAATTCTAGAAAGCTGATAGCTTGTCTTTTCTTTGATTGGCCATAGTGCACTTTGGTAGAGCCGCTTTTTGTCGCGTAAATGTGCTGTACTGAATTTAAATAGAAAATGGTCTTCTTTAAATATTGCTGATCGAATATACCCTATATCGACCAGAACTCCATAGATCAAATATTCTCCCTGCACCAGAAGCGTTTGCATCTTCCCTTTGGGAATATAGGCATAAGTATCATATTCAGAAGGGAGCTGCACGTGACTATTATTTGCTGTATGTTCTATGTTAATGGTCGAAACGGAATGCCTATTATACAGCAGATGATAATCGGATTTATCGGTTTGCACGGACAATTGAAACGTTCTTTGCACGTGGGCCTGCACGCGATAAAATAGGACGCTATGGTAATCAATATATTCTTCTAGCAATTGGATGCTCGCATCCTCATAGCGCTGTAACTGTGAATCGGGAAGCTTGGGCAAAAATGCTCTTACTTGCTTGGTAAATTGGGGCACCTGGGGCAATATAAAATGAAAAGTTTTGATCATTGGATATGCAGTTAATCAGGTTTTATAAAAGGCTCAATCCATGTTTATAAAAGTAAAATCGAGGTTTGAGAAATACTTAAAAAAATGATAGATGACCGATTTCTATCGAAATCATGCAAAAAAACAAGGATATCTGACCTCTTTTCTTATCCCTTACCTCGGCGAAGGCAATTAGCTTTCTTTTTGGGTAACATATCATTCTTTTCCTCTTTTTTAAGGATTTCAGCCATATTTGATCGTTAGCTAATACAATTTTAGTGCATGTACAGCCAGCGGGAGTGGCCTGACCCGTATCGTTGCAGGCCGATGTTTAATTCAATTCAAACATGAACGACAACATACAGACAAGTGATCTTATCGTCGAACTGGGGTTAACTTTGCCTCAGATGATGCAACTATTTCCGGAAATGGGAGATGTCGTTGACGATGAAAAATGCTGGGTAGAAATACCTTAACGCTAATTCAGCATCGCTTTCCGTCGGAAGGCGATGCTGTTCACTGATTGAATAATAACCTAATTTTTTTCTAGACCACAATTTAAATGAACAATAATCAATTGACCAAACCGTTTTGGTTTGCCAACGTATGGAATTTTTTTCCGGAATTTACGGTAGAAGATCTTGAAATAAATTACCTGAGATGGAGCGCTTACCGAAAGTCTTTTGCCAAGATGCTGCAACCCGTCCAACTGGACCGAATGCTGGACGCCTTTTGTCTTGAAATGCTTCCAACAGATCTTACGGGGATTGTCATCTCCTTCCATTATGGCCCATACCGTCTGATACCGCGCTATCTGCTTGCAGCAGGCTATAAAATCTCTGTGCTAGCTTCGCCCGGTATCATTAAAAAGGAACAAAAAGAGACTGAACTCCTGATGCAGCTAAACAATCTCGAAGCAGATAGCCTGCGCTATATCGATGCTTCAAGACGTACAGTACTCAAAAATATACTTTCGGACCTAAATGAAAAGCGTTTGGTGCTGGTATACCTTGATGCGGACGAAGGGGTGAATCGCCTAGCTGCTAAAGGGACCCGATCTTTGCTTAAGGTCCCCGTCGCAGCTAGTGGACTGTATTTCCACGCGAGTATCGCCGAGCTTGCCTTCCGGTTTCATATTCCCCTCTCTTTTCTGCTGATGGAAAAAAATGAGAACAATGGACTGTGGAATCTGGCTTTATCAAAAGGGCTGCGCTGTAAAAGAGCGGAGCAACCTGATGGGTTTATGAAGAGGTTTAAGAGAAAACTAAACACGACGATAAACCGCATTGTCATGAAGGAATGGACAGCATGGGAAAACTGGCCCTTGATTCATTTTTATCGTCCGGATCTTGAAGAGAAAAAGGTCGTTTCACAAGATGCACTCACGTGGGTAATGCCTATATATTTACAAGAACGTGCCTTTTTTTTCGACGTGAAAAATCGTCAATTTTTCGAACTAAAAACGGATAATTTGCTAAAAGGGTAAAAATTATGAAATGAAGTAAGTGAGTTGATGTGTAATTTCTTGATAGGGATGGTGTTTCCTTTTGACGAAATATTATTTTTAATTAATTTATTCTTTACGCTTTGTTTTTTGTAATTTAAGTGTTCAAAGTACACCAATTATAGAAAAAACAATTTAGCCATCGTTTAAAATAGGATATAATGGAAGATAGACGGACCAAAATAACCCAGTTTTTCACGCGGAGATACATCTTATTTTTTATCGGAACAGGATTCTTGCTGCTGCTGCTGCTCAAAATGAATATTCAGGTTTGGCATCGATTGACCATGCGACATCTGTTGGCCTTAACCGGACCATACTTGTTTTCATTCGCGATGTATTGGCTGGCGATAAATTTATTGCAGTTAAGTTCTATTTATCTTAAACTGGTCATACTGCTTGTGCTAGGCTGCTGGCAATACCTGAGTATAGATTTCTGGGTGTATTATACCTACTCGTGGCTTCCTGCTCACGGCATTTCATTTGCCGGAAAACTGACGGATTATCATTTGATGCAATTCCACAATCGGATCATGGTAGGCAATTTATTGGTACTGGGGACAGCCTTAATTGTACACAGCGTTTTTAGAAATTGTTCCTATTGGCTAAGGTTTCAATTGCTCACCATGGAATTGGATGCCGGCAGGCTGGCGGGACGTCTCTCTAAGCATTTCGTGAAAGAATGGATCAAGATCGTGCAGCATAACAAATTGCTGCACCGAAACGATACACTGGAACTATTTCGATACATCATTGCAGTGACGGCAAACCGGAAAGTCAAAGTAGCTATTGCCGAAGAATGGAAGCAGCTTAAGGTGATGGCTTCCTGTTTTACAGACCGCCTGATGCTATTTAAGGGGGAAGAAGTCCTCTTTGCGACCGATTGGAGCCGCTCTATCATTGCTGCATCCATGCTCTCGTGGTTTGAAAATGCCCTGAACTATAGTCCTCGGGGAGCACAGGGTCAAATTATCATGGAATGGACGCGGGTAGATGGTCAGTTGCATTTCCAGATGATTAATTATGTTAGCGGAAAGCGCTCAGCGGGGCATACAGGGGTGGGCAATAAGTTGCTGCAGGAACTATTCGATGCGGTATTGCCCGGAACATATCGGATTGAATATCGCGAACAAAATCCCATTTTCAGCGTCCAGCTTACGCTGCTCCAAAACTACCGAAAAGTGATTTAACTGAGTATTTTATAAAATAATGCCATATGCCAATAATCCCTATTCTTATCGTTGAAGATTTTCGACCTGATGCTGAAAAATTAAAAACTCTTTTAGAAGAAACAGATTTGGATCTCCTTATCGATGTGGCGGATAATAAAAAAGATGCCTTACGGAAAATCAACTCCGGCAAGTATGATGTGCTTTTTATGGATGTTGTGCTGGATCAAAGGGCCGACGATACCTTGCTCAATGGAATGGATCTTTACCAGTCTATCGATGCTAAGAAAAGACCTGAGGTCGTATTTGTGACGGAGCATGAAGCGTTTTCGCTGCGCTCTTATCATTTGGATGCGGCCGACTTTATGCCCAAACCGGCTACGTTTCCGATGGTCTGCAGAGCGCTAGAAAATGCTTTGCGCCGTTTGGCTGTTCCGATCAATCTTAAATGTGTGCCACAGCCTGAATTCGCCTTTATCGAAATGACCGATAAAATGTGTCAAAGGGTACAGTTTAGTGATATTTACTTCGTGCAGAAAGTGAAAGGGGACAATGAGCTGGCTTTTTTCGAAAGAAATATGAGATTGGATGGGTTTGGCAAACCAGTGCCGCGAAAGGCAAAAAAGACCATTAAAGAGATTGTTGATTTTCTACCGGCAACCGAATTTGTTCAGGTGGATCAATCGACCCTAGTCAATATGAACTTTATTGTTTCCTTTTTGAAGCGTAAAATTGTGATGAGCGAGGGCCCTCAGCGCTCGTTCGCCGTGACCCGCAGCTATATCAAGGAACTCCGGCAGAAGCTGCACGTGATCGAATGAGCAGACGGATAGTAGGGATGAATTAAACTGAATTAATAAACCGAATGATAGTCAAAATAAACTAAGATTATGGAAAAATTTTTTGAAGAAGTAAGATCCGAACTACGCGCGCTCGTACAGGCGGTGCAGGTGATCGCCAAGGAAGCGCGCCAGGTAAGCCAAAACCTGATCAATACAACGTCCGAACTATTGGATAATACCGATATAAAAGAATTACTGCATATCAGGGATACCAAATTGGGGCAGATCAAACCCCAGCTCCCAGGCTACAATCTGGACGGTAAGGATTATTACTTTAAAAATGAAATCATTGCCTATATTAAGGCAAACCCTAAAAAGTACAAGTAGCGTGGAAGAGACAATTGCCCGGATTTTAGAAGTGCCGGATCTGGGCAATTTTACGCTTCACTCTAGCTTGACACAAGAAACACACTACCTCGACTAAACGATCACCCTACCTTAGCCCTTGTTAAGCTCAAGGATAACCCATGTGCAGGTGTCGTATTTAAGCGTTTTCCATCGTATTCTACCGTATTTCACCGCAGTTACCTGTAGCTATTGACATCGCTTGCTTTCGAGTGCATATTTGTATCGTCAACGCAATGATGGGCGCCCTTTGTTGTGACGGTCAACAGATTATTTAACATTAAAAACACAAGTAATGGCAAAATCAAAAGGTAATGTCGTCATGGAGGGAGCATCAGGGACAGTAGGCAAGATGCTCGTATTTCGGCAACGTGGCGATCAGACAATCATCGCCCGTAGACCGACTTTTCAAAATAAAAAAGCACCCACAGTTAAACAGCTTGATGTACAAAATCGCTTTATGGATGCTTCGTTGTATGCACGTACGGCGATACAGGATCCTGACCTAAAGGCGGCCTACCAGGCCAAGGCTAATATCAACCAGACCGCCTTCAATGTAGCCTTTAAAGATTACTTTACGGCACCGGTCATTCGTCGTTGGGACGATAGTGGTTACCAAGGCAATGCCATGGATCAGATTTTATTTATGGTAAAGGATGTGATGAAGGTGGTGAAAGTACAGGTCGGAATTTTCGATGCAAATGACTTGGAGCTGGAAGTAGGGATGGCGCAGGACATGGACGGACAAGGGATATCTTGGATGTACCAGGTGCAGGCCGATAATTCGAATTTCGAAAACGCGAAGTACCGGGTAACCCTAACGGATACGCCCGGGCATGAATATACCTATGAATTAGTATATGGCAATCCGTAACGTATGGAACTGACACTCAAACGTGTTCGGCAGGGGAATAATAGTACCCTGTCCGAACTCTACATCAACGGAACCTTCCAGTGTTATGGTCTTGAAGACACCGTGCGCGATGTAAAGATAAAGGGCCGGACAGCTATTCCTGCGGGAACCTACAAACTCGGGATCAACAGGAAGGGCGGGATGAATACCGCTTACAAAAAGCGCTTCCCGGATATGCACGAGGGGATGATCGAAATTAGTGCTATCCCCAATTTCAGTCTCGTTTATATTCATATCGGCAATACGCATGAAGATACGGAAGGCTGCCTGCTGGTCGGAACCTATTTTCATAAAAGTAATGACGATTGGGGTGTCTATCAGTCGGCCGAAGCCTATAAACAGTTGTATGAGACAATTATTGAACAGGTAAAAATGGGGCAAGTCACCTTAACGATCGAGAACAAGTTTACAGCCTAACGCGAGTTAAATACAAATGAGATATGAAAAAAATCATAGATAAAATTACAAAGGTCCTACAGGTGATCCTGCTGGCGCCTGTTAAGTTGCCAAATAAGGCGTTGAATATCGCTAAATATATCGCGCTCGGGCTTGGTATTGTGGACTCGGTCCTGGAAAAGGATACGGGCGAACCAGCGACAGAAGAGCGGACAGCTTCGGCAAATATGCCGGACGGACGGAGCCAAGTTGATGTACTGGATTATAGCCCACAGGCTGATCATCCCGATATGGATAAAAAGGCGGTTAAACGGACCCGCGGGAAAGGAGGGGCGGATGCGCTGGAGTGATGTTAAACTTTCAACAATTGGCGGCACTATTTGCGGGCTATGGGCTTCGTTCTCCGTGGGCGGACTATTGTACAGTGCATTGACTGCCCTTGTCGGGACACTCGTCAGCTTTCTATTGAGCCGATGGTTAAATCGTATGTTCAGGAAGAAATAGCTTGTATTGGACTCCACCAGAATTAGAATCCACCTTAAAATGAACTTTTTAAGGTGGATCTTAATCTTTAACTCTTTTTTGCGTATCGTGGTTTTTTGAGGATATTGCGTAGCTCCTCTTCGGAATATGCTTTGCTTCTTGCTGGTATTAGTTCGAAACCGCAGACCAGACGTAGTCCATTCATATTAAAAAAACGACTTTCGTAAATATCTCTGGTGTAGCCTGTTAGTTCGGTTAGTTTTGAGCGTGGCATACCGTTGGTGTAACCATGTTCGATACTTTTACGTTTATAGAGGTCGGCTAGCTCTTTTTTGCTCAGTTTGCACTTACAGGGGGACTGGCGGGCTGGTTTCAGACCAACGGACTGCAAAAATTTATTGAGTGGAAGGCCTGTTTTCCAGACCATAGCCCCTGAGGTAACCCCCATTTTGGCTTCTAGTTCCTTAGTCGTTGGTGTGCGCTTCAGTTCTTTTGCCAAACTCAGATAATGATCTTTTATGCTGAATTTGGTGACAGGAATTTTTGTTCCGGCTATATAACATAAATTATTCCATCCGAATTTTTCTTTAATGTACCACACGGATGGGTAATTATCGGGTTTAAGGCGTTGGTAATCTTTGTAATATTTAATTTTATGTTTTTTTATCAACCTGATCACATTTTCTTTCGCCTCAGATTCCGTCATGGTGGTTATTCTAAAGTAGGCGTTCAATCCTGCATATTCAAGGACGTCGGCCCATTTATTGACTTTAAAATGGGTAATGTATGATTGATCATTATATAGTCCATTTTTACGGAGACAGTCTGAAATAGTTGGGGAGCGATGGTGTTTGATATAGAATCTGACCAGTGAATTTTTGAGTTTTCCGATAGATGGTACCCGACGGTCATTGGGATCAAAACCTCCCGCTGCAATAAATTTGTTCCATGAGCCGAAATATTTATTGATGCTTGTGGCTTTTGATGAAAACTCCTTGTTCATCGGTATGCGGCCCTGCTCATTGTAGAAGTCGTTTAATAAGGCCAATAATTCGGGTTTAATTTGTTCGGGCGTCTTGTTTACATTGGGTTTAAGACCAGCCTCAAGAATAAAATTGTTCCAGGTGCCAAAATGGCGCCGGGCAATTGTATTGATATTTTCCATTTCACGGCGTACAGGGGAGCGTCCATGCTGCCTATAAAATTCCTGCACTTTTGAAAAAGCATCTTGTATTATCTTCTCCTCAATAGGTGTCAAATTGTATTTCTTTTTAGTGGTTTTAACTATGGTTTATTTTATTAAATATAATGATTGATTTTAAAGACATAAAATTTTACTGGTAGAATTGTGTTCATGTTCGAACGAGAACTAATGTCAACCCTGCTGATACTTCTTTCGTGCGGACGATGCTACCAGAGGTACAGCTGTAAATTGAGGGGTGAATGGCAAATATGAGGGGTGAACAGTAAATATGAGGGGCGAATGACCACAAAAAACAAATGCCCCTGTTTCTACGCAGGGGCATTTGCTTGTTAAGTAGATGTAGGTCGGTTACATTAATTTGCCGTCAAAGCAACGGCGTTGAGCTGTCTGGAAGTTTAATCTGTACCGACAGCTACTATGTTGTCGCGGATCACGAGGGTGCCTGAATACCGCTTTAAGGTCTAAAATAGGTATTACCTTAAAATGTAATGTTTTTTAAGGCGATGAATCTGCTAAATAGCAACTTTAAGGCCTAAAATAGGTATTACCTTAAAATATAGTGTTTTTTAAGGTAAGCTTGGTATATTTGTCATATGGCATTATATTATTAGTCCCGATAGAAATACCCCATGGAATGGGCTTCCTGAATTGCCGATAGCTCCCGAATACTATCAGACTGTCCAAATATATGCGCAACTGGGAAATGCTAAAGCGGCAATAGGCCGTCTACAGGGGGAAAGTATTGTCATACCAAACCAGGGTATTTTAATCAATTCCATTAGTTTGCAAGAGGCTAAGGCTTCGAGTGCGATAGAAAATATCTTTACGACAGACGATGAATTGTATCAAGCATTCAGTGAGTCTCAGCAGCAACAGATACAAGGAGCCACCAAAGAAATTCTAAATTATCGCGAAGCACTGTGGGATGGGTATCATTATCTATCCAATGGGGGAATCATTGACCGCGATTATTTTATCCGCATGTATCGCATCGTTAGTCAGTTCTCTGACGGTATAAGAACGCCCATTGCACAGATCTATATCAAGCAAGGGGGATCTGGACCAAACGCAGGAATAGCACATTATACGCCCCCAAGAGGGATAGGATTGGTAGAACAAAAGCTGGATAATTTAATTGAATTTCTCAATAATGATACAAAATATCCTTTGGATCCACTTTTAAAAATGGTCATTGGACATTTCCAGTTTGAAGCAATTCATCCCTTCAGGGATGGCAATGGCCGTACGGGACGTATATTTAATAATCATTATCTGACACAGAAGGGCTTGCTCGATTACCCCATCTTATTTATGAGCCGATATATCATGGAGCATAAAGAAGCGTACTACGATGGTCTTGCTGGTGTTTCTCAGCGGGGTAACTGGAAAAATTGGATTTTGTATATGTTGAAAGCTGTAGAGGAAACCGCGATATTGACCTATAACAAAATCAATGATATTATTGCGGCCAAAGATGCGATATTAGATGCTATTGTCCAAAAAGGAGATATAATGCGGCCCGAACTCTTGGTAGAAGCTATATTCACGCAACCTTTTACACGTGTTAAACACTTAACGGATCAGGGGGTCTATGCCGAAAATACGGCTCGCAAATATCTTGATCAGCTCTCCGATATAGGCGTACTCGAAAAACGTGCGGTGAGCCGTAACGTGTATTACCTAAACCTAGAATTATATCGCATTTTATCTGAATAAAAAAACCTGCTCCCAGAAAGAGCAGGGCTTACGTTTGTTAACAACTGCCCCTGCATTCTATGCAGGGGCAGTTGCTTGTTAAGTAGATGTAGGTCGTTTACATTAATTTGCAGTCAAAGCAACTGCATTGAGCTGTCTGGAAGTTCCATCTGGACCCACAGCAACGATATTGTCAAAGATGACGCGTGTGCCAGGTACAATTCCATTTAATGCAGATGACATGCTTGAACTCAGTTGCCCGCCCGAAGTCGACAAAACGATGGCGTCTGCGCGTGGTTTGGCAATAATCATGGTAAACTTGGTAACTTTAAAGGTAGCATCAAAGTCAAAGTTATCCAGTTTTGCAAAAAGAGCATTCTGCGCTTTAAGTGCCACAGTAGCCATCGAACCGCCTGTTTTACCAGCAAACTTGGCAATAGGATCCGGAATGCGTTTCACACGGAATTCTGTCGAACTCAGGGTCTGTGTTTTTCCAGGTGCTACCTCCGCGGATACTGAAATATGTGCTGTACCCGGTGAACTTACCTTCACATTATATTTACCACCACCGGCACTGGAAATACTACCACCACTCATACTGACACGGACTTTATCTGTGGGAGTACCCGGCGCGGATACCGAAATAGGGTTGTTCACACCGATATAAAGTACATTCATTTTGTCTGGCGATACGACCGCTGAAGGACGTGCAACTTGGTAGGTTTGTACAGGGGTCCGATATTCTTTGTAGGATCCATCGGTTTGTTTTACTTTGATCACACCGGTCCAGGTATAGATACCTTCCCGACTGGTATTGACCGAATAAACACCTTTTCCATCTACCACCTGAAGTGATGATCCATTAACAGAAATGGCCGGTTCAGATTTTGAATCGGATGCCGTCAAAAACACTTCGGCTTTATAAGGTTGCCCTTGGACCAAATAGGAGGTCGGGGCAACAGCAACTGCTGCAAATTTGTCTAAGTTCACAACGGCCTGATCCATTTTACCTAAAATAAGTTTGACCACGTCGGACTCTGCATTCTGTGCATCGGTCTGAATTTTGGTTAAAATAGTCATCGCTGCGGTCAAAGGTGTACCACTGCCGAAATTAATTTCTTCCCAGGATTTTTTACCGTTTATAGATTTCTCCGGATCTTTAGCCTCCAAAGAGAACGAGACCATCTTTTGTTCTTCAGGTGTCAGTAGGGCCAACAGTTTGGTACGTGTTGAATTGATTTTGTCTTTTAAGACGGTTCCTTTTTTCTCATTGATCATCAGATTCGGTGAAATGTCTTCGTTTTCACGTTGGGCCAGATCGCCCTTTTCTTCATCGTATCCACCACCTTGTTTAACGAACTCTTCTTTTAAAGAACCAATATATTGATTGAGTTCTCCAATAATAGCCTGCGCTTTTTTTGCCTTGTCGTAGATTGGTTTGGCACGTGCGGGTTCTTCTTTTAACTTGGTGTTTTCGAACGCGGCGAACAGTTGTTGAACGGCTGTGCTCACATTCGATTTGGATGTTTCGAGACTGTTATTGATATTTTTGAATGCATCCAAGATGGAATCCGGTACATTGAGCGCCAATAAGGCGAGCAGGACCAGATAGAGGATGCCAATCATCCTTTGTCTTGGAGTTTCTCTTCCTAATGCCATTGTTTTTGATTTAAGTAATACAAGAATTAATTACACACGCGGCTGATTCATCGCGCTCAACATGTTGCCATAAATGGCATTCAAGGCATTGAGGTTTTTTGCTAGCTTGCCCACTTCATCTTTAAATGCTTTGGAATCATCCAGCGATTCGTTGAAGTTCTGCATAGTAAAGCTTAGGTTCTCATAAAACTTGTTCATCGATTGTAAATGTGAGGCCGAATCGCGTAACTCACGTTCATACATCGCATTTAATTGGCTTAGGTTGGTTGTCAAACTTTTTACCTGTTCGTGGTAGTTGGACGTATCGCCAGAGGTATTCGACATGGCGACTAGGTTTTGCGAAGCTTTTTCAAACGCTAGGCTCAGGTTATCAAACTTAGAAGTTGCTGTTCGGAGCTTATGGGTGAATTCTTCTGTCGCAAGTGAAACATCGGACAGCTTATTGATAGCGGATACTTTTTCGCTGAAATCACGTAGGCCACGACCGAGATTTTCAATGCTTGCGGGTTCAATATTTGCATCGGCGAACATTTTGTCCAAAGCAGCTGTGGCCGATGGGCCTGCAGGTTGGGCAACCACAGTTTTTCCTCTTTGAGGTAGCTCCCCAGTAAAATTATCGTCCAATTCAGGATAGACACGTGTCCAGTCTGGTTCTGCAGGAGGGGGATTAAAGCCCATTAAAAAGAATAGGAAGGCTTCTACAGCCAAACCGATTCCGATCATATAATTGGCTGTGGTGCCACCGATATGTAGAATCTTAAATAGTACCCCAATGATGACGATACTCGCTCCCCAGGATATGGCCACATTTAGCCATCTAGAATTGTCTTTTTTCTTGCTCATTGTTTATCTATATTGTTGGTTTAATTTTTTTTGGAAAGTTTGATGTTCCGCATCTTTTAAATTTCTTAATAAACGGAGATTACCTCTTACATAGTATATTTAAGTAATGCACTACATAAAGTTAGTCACCTGTCTGTCATTGGCTCTTTGGGCTCAAAAAACATACCAAAAGGCTGTTCGAGGATAGTCTTATCTGTTAATGCTGATAATTTAAGTTAAGGGGATCAAATTCTTGGACATATTTGTGGTGATTTGCTAGAGATTGATTGGATTTTGCTGTAAAGAATGTTCAAAGAACATATTTTTTGATGGTTAAATATAAAATAAAAAAAAAGGTTTTCAATCGGGGAGATGAAAACCTTTAAATAACCAATTATAAACCTATTAAGGTGTTGTAAATATAGGGTATATTATTGTTTTTTGCAAAATTTAATCTGTTTTTTATTTGTTTTTTTTGATAAAAATTTATTTTTATTTGATTTTTCACTTCTTTTTGCCTCTATTTCTTTTGTTTTAGCATATAATTGCTCTTTTTTTCATTTTATTTTTCCGTTTATGCTTATTAATATTGTTTTTTTTGGTTTTATCACTTAATATTATTGTGTAATAATGTTTTTTTTAATTTTTATTTTGAAGAATTCTTGATTTTTGGGATTGTGCATGTCTTTTTATTATGGCGTATCAACATTCATGTGCTTAGCAAAGTGCATGGCCGTATTCTTTGCTGTTTATTTAACCAATCTTTCTCAAAATAAAACAAACGTTAACCCTGCTGAGCAGTTATACTTTAATAAAGACAAGTGTTAACACAAAGAAAGAACAGTATGATGAACGAAACATTAATTCAACTTTCACAGAAATGGCCCGCATGGCTCTGGAATATTGCATTAATTCTATTTTCATTTTTGATTGGTATTTTGATTAAGCTGATATTTATTCCTTTATTGCGCAGGCAGGCCATTGAACAGGAATCGTATTCCCTTTTCCGTTCCTTTATCCGTCGCTTTAACCGTGTGTTGAGTGTATTTATCCCATTAATTGTCTTTAACAGTTTGTTGCCTTTCGCACAATTTAACGAAAGGACCCTCCGCGTCGTGACCAAAACCAATGAACTTTTATTGGTCGGTTTCTTTGCTGTTGTGCTGATACAGGGGATTAAGGTTTTTGAAGATTATCTCTATCATCGTTTTGATATCAATAAGGAGAATAACCTGCGCGAACGAAAGATTAGAACGCAAATCGTCTTTATCCGGAAAGTGGTCGTCACCCTCATCATCGTAATTTCTTTGGCGATTATCCTATTAAGCTTTGATAGCATGCAGAAAATCGGTGCTGGCTTGCTTACTGGCGTGGGGGTTGGCGGTATTATCATCGGTTTTGCTGCACAGAAGTCCTTGGGAAATTTACTTGCTGGCTTTCAGATTGCTTTTACACAGCCTATCCGAATGGATGACGTCTTGGTTGTTGAAGGGGAATGGGGGCGTGTGGAGGAAATCAATCTCACTTACGTAGTAGTCAATATCTGGGACAAACGCCGTTTGGTATTGCCCATCACCTATTTTATCGAAAAACCATTCCAAAATTGGACACGTACGACTTCTGAAATATTGGGTACTGTATTTATCTATACAGATTTTACCGTACCTGTGCAGCTATTGCGTGAGAAATTGACAGCCTTACTTACCGGACACCCCCTTTGGGACGGTAAAGTCAATGTGCTTCAGGTAACGGATTTTAAAGAGCGTACCATGGAGATCCGCTGCCTGATGAGCTGCCGCAATTCGGGGCAAGCTTTTGACCTGCGTTGTTTTATCCGCGAGGAGATGATAGCGTATATCCACACGAACTTCCCGAATGCGCTAGCCAGGACAAGGGTGGATTATATGGAGAGCGAGCAATTGGGTATTTAATAGCTGAGGAGCGCTTGATAAATGATGGTCTCTTGAAAATAGTAGGGGTAGGTGATGGATGATCTAGAAATGTGTTTTAAATGCTCTACTCATTAATTCTTTTTCTGCTCTTGATATGCCAATCTTATCTGCAAATCAATATCATACAAGAAGGGGGCTTTTCGCCACGCCCCTTTGCCAACTGAGCATCGCGTCTTTTCATGAGTGTTCGCCCCCAAGTGTCGGGCATACTGTCTAGAAATATACCGAAGTTTCCTTTTTCGCTAGCATATTGTGTTCCTGAAAAAAACTGTATTTCAGGGTCTAAGATTTGAAGTTGCTCCGATTTCAACCATATTTTATCGTATTCAAAACTGAATGCCTTTTTACCTTTAGCAAAATGTGCTGAGAGGGTCCCTATAAGTTTAGGCTCCGCCATCCCTTTCCAGTGCGCATATACGTATATATCAAACTTGTTGTGTGCCATTGATTGCTACTTTAATAATTCGAGATCTTGTAGTTTTCTTCCTAAATCATCGTCTGCTGCTAATTGCAAGACATCATTTTGTAGCCCCAATACTCGGAGCACATTTAAATATGCGCCAAATGCGACGCTTGTATCTCCTTTTTCAATAAGGTATAAGGTTGAACGCGCAATTCCAGCTCGCTCTGCAACTTGAATAGTTGTTAATTTACGACGCTTTCTTGCTAACTTAATATTTTCGCCTACTTGTTCCATAAGTTTGGCTAACTTAGGGAAAATGATTTGTTTCTTAGAGCTCATATATTATTTTTGTTCGCTATTATAAACAAAAGTAGTTAAAATGATTGAAATAGCAATCATTTTTTATTTTTAGCTTTGTTTTATCTAAGCTGTTATATTCGGGAACAAATGATTGCGTATATCCACACGAACTTCCCGAATGCATTAGCCATGACACGCGTGGATTATATGAAGGGCGAGCAATTGGGTATTTAATAGCTGAGGAGCGCTTGATAAATGATGGTCTGTTGGAAATAACCGTAATTTGTTTAAGTTTGTTTAAAATGTTTGCTCGAACGATATGCTGATTTTCTATACTGTTTTCTCAGGGTTATTAATTTTACTGAGTATATTACCCTTTGCCCAAAGCCAGCATTGGATCTTTCGGGTAGCTGAATTTGTGAAGCTGCAGCTGCTGGTATTTCAGGTGCCCACATTGGCTTTGGGCTTTTATCTTGTGACTGAAGACCCCTGGCTATGGTGGTTGCAAGGTGTACAGTTGGCGTTGATTGTATACCATGCCTATCTATTGATACGTTACACCAAATTTTGGCGTCGCGAAAAATATGAAAAGGGCAAGGATGCATCTGATAGTATCAAAGTGATCTCCTGTAATGTACTGCAATTCAATACGGCTTATGATCGCTTTATTGACCTTATAAGGGAAGAAAAGCCAAATATCTTTTTGACCATGGAAAGTGATGCCGCATGGGAAAAAGCCTTACGTGTACTGGAAAAGCCTTATCCCAATTTTGAGAAGGTTACGCTGGACAATACCTACGGAATGCATTTTTATACCAATCTGAAGATCAACAAATGTCAGGTGCATTATTTTGTAGCAGATGATATTCCCAGTATTGAAGCTGAACTGGAAACTGCCGATGGACATCGTTTTATCTTTTTTGCTGTGCATCCACCGCCGCCGAGTCCGACAGAAGAGGAAACTTCCAAAGAAAGGGATGGCGATCTGCTCAATGTGGCTAAACGGGTGCGCGATTACAAAATGCCCGTAGTTGTCACGGGAGATTTTAATAATGTGGCCTGGGCCAAATCTTCGCTCTTGTTCAAGAAAACCAGCAGATTGATCGATGCACGCATCGGACGTGGCGTTCTTTCCACCTTTCATGCCAATTATTGGTTTTTCAGAGTGCCTCTGGATCTATTGTTTCATAGTCCAACCGTATTTATCGACAAATTGTTTATTTATCCTTCTGTTGGGTCCGATCATTTTCCGATGGGCTGTACATTCTTTATTGATCGCTACTCCGAAGAGCAGGCTGAAGATATTGAACATTTGGAAGCTGGGGATATGGCCGACGTCAATGCGATGATTGCTGATGGAAAAGAGGAAGTAAGTGATAATCGGTGTTAACGGTTAATCGTGCCAACATTTTGCGCTGCATTATTGTATGTTTGGTCGGGCTTATGATCAATATATCTTAAGGAATTATACCTTGCTATTTCTTTACTGAAGCAGGAAAAGAACATTCCCAAGTCTTTCCATATTTCACATCGAGGTTTGTGATATGGAAAACAATAAACTTACATCTCGGTGCTTGCGCGCATGTTTATTTATATGTGCCCTCGCCACTTCAATTGCTGGCCTTGCCCAAGAAAATAAATCCCTGCCCGATAAAGTACATCATGCCGAACCTTTATATAATGATCTTGTACGGGATCTTGGCGCGCGGAAGGGGGAGAAGGACAGACAGACCATTTTATCGGTATTGAGGTCAATCAGGAAATTTCTTCCGATGAGATAAGAACAATTTTGCATCCCCAGATTAAGTTAGGACTTAACAACAAATTGGCTATCGGTATGGCTGTGGGATTGCCTCTTAGTGGCAAAGAAAAAACGCTTAATGGCTTTTGGAGGCTGATCTATCAATTATAATTTGTGAAAAATAATGTATGAAATGTGCTTCTGATGACGGGAATACCTGCTTCCTTACCATAAGGTTGCCTTGAAAATGAAGACAGATAAAACTGTGATACAATATGAGGCGAGTTTTTGTGTTCGGGATTTATTTACTAAATTGCTTCACGCCTAAGCACGTAAAATGTTTTTCAGGCATTACATGCTGTAAATAATTATTATGGAATTTGGAGTTCATCGGGTTATTGGTGTAGAACGGGAGTCTTCGGAAATTAAGGATGCAACAGCAAAAGAGAACTATGTCGTTCTTTTTGTGTCAAGTGGCGGCTGTAGCATGCAGATCAATAAACAGATCGCTGAGATTGAGGAATATAGTCTAGTTTTGATTCCGCGCGGGATACAAATCGAAGCCAACACAAATGAACAGCGCCCATTTTTGATTATCTATTTTTCGGAAAGTTTTTTTGCACGTACCGAGGTTGATACGGCCTTCCTTCGAAACTTCAAGTCATTTAACAGAAGTGAATATACCTATCGAACACTTAGCGTGCCCAAAGAATACGCGACCTACTATGAATTTGTAGGCATGCAGCTGAAACTGTCTAAGCAGAATTATAATCAGGCAATTTATCGGGATTTGGCACATAATATCGTGAAGCAGATTGTGCTTCTGGCGGCTATATATGCAGAAGATCGTCAATCGGGCGAACTGCTGGGGCAGCGGACGGAAGTATCATTGGTGCGACGTTTTCAGGAGCTTGTTGAAAAACATGTAAAAAAGGAAAAACAGGTTGCTTTCTACGCGGATCAATTAAATATAGGAAGTAAAAAATTGACCAATCTCACCAAGGAGACGCTAGGGGTGACGCCGAAAGGAGTTATTATGGAAGAATTACTGCGGATTAGTAAAAAGCTAATCGTTGAATCCTCCCTCAGCATTAAAGAGATTGCTTGGGAACTTGGATATACTGATGTCAATAACTTTAGCGCCTTTTTTCTGAAAGAAACAATGGTGACACCAACAGAATACCGAAAGAGTAATCAGCAATAGTAGGTAAACATCTTTGTGTTAGTTATAATCTCTTTTGTAGTTTATATTATGTTTTTTTGTAGCCTTGTAGTTGAACCGCTACAAGATTTGCAATTTACACTGTAGCTGCGATTTTTGTAGTAGACTCCCTAAAATTAGTTATATATTTGCTTAAACAGTTCTAGCTTAGATTATTTGTAAAGCCACGTATAAAATCTGTTTCGGTCAACGATGGTGCTGTTTTGTATCGATTTATTATTATTTGATCTATTATTATTTAATTATGTATAGCAGAAAATGCTTAAATCTCTTCTTGGTGGGTCTAGCAGGGATTACGCTCTTTGGGGCAAGTTGCTCAAAAGTAAAAGACTTGTACAACGAAACTGATACTGGCTCCGATTCTTCGTCCTTGTTTCCAGATGGGGTTAATGTTCCAACAGATTTTATGTGGAGCTCGGCTCGAGCTGTAGATGTGCGCGTTGCCGTTGATGATAAATTTAGCGGTAAATACTTCTATCGGGTAGAGATTTTTGATAAAGATCCAGCCCTTGGTGCGGAAGCGAACCTTTTGGCTGCAGGACAGGCAAAATCTGGTCAGGATTTCGTTGGCAAGCTGATGGTTCCCACCGTAGCGAAATACATCTATTTGAGAGAAACCTCTCCGCTGGGTGTTGCTGCAATCAGTATGGTTGAAGTTGGGCAACAAAATACAATCAGCGTCGATGGTACAAAAGCGGGATCAAGCAGCAAAGCGAGCGTTTTGCGTGGTTCTACATCGTCTGCCTTGCTTGGCAGTGGAGGCTTGAAGGCAGCAGCGTCGACTGCAGAAGCTGCAACCGTAGTCGTTCCTAGCGATGCTGTTGAAATAAATGGTAATGGTTCTATATATGTTGAATCAAATAAATCATATGTCATCAAATCTGGAGTAACATTTACAGGTACCATTAATGCTAATAATGGTTCCAGTAATGTAAAAATATATGTTCAGGGGGTATGGAAAAATACAGGCAATGAATTCAATTTGGGGGGTAATAATACATTAATAGTGGCGCAAGCTGGTTCAATTCAGTTAGCTCATGTTACCCAAAATACCAACGGAAGGTTTGAAAATTATGGCGCTGCTTCTTTGTCTAAAATGACAACAACAAACAGTTCGCTCTATATAAATTATGGAACATTGGATGTTAATGAGGCGACAGTAACTAATGGAAGTTTAACAAACTACGGTATAGCGACAATTCAAAAGTTAAGTAGTTCAACTTCTGGAACGATTGTTAGAAATGAGGGAACACTTACTGTTAATAACGCTGATTTTACAAATGCAACATTAGAGGCTGTATGTCATACTACAATTAAAACTATGAAAACAAACGGGGCTACGATCTCGATTGCTTCAGGTTCATTATTAAGTTTAGAAGATTTAAATGCTACCGGAACAAAGATAAATTTGGCTGCTTCGTCTATATTGGATGTTACAACTAAAGTCACTTTTGATACTTGGTCTAACAATTTGATGGGGCCCTCCTCTGGTCAAGCACTGGCACGTTTGAAAAAGGTTGAACTAATAAAGGGGGGAACGCCAATTACATACTCAGGTAATGTAGAGGTTGCTTGCTCTGATCATACGCCCAATGAGCAATATAATACTTATTATGTGGTCAATAGCCCAGCAAAAATAGTTCCTTACGATAAATCAACGGTGGTGATTGCAGGTACTTCCTGTAACGCTGGTGGTAATAATGCCTCTGGTGGTAACCCAACGGACCAAACGGTGACTGAAGTTAAGTTGGGTACTTATTCGTATGCTTTTGAAGATAATTGGCCGTCAATTGGAGATTATGATATGAATGACTTTGTGGTGGATGTGGCTATCACAAAAGTTCAAAATTCTGCAAATAAAATCACTAAACTCAAATTGGTAAATAAAATTAGATCTGTCGGCGCCAAAAATAGACTTGCTGCAGCTATTCAGTTGGATGGTATATTGGCCACCAACGTGAAATCTGTAAAATATACAAATGAGAATTTGGTTGGACAGAACTTACCATTGGGCTCCAACGGTGTCGAATCTAACCAAAAGTATGCTGTAGTAACATTATGTGATGATGCGCATAAGGCATTTGGTATTTCGGATACACAATTCATTTCAACACAAAACGGTAATTTTCAACCGGTTGAATCTGAGATCACAATAGAATTTACATCTCCTTTGGATAATTTTACTTTTGCGGACCTGAACTCTTTTATTATTACAAATGGATATAAAGTAAGTTCACGAACTGAAATTCATTTGGTTGGATATAAAGCAACTGATAAAATGAATAAAGCGTTAGTGGAGAACCTAACCGCAAAAGGACAGCTCTCTGCTAATGATCCTTTTAGATCGTCAAAAGGAGAGCCATGGGGATTATGTATACCTGTGTCGTTTGTTTATCCAAATGAATATAAAAAAATAACCGGTGTTTATCCCAAATTTGAAAGTTGGGCATTGAGTGGCGGTTCTCAGGATACCAATTGGTATGTGAAATAGAAAAATATTGCTATAAGAGGAAAAAAGGCTATATCTAAAAGGGTACCCCTCTCATGGGGTACTTAAAACTAATCAATTTTGTTTTTAAAGCATACAATTTGTTTGGTTAATTACCGTTAAAAAACGTAGGAGATCCATGAAAAAAAAGATTGTAATAATTGATGATAAGCCGGCTATAGGGCAGTTAATTACGTTGTACTTAAACGCGGATTACGATTTTCGCTTTTTCAATAATGCGTTGGATGCTTATAATTGGTTGAAAGATGGAAATGGGGTCGATTTGATTCTTTCTGATTATACAATGCCTGAAATGAATGGCTACGATTTACTGCTGATGATCAAACAAAACGAGTTTCTGAAAGATATCCCTGTTATCTTTTTGTCTGGCGAAGATAATTCGAATACACGGATCAACTTGCTTGAAGCGGGAGCGGAAGATTTCATTTTAAAACCTTTTAATCCGCTTGAGCTCAAGTTGCGGATTAAAAAAGCATTAAAATAATGCCTCAATATAGCGATTATATATACTTTGGTGATAATATCGAAACTTTTGATTATTTTCATGAACAAGTCCAAGATACTTTGGGCGTGGATTTGAAATTTTTTAATTCTTTCGAGACCATGAATATGTATTTTCAGGAGCAAAAAGATCAATTTTTTTCGGTAGTCTTCTACGAAAAAAGTAAAAGTCTCTCCAAAGATCTAGCACAGTTGGCCAAGCTGGCCACGCATGGCAAGGATATTTTACTTATTTTGGTCGGAAATGACTTTTCGCATTTTGAAAAACAATCCTATTTTGATGCCGGGGTTACAAACACCATCAGCCCTCGTGCAAATGGAGATGTATTTCAATCAGTAAAAAAATATATACATTTATATTTTGAAGCTACGGCGCAAACTGAAAAATTTGAATCCATTACACCTTCTTTTCCTAAAATTAGTATTCCTTTTGGTAAAAGGATGTTTGATATCGTTGTGTCATTGATTTTAATCTTGTTTCTTTCTCCCATTCTCTTATTCGTTTATTTTGCAATTAAGTTGGAAAGTAAAGGGCCTGCGGTATATAAATCCAAACGGATCGGTTCGGGTTATTTTATGTTTGATTTTTATAAATTCAGATCGATGTATCCGGATGCAGATAAACGATTGAAGGAATATATGGCGCTCAACCAGTATGCGGATACAACACGAGCTGTTGTTTCAAATGCCTCTACTATTCATGACAGTAATGAAGCCCAGTATTTCAGTTTAGATGATCTCCGAGATGTGCTTATAGGCGACGAGGTGGTGGTCAAAGGTGCAGATACTGGCAACAAGCAAAAAAAAGCAGCTTTCTTTAAGCTAGAGAAAGATCCACGAGTGACAAAGGTTGGTCGTATTCTTCGGAAATATAGTCTTGATGAACTTCCGCAATTATTTAATGTACTCAAAGGCGATATGTCCATTGTTGGAAATCGACCATTACCATTATATGAAGCCGAGATGTTGACAACGGATGATAGTGTTGAACGTTTTATGGCGCCTGCGGGGATAACGGGATTATGGCAAGTGGAGAAAAGAGGAGATAATGGAAGTATGTCCGACCAGGAACGAATTCAGCTTGATATTAATTATGCCAAAAATTATTCGATCTGGATGGATTTGAAAATTTTGTATAAAACCTTTTCTGCATTTATCCAAAAAGCGGATGTTTAAGTTTTAGGAATGGTAAATAATTAAATGAAAATATATAACGGGCTCATGTCTATAAAATGTTGTTGTCTGAATATGAAGAAAATTATCCTGATGCTTTTATTCTTAATTACTGTTGGTTCGCTCAGTTTTGGGCAAAGTGTTCCCCTGCCAGCGGAAGGATTAGATTATACGAAACTTTTACTTCCCTCGCTGGAGGAACTTTTTGAGAATGCCAAAAGGAGCCCGAGTGTTGAGATGTTTGAATCTAAGATGATGGAGCAGGATAATCTACTAAAATCTGAGAAAAGAAGCTGGTTAAAGTATTTTAAGGTTGGTGGATCATGGCAATATGGAAATATAGGGGTGAATTCAATGTTCACAGATCAAAATACACCCTTGTTTTACCAATATTCCGGGGCGAAGCAAAACGCCCTTTTCGTCAGTGGTACAGTTTCAGTGCCATTTGATGACGTTTTTGATCGATCTAATCGTGTCAAACGACAAAAGATGCAACGTCGTTCTACTGAATTGGAAATGGAAAAATGGTTTGACGAACAGAAAGTCCGCATTATCGATTCTTATGTTAAATTGACCAACGCAATGTCCATCTTAAAAAAGAAAACAGAAAATTTAACATTAACGGAAGCACAATTAAAAACAGTAGAAGCTGATTTTGCTAATGGGCATGCGGCGATTTCTGATTTAAACGCTGCTAAAAAGATGGAGGTAGAAGCATATGAGGCTTATAAATTGACAGAAAGCACGATAACAGCTGAGCTTTTACATTTGGAAATTTTGAGTCGAACTAAAATTATCAGTAAATAAGATGGGTATAGTGATTTACATTATAAAATCTTTGTACAGATTTAAATGGTGGTTGATTGTATTACCATTGATGGTCATGGGCATTGTTATTTATTTCACTAGAAATATGAATAGACAATACGAATCAGACATGACCATTTATACAGGCATAATCTCTGCTAATGGTACTGATCTTAGCCAAGATGGTAAGCAAGACTGGAATATCCTTAAAAATTCATTGTTAAACGTGATCAATACCATCGGGTCAAAAGAAACGATGCGGGTGGTGTCTTTAAAACTATTCGCCAGAACGATGATTAATGGGGATACGGAGAAGGATAATATTTATATTTCTAGTGCTCATTTCCGTCAACTGTTAGCTATTACACCACCTGCTGTCAGAAAATTAATCGATAAAGCATCCGAAGAACGTACGGTAGAAAATTTAAAAAGGTACGAAAAGATGGATGCTAAGAATTTTGTCTATGGCTTATTTAATTGGAATCACCCCTATTTTAGTTATGGAGCTTTAAGCAAAATAGATATTAAACAGATCGATAATAGTGATATTCTGCATGTTTATTATGAAAATAATGATGCTGGCATCACTTATCAAACATTGAATATACTGAGCGAGGTTTTTGGGGACGAATATAAAACTCTTCAATATAGTAATACCAATAATGTAATAAAGTATTTCGAAGCGGAACTGGCCCGCATTGGAAAAGACTTATTTATGAAAGAGGATTCTCTTACCAAATTCAATGTGCAAAACCGCCTTATTCATTACGATAAACAGACCGAGGCTGTTACAATTTTGGATAAGGATTACGAAATCCGTAAACAGGATGCCTTATCTGCACGCAACAGGGCGCAAGCGAGTATAACGCAATTAGAGTCGGGAATTGATGCAAATACTAAGAGTATCAAAAACAATGCGCAATTTTTGGCTAAGATGAATGAAATATCGGATTTAAATTATTCAATTTCACAAATTGAATCCGCTCAGTCTGATTCGTTAAACACGGTCAAAAATTCAGCGTCGACACTTCAAGATCTTAAATCGAAATTAAAAAATCAGGAGCGGGATTTCCGCAACTTTATTCAGGATTATTCCAGCCAGAAATATACTAAAAATGGGTATCCGAATGCAAATTATGTGACGTTGTGGGTTGACGAATTATTGAAACTGGATCAGGCGCAAGCAGATATTAAAGTAGTGGATGATTTTAAAGGTGAATTGGATAAAATGTACTCGCATTACTCCCCAATAGGTTCATTACTCAAACGTCAAGAACGCGGTATTAATTTTACTGAACAGAGCTATCTTTCCGTTTTGGGTGGGTTGAATGCCGCGCGGCTTCGCCTAAAGAGCTTGGAGATGAGTGCTGCCACATTAAAAGTAATCAATCCGGCAACTTATCCACTTAACTCCAAGCCAACCAAACGTAAAATGTTGGTTATAGGTTCTTATTTTGCGACCCTGGCGTTTTTACTGGGCTGCATTCTGGTCTTGGAATTGCTAGATCGAACTTTACGGGATAAGCAGCGAACAGATCGTGTCACAAAAGGAAATACCGTCGGCGCATTTCCGAATAAAAAAATGGGACGATATAGTGAGCAGATCAAAAGAATGGCATCAAAATCTTTGGCAAATCAGTTGTTCAACTACCATCAGCGAGGAAATGCTGTCAATTTTATTAATATATTAAAGTTAGATGAAACGATTGATAGTGGGAATCTCATGCAATATATTCGGGATGAATGGGATACGATAGGCCTTAAGGTGGGTATTCTGCAAGAGGGAAAAGACTTTAATGCCAAATCTCGTGAATTTTTGATCGAATCAACCCTCTTGGAACGAATCAAGCTTGACGAAAATGATTTCACACTTGTAGGTCATACAAATGCATTTGATATCCCTGTCCCCCCATTCTACCTCTCTCAGGCAGCTGTAAATCTATTGTTGTTGGACGCAGAGTCCGCATGGAAGGAGGAAGATGATGAATTATTTAAGGAGATCGTTGAACGAAGCGGAACAGTACCTGTTTTAATATGTCTTATGAATGCGGATCGATTTGCTACAGAGACATTTACGGGGATGTTGCCACCTTATAGTTTCTTCAGAAAGTTGGAATATAGATTTTCACAATTGGGAATCACTGCATCTAAAGCTTAGATTGTACCAAAAAGGAAATGGCGAAGGAAATTTTTTTTGATAACATTGGTTTAAAGCTATTAGCTGTCCTAGGATGCGCGCTGATTACTTTTTTGGCCGTATCCGGAGGTCTCTTGCCTAGTGTTGGAATTGCACTCGCACCTTTTCTTCTTTGTTTTTTAATTATTTGTATTCGGAATCCTTTTGTTAGTTTTCTTTTCTTATTTACTGTATGTTTTTTCGTCATGGGTATATTACGCTATGTACGTATTCCCATGCCGCCGAGTATTTTAGTAGATCTTGTGATCCTATTTAATTTTATTGTAATCGCATTAAATCATCTTTATCGGAATTATAATGCTAAGCTGAAAATACCATTGTACTTCTTTATCTCTTTAGCTTGGGTGGCCTACTGTATGGTTGAAGTGTTTAATCCGGATGGTATCTTCGGTAACTGGATTGCTGCTATCCGGAGCACGGCACTTTACTTGTGTTTATTTCAATTTTTAATCTATTATATTTTTAAAGATAAATCGAAGCTCAGATCTTTTTTTATTTTTTGGGCGATTTTAGTATTACTAGCGGCTCTAAAGGCAATTGGGCAAAAATTTATCGGGTTGGACACAGATGAAAGAATTTGGCTTTATACACTTGGAGCTCATACGCATCTCATCTATAGTGGAGTCCGCTATTTTTCATTTTTTACCGATGCTGCTAATTTTGGCTGCCATATGGGGCTTGGAATGGTCGTTTTTTCCATTTTGTTTTTCTATGAGAAAAATAGAAGCGTGCGGATTTTGTACGTTACGGTCACTATTTTGGCGATGTACGGTATGCTGATATCCGGCACCCGTTCTGCCATGGCAATTCCAATGGCTGGATATGCATTTTATATTCTGCTGTTAAAACAATGGCGAATCATGATATTAGGATCAACGCTATTTATTGGTGTCTTTTGCTTCCTATCGCTAACAACTATTGGAAATAGTAACGCCGACATTCGAAGGATGCGGACAGCGTTTCAATTTAAGGAGGATGCATCCTTTAACTTACGAAAGGAAAATCAGGCCAAAATGAAAAAATTTATGCGTAATTTTCCGATTGGTTTAGGTTTGGGCGCCGCAAAGAATGCTAACGAAGGAGATCTTTTAAATGGCCTTCCAACAGATACTTCTTTTGTTTTTATCTGGGTAGAGACGGGCGTAATTGGGTTGGTACTCTATTTGTTGATTTGGATTTCGTGTTTGGCGATTTGCTTTTACCTTGTTTGGTTTAAGTTAAAGGATCCCATGATTCGCGGATTTTGTAGTGCTGCAGCGGCCGGTGTTGCAGGTATGATGTTGGCTGGTTATGGGAATGAAGTCTTGCATCAATTCCCAACAGGGGAAACTATTTATATTTTAATGGCAATCGCGATGTTGTGCCCATATTTACAAGAAAATGAACGAAATGGAGCAAATATCTCAGCCTAAAGTTTCATTTATTACCGTTAATTTTAATGGTGCCCCTGATACAATGAATCTGTTGCAGACAATCTTTGATAATCTCAGAAACATTTGTTTTGAAGTCATTGTTATTGACAACGCTTCGGATACAGACGAATTTCAATTGATTCGGCACAGTTATCCCTTGGTGAAGGGAGCGCATTTGCCGAAAAATTTGGGATTTGCGGGCGGAAATAATAAAGGACTGGAAATTGCTTCTGGCGATTATTTGTATTTTATTAATAACGATACTTTATTACCTAAAGACGCTGCTTCACAAATTGAATCCATGATTTCATTTTGCGAAGCGAACCCAAAAGTAGGTGGGCTTTCTCCCAAAATATTGTATCATACACCCCGTAATTTAATTCAGTTTGCAGGAAGTACTCCATTGACTCCGATTACGATCAGGAATAAACAAATTGGCCATCGGGAAATAGACCATGGTCAATACGATCAAATTGTTCAGATTCCTTATTTTCATGGTGCCGCTATGTTTGTTCCAAAGACTGTAATTGAGCGGATTGGTAAAATGCCTACATGCTACTTTTTGTATTATGAAGAGTTGGATTGGTCGAATAGCATTACCAAATGTTTTCAATTATTTTATTTTCCTGCAGCCCAGATCGTCCATCTCGAGAGCGCTTCTACTGGAATCGGTAGCCCCCTTAAAATCTATTATATCACGCGAAATAGAATAATTTTTGCCTATAGGCAAAGAAAAAATAGTTTGCGGCTACTAGCGCTTAGTTATTTGATTTTGGTGGCTTTTCCAATGCATTTGTGTTTACTTTTGTTTAAATTGAAATTCAAACTGGCTGCGGCGATGGTTAAAGGGGTTTGGTCTGCCTGTCGTTGGCTGATGGTAGTAAGTCATTCATAAATATATCCTGTTATGCTTATAACAATCCTTTGGTACATTGACTTTTTATTTTTCTTCGCATTCACGTTGTGGGTATGCTATGTAGCTTTGTTCGCGTTCGCATCCCGAATAAGAAGAAAGATTATTTTCCCGGATAGCGATACATCACTGCGATTTGCCATATTATTTCCCGCTTACAAAGAGGATAATGTCATTAGAGAAAGCGTTACACGTTTTAAAGCACAGAATTATCCTGCCGATAAGTTGGAAATCGTAGTTATTTCGGATGCCATGGAAGATCGTACTAACGATCAGCTTCGGGCAATGGGTATTTCACTTATTCATCCAGATGAAGGCCAGCGGTCGAAAGCTGCAGCATTAACAGCAGCAATGTCTAGGTTGGATACACAATTGTTTGATGTAGTGGTTGTGATGGACGCGGACAATATTGTTTTTCCTGACTTTCTCAGCAAACTGAATAATGCTTTTGCTTCTGGGGCGAAAGCTATACAAACCCATCGTACGGCTAAAAATAATACAACGGCGACTGCAATTCTGGATGGTGTAAGCGAAGAAATTAATAATTCAATTTTTCGTTTAGGACATGCTCGTCTTGGTTTGCCTGCTGCGTTGATTGGCTCGGGTATGGCATTTGATTTTAACTGGTTTAAGCAAAGGATAGCAGCAATCAAATCGATGGGAGAAGATAAATTTTTAGAATATTTCCTCTTATTAGATCGTATAAACACGATATATTTGGAAGATGTTGTCATTTTAGACGAAAAAATTCAATATAGTGACGATTTCTCGAAACAACGTCGACGTTGGATCGCTTCACAAATCGATATCTTCTGTCTTGCGATTAAACAGACGCGACATGCACTTGTGTCCGGGAATTGGGCTTTAATCGATAAAATTTTCCAGTGGTCTATGCCACCGCGAATTATTATGCTTGGTATTATTCCCCTCTTTTTGCTGATTTCGTTTTTTGTCGTCGACATTTCTTCCCTAAAATGGTTTTTTTTAATTACTTTGTATATGATGAGCTTAGCTTTGGCCATTCCAAAAAAAATGTATACGAAGCAATTGTTTCTGGCAATATTTACCTTGCCACGTATATTTTTAGCGATGGTAAGCAGTATAATCCATTTTCGTTCGGGACGGTCGACTTTTATCCATACGAAACATGGTACTGCGCCAAGTAAAGAGGATTAATTGAACAGTATGTTGCTAAAGTCAAAGTTAATATGGGGCTAAAGGAAAAAATAATGCGTTCTCCACGCATAAAGCAATTGCTGCATAGGATGTTAATGCATCCTGTAAGAACGCGTCCGAGATGGTATTTAAGATTATTTCAGTTTTTATATGTACATAAAGGACGTGGGGCTGTGATCTATTGTAGCGTGCGTAAAGATCTGGTACCATTTAGAAAATGTCAAATCGGCGCTCGGACTGTGGTGGAGTCGTACTCCTTAATTAACAATGCTGTAGGCGATCTTATTATTGGTAGTCATTCGAGGATTGGCGTTGGAAATACAGTAATAGGACCTGTATGGATTGGCGATTATGTACAAATAGGACAACATGTATTAATTTCGGGGCTCAATCACAAGTATGAAAATATTGATATAACGATCGCAGAACAGGGGATAGAAGTCTCACCCGTAAGGATAAATAATAATGTATGGATAGGGGCAAATGCAGTAATATTAGCCGGAATTACTATTGGGGAGCATTGTGTTGTGGGTGCTGGATCAGTGGTGACCAAAGATGTTCCACCTTTTTCTGTAGTGGTCGGAAATCCGGCTAAAGTGGTTAAAAAATGGGACGATCAGCAACAAAAATGGATCAAAAACCATGAGAAATCCTCCTGAAATAACTGTAGTGATGCCAGTTTTCAACACGGAAGCATATGTTGATCGCGCGGTAGAGAGTGTCTTGTGCCAGACTTTTGAAAATTTTGAATTGTTATTGATTAATGATGGTTCTACTGATGGAAGCCTTTTACGTTTGGAGAGATGGGCCAAAGTAGATGCTAGAGTACATGTATTTTCTCAAGCGAATCAGGGCTTATCGGGAGCTAGAAATACTGGGATCGCACATGCAAAAGGAGAGTTTATTTATTTTATGGACAGTGATGACCTGATTAAGGAAGATACCTTACATACCTGTTACGGATATTGTAAAAGCAATCGACTGGATTTTGTGTTTTTTGATGCAGCGGTAATCGAAGACGGCTTTCAAAATTCAGTTTTATTGAAAAAGTTCGATTATAAAAGAGCACATACCGAAAGTATGATCTTGTCCGGGATTGAAACGTTTGCTAACCTGTTAAAGAATAGGGAATTTTTTTCGTCAGTGTGCCTTCTCTTTATAAACAGGGAATTTTTAAATAAAATAGGCCTTCTATTCGAAAACTATATTGTACATGAGGATGAGCTGTTTACATCAATATTATTTTTGGAAGCTCGAAAAACCAGTTATATACCCACCTCGTTTTTTTTACGTCGTTTACGGGCAGGATCTATTATGACAGTTCCTTATTCGATGAAAAATATAAATAGCTATTTTGTGGTGGGAACTAAATTGTTGGCATACACAAAAAGAAATAAAAAACAACGCAATGTTGTCGATTTTTATCTCAAGGAAATGATTGATGCTGCTGTATGGAAGGCTTACACTATGCCCTGGAAAAATCGAATTTATATTCTTATCTTATCCTTAAGAAGCTGGCGCAAATATGTTAGGATAAAAACACTATTCGCATTATTGTTTAAAAAATATACAGGGAGCTAATGGAAAATGCCAAGCAACAGGTTATATCAGGCGTTTTTTTTACCGCAATAGCAAAATATGCTAACTTGGTCATTTCCCTCGGTGTGACTGCAGTTCTTGCTCGGCTTTTGTCGCCAGAGCAATTTGGGGTAATTGCTCTGGCGATGGTTATTATAGCTTTTTTGAATTTGATTGCAGATATCGGTCTTTTTCCTGCCGTGATCCAATATAAAAATTTGACTAAAGATGAACTAGGTAATCTGTTTTCTATTTCTTGTTATTTAGGATTTATACTGGCATTAATGCTTGTCTTGATTGCTCCGTTGATCGCCGGCTATTATGGGCAGCCTTTGCTTCGAAATATAATCAGGCTATTGGCGATTGGCCTATTCTTTACAGCAAGCTCGGTAATACCCAATGCCTTATTTTATCGGGAAAGAATGTTCAAATTTATTGCTCTCAGAAGCTTTATTATTCAGATTGTCCTAGGGGCAGTGTCAATAAGTGCTGCGTTTTATGGTGCTGGTATATATGCGCTCCTAATTAATCCCATTCTGTATAGTATACTTCTTTTTATCGTTTCCTATGTGCATTTTCCATTGCCTTTTAAATTGAGGATATCCTTAAATACAATTCGGCCAATTTTGCGCTATTCTACCTTTCAATTTCTATTCAACATCGTAAATTATTTTAGTAAAAATTCGGACACATTGCTTATCGGAAGATATCTAGGAATCAATATCTTGGGTTATTATGATAAAGCCTATCAATTGATGTCGCTACCACTGCAAAATATTACACAAGTTATTACACCGGTGATACATCCCATATTGAGTCTAAAAAAAGAGGATAAAATGAAGCTAATCGCTGCGACGGAACAACTCATCGCACTATTGGCTTTAATTGGATTTCCGCTTGCAAGCTTTCTTTACTTTGCGGCCGAAGATCTGATTTACCTATTTTTTGGAGCGCAATGGGGGCCTGCAGTTCCTGTATTTCAGATCCTGAGCCTTAATGTGGGGCTACAGCTTATTCTGTCCTCATCAGGGGCGATTTTTCAAACTACTGGAGATACTAAATATTTGTTTTTCTCCGGATTACTTTCGGCCTTGTTGAATGTATGTGGTATATTGCTGGGGATTTTTTATTTTGAATCTATTTCCGCAGTCGCTGGATGTCTTGTCATAACAAACTGTATCACATTTGTCTTTACTTATGCCATCATGTATACAAAGGTTTTTAACAGAAACTTTCTTTGCTTTTTTTATCTTTTGGCAAAGCCAGTTATGGCGGGTTTATTGTTGACGTTTCTGCTGTATATGTGTGGAATATTTTTGAGGACTGAAATTGTCTGGTATAAACTGTTTGTCAAGATCGTTGTATCTTCTCTTTTTTTCATCGCTTTTGTTTGGTTTGCAGGATATAGGTCTTATATAGCGTTATATTTAAAGAGGAATAATTAGAGATACGGAGCATATGGAACTAAAAGTTTTATTTCTAGTCTTTCATGGCTTTAGTGCCCATAATGGTATTAGTAAAAAGATATTTGGACAGGTTAAAGGTCTCCGGGAATGTGGGGCTGAGGTCAAACTATGTTACTACGAAGTATTGGACAGCGGGCATCGTGCATGGATTGTAGATGGCGAAATTATTGCTGATTTGGGGAAAGGGCCCTGGGCCAAATCAAGAAAGCGCTGGGATTTTAGGGGCTTAACTGCTTATGTTTCAAGTGAACGTTTTGATCTGATATACATGCGTTCTTATCATAACTCGAGTCCTTTTTTGATTAACGCCGTGCGTAAATTTAGGCAAACTGGTGCGAAAGTCGTCATGGAAATTCCGACCTATCCTTATGATCAAGAATATATTCGTTTGATAGACAAGATAATGCAGGTGCCCGATCGTTTTTTTAGAAAAGCTATGGCTTCTGTATTAGATGGTATCGTAACATTTACCGAAGAGGAAGAAATTTTCGGTGCAAAAACTATCAAAATTTCTAATGGTATTGATTTGGATGAACTTCCCTTGCGCGTTAAAAAAACTCATGATGAGTATGAGATTCATTTGCTAGGGGTAGCGGAAATCCATTTCTGGCATGGATTTGATCGGGTTATAAAAGGTTTAGGGATATATTATAAGGGAAATCCAGCGTGCAAGGTCTTCTTCAACATCGTTGGAAATCTGAGTGGATCAAGGGAACAAAATGAAATATTTTCGGCTATCGAAGCGGCGGGAGTACAGGAGTATGTTTTCCTGCATGGTGCGCTATGGGGTAAGAAGCTCGATTTAATGTTTGACCAAGCTGATTTCGCTATCGGAAGTCTTGCAAGACATCGTAGTGGGATAACATTTATTAGAACATTAAAGACAAGGGAGTATGCTGCTAGAGGGATACCTTTTATGTATTCAGAAATCGATTCTGATTTCGAAGATAAGCCTTATGTATTGAAGGCCAAACCAGATGAATCTCCTATTGATATCGAACAGATTGTATCTTATTGTTCGTCCGTAGATTGGGAGCCATTGAGCATCAGAAATGATGTTTATGAATTATCTTGGCGCAATCAAATGAAAAAAGTTATTGATCATTTAAATTTAAGCTAATGCTATCATTCCTACATAAATTTAAAGATAAGTTTCGCTATAATGTGATTATAGAATGGTATAACATGTTGGAACTTCTAACAGGAAGGGAACAGCGTGTGAAGCCATTGGTTATGACAATTGAAGAAACTATTGAGCATATTATTTCCGAGAAGTCTTCAGTTAGTCGGTTTGGCGACGGTGAAATGCTCTTGATTGGTGGAGAGGGAATACGTTTTCAGCATGATGACGGTGAGCTTTCTAAAAGATTGGCTGAGGTACTAACAAGTGATCTTACAAACCACATCGTGTGTATCTCGGATGCATTTGTTGACCTAGATAGATACAATAGGCGGGCGCGTCGTTTTTGGCGGGCACATTTTTATTTGTATGGCGATTTATGGGATAAATATCTTAAGAAAGGAAAGAGGTATGGAAATACTTTTATTACAAGGCCCTATATTGATTTCAGCGACCGGAAAAAATCTGTCTACTGGTTTAGCCTGTTAAAACAAATTTGGAGCAAGCGTGATATCGTATTTATAGAGGGAGAAAAGAGTCGCTTAGGCATAGGTAATGATCTTTTTGATAATGTAGAAAGTGTTGGGCGAATCTTATGCCGGTCCAAGGGCGCATTTGATCAGTATGATGTGATCCTTCAGGAAGCGTGTAAATTAGCAAAAAATAGTCTAATCTTAATCGCTTTGGGCCCCACAGCGACTGTATTGGCTTATGACCTGTGCAAATTGGGTTATCAGGCTATAGATGTCGGGCATATTGATATTGAATACGAATGGTTAATGATGGGAGCTAAACATAAAGTTAATATAACGTCTAAATATGTCAATGAAGTGATTGGCGGTGATCAGGTTGTGGTACATGGCGAAGATCTTTATCAACGTCAGATTTTAAAAAAGCTGTTTTGAGAAGATGAAAATTTTGTATTATTTACCTTCATTGTATACTTCTGGTGGATTGGAGCGGATTATCGTTTTTAAGGCAAATTATTTTGCCAATCATCTGCCGGATGCGCAAGTTATTTTGGTGACATCGGAGCAGCTAAATAAGCCCAGCTTTTTTCCGCTTTCGGAAAATGTGAAACATATCGATTTAAATGTTTGTATTGACTATCCATTTGATCAGTCGCCCTTGCTTAAGTTATTTCGTTTCCCTTCTCTTTACCGAAAGTTTAAAAATCGATTTCTAAAAATCCTTGAACAGGAGATGCCCGATATCGTAATTTCTACAATTAGAAGGGAAATCAATTTTTTACCACTGCTGAAAGATGGTAGTATTAAGGTGGCAGAGTTGCATGTAACGAAGGATTTTTATCATCCCAATTTTCCGAAAGGAATGAGCCGCTTTTTACGGGAAAGAAAAGACCGTGTCAGACTCAAAAAATTAAAGTTGATGGATGCTGTCGTTTTTCTCACGGCTCAGGAAAAGAGTTTTTGGCCAGAGCTTTCAAACGTACACGTGATACCTAACCCTTTAGTTTTAAGACCTAAAGGTGTATCTACTTGCCAAGCGAAGCAAGTTATTGCGGTTGGAAGATATGTTCCTCAGAAAGGATTTGACTTGTTAATAGAGGCTTGGTCTATTGTGAATGCTAGTTATCCCGATTGGGTCTTAAAAATCTATGGCGACGGTAATCCCGCTGAGCTACAAGATCAGATCGATCGCCTTAACTTAACCGAGCGTTGCAAATTAAAGCCCAGTACCACGGTGATTGAAGAGAAATATTGTGATAGCTCTATTTTTGTGCTATCTTCACGGTATGAGGGCTTTGGTATGGTATTGGTTGAGGCCATGGCATGTGGATTACCTAGTATTGCATTTGATTGCCCGTCAGGGCCAAGTGAAATAATTCGGGATGGTATAGACGGATTTTTAGTGGAAAATGGAAATGTTAAGGAGATGGCCAAAAGAATATGTAGCTTGATAAAAGACGATCTGCTGAGAAAGGAAATGGGAGGAAGAGCACAGCTAAATAGTGCTCGATTTCATATGGAAAATATCGCAGCGCAATGGAAAGAACTATTTGAATCTTTTAGGAAAAATACGAAAGGTGATTAAACAATATGAAAAGGAAACTTAAGCTTGCTTACATTATTCCGGGCCTGTTTTACCCCAGTGGCATGGAAAGGGTGCTCACAGCAAAGGTAAACTATTTCGTCAAAAAATTTGATTATGAAATTCATATTTTTGTCACTGACGGAAAAGGATCAGAGCCCTATTATCCTTTAGATGAGAAAATAAAATTGCATCACCTCGATATCAACTTTGACGGTATATTTTCTCTACCTTTATTGAAGCGAACCTTAAGCTATCGGAAAAAGCAACGACTGTTTAAAGCGAGACTTGGAGAACAATTATGTCTTATAAAGCCCGATATTACTGTATCGTTATTGAGACGGGACATCAATTTTATCAATGATTTAAAAGACGGCAGTTTGAAAGTTGGCGAATTACATTTTAATAGGTTAGTCTATCGTCAGTTTACAGATAAAAGATTTCCTGGCTTTATGCAGAGAGGAATATCAAAATTGTGGCAGGGACAACTCATCAAGAATCTGCGAAAGCTATCGGCTTTTGTCGTGCTAACGAATGAGGATGCAGGATATTGGCATGAACTTAACAATATTTCGGTTATTTCCAATCCCTTATCTTTCTATCCTGATAAAGCTGCTCTACTCAATAATAAACAAGTAATTGCAGTTGGAAGAATGACTTATCAAAAGGGATTTGATTTACTGATTAATGCTTGGGAAATGGTGGCTAAAAAGCATCCGGAATGGATATTAAAAATCTATGGGGGGGGGGATAAGGCGATGTATTTGTCGATGGTAAAAGAGTTGGGGCTGTCGGGAAGTTGCTTTTTAGAAAATGGAACTGCTTCAATAGCTGAAAAATATGATGAAAGTTCAATCTTTGTTTTATCGTCAAGATATGAGGGATTCCCACTGGTTTTGGGAGAAACAATGGCTTATGGTGTTCCGCCCGTGTCTTTTATGTGTCCATGTGGTCCCCGTGATATTATCGTTGATGGGCAGAATGGATTACTGGTAGAAAATGGTAATATTAAACAGTTAGCAGACGGAATTTGTCTACTTATTGAAGACGATGCACGCAGAAAAGAAATGGGAAAAAATGCTAGAAATGATGTGAGAAAGTTTGATTTGGAAAATATAGCAAAACAGTGGCAGCAACTTTTCGAATCTATACGACCAGTAGAATGATTAGCTATGAATAACGAATGGTATAGGAAGTATTTATCGGTTTATCAGGTGCAGCCGGATCAAGTATCTCAGTCTACAATCAATACGATTGTGGAACAGCTCAAAAGATTTGAAGCGAATGAGCCTTTAGTAACTGTAGCTGTTATCGCTTATAATGAAGATAAGAACTTATGGGCTTGCTTATGGTCATTAAGTGATCTTAAATCGCGGTACCCTATTGAAATTATCGGTATAAATAATAATTCAATGGATAAAACGGAGGAAATTTTTAAGAAAGCAGGAATTCGATATTATAATGAGAAACAAAGCGGCTGTGGGTTTGCGAGGCAATGTGGATTGAATCATGCCAAAGGGAAGTATCATCTTAATATCGATGCCGACACCCTTTATCCAAGCGGATATGTGGATTTAATGGTAAGCGCATTAGAACGACAAGGTGTAGTGGCAGCAAGCGCTTCCTGGGGTTATATTCCAGATAAGACTCATAGCCGATTTTCACTATGGATTTATGAGCGTGTACGCGACATTTTTCTGTTCATCCAATCGATAAACAGGCCAGAACTTAGTGTTCGGGGTTTGGTGTTTGCTTACCATACAGCATTAGCTCAAAGGGTTGGAATCCGGACTGATATCATACGGGGAGAAGACGGATCCCTCGCCTTGGGACTAAAAAAATTTGGTCGGATTGTTTTTGTCCATAATAGAAAAGCGAAAGCAATAACGGGCTATGGAACACTTGCAGCAGACGGATCTTTATTTAACAGTTTTAAAGTTCGTTGTAAAAAAGCGTTTAAGAATTTAATGTTAGTTTTTTCCAAGTCGGATAGCTATAGGGACGAAGATTCGAATTTGATTAACAGTGATAAAAGAAAATAGGTTATCTATTTAGTACAGATGAGTTTGCATATTGTCTTTTGGAGTGCCCTCTTGTTGGTGCTATATACTTATATCGGTTACGCGGTAGTAATTTTTATATTGGCCAAATTATTCCGATATCCGAATAAGGTTCAGATGGACGATCAAAATGCGGCAGAAGATCACTTGCCTGGTTTAACTTTGTTTATTACAGCCTATAACGAGTCTGCAGTCATCCCGGAGAAAATGCTGAATTGCCTCGAACTCGATTATCCTCCAGATAAATTAAACATTCTTTGGGTTATTGATGGAAGTACCGACCATAGTCATGAGTTGTTAAAACAGTACCCCATGGTCGAAATTATTAGTTCGCCCTTAAGGAAAGGTAAGACAGCCGCCGTTAATCATGGTATGGAAAATGTGAGAACTCCAATTGTGGTCTTTAGTGATGCGAATTGTTTACTCAATGCAGATGCGTTGAAGATTATTGCGCGCCAATTTTACGAACCATCGATCGGTTGTGTTTCCGGAGAGAAAAGAGTTGCTTTTAATGATGATGATACAGTTTCGTCAAAAGGGGAAGGAGCGTATTGGAAATATGAATCTCTCTTGAAAAAGCTAGACTTTGAATTTTATTCTGCTGTCGGTGCCGCTGGAGAATTGTTTGCTTTACGTACGGATTTATTTGCTCCAATGGAAGAAGATACTCTGTTGGATGATTTTATGCTGTCAATGCGAATCGCACAAAAAGGCTACCGTATTGCATACACTGCGGACGCTTATGCAGTCGAACATGGTTCGCTGAATATGGAGGAGGAAGGAAAAAGAAAAAGACGTATTGCTGCGGGGGGCTGGCAGTCGATTGGAAGACTGTTGCCTTTACTAAATGGATTTAAATTTGGGAAGCTGAGTTTTCAATACATATCACATCGCGTGTTACGATGGTCCATTACTCCTTTTGCCCTATTCGCACTTTTACCTTTGTCTGCAGTTCTTGGATATTGGAGTTCATCATTGCTAAATGTATTTAATGTCATTTTCTGGCTTCAATGCCTTTTCTACATTTGTGCTGTTTTAGGTTATTCGACGAAGGATGATCCGAATAGTTACAAAGTATTTTATATCCCATACTACTTTCTGTTTATGAACATGAATGTGATACGGGGTATTTACTACTTATTTAATAGAGGTTTTATCGGTGGCTGGGAGAAATCTCAAAGGAAATAGTTTTAAAAATATGACGGAGAAAAAAATATTACATGATTTAGGATACTTGGAAAAAGTATTGAATATAACCTGCGATACATTATTATTAATCAATAATGATAATATCTGTGTGGACGCGATTATGAAAACAAATAATCCAATTTTAAATCCTAATATTGATGTAATCGGTCAACATATTTTGTCGCTATTTCCCCAGCCTACATCGACTCTTATTAAGCGGGAACTTGCCTTTTGCCGTCATACAGGAGAGACTTCGAATGTAAACTATGACCTGCCCACAGACGAACAAATGTACTATTTTAAGTTCGTCATTCATAAATTTGACGAAGAACATCTGCTTTGCCAATATCGGGATATTACGCAGCGCAGTAATATGAAGTACCGTCTTAAATCGGCTCTTACCGCACAACTTGAGGTGGGAAAGGTCGCCATGATTGGGCATTGGACTTATGATCTACAGCGTCAAGAATTAATACATAATGGTTATTCTAATTTACACAAAAGAAATCTGGAAGCACCTGAGAAGATCACTTTGGCGGAGTTACTGACTTATGTCCATCCAGATGACAGAAAAGGAATGGAGGCATTTCTACATAATGATTCCATAGAGAATAATACATTTGAATACCGTATGAAGCAATCTGATGTTCCCATCACCTATGTGCGGGCGACAAAATATGCCAAACGCCTTGAAAACAATGTATGTATAATAGAAGGTTTTTCGCAAAATGTAAGTGATTTCATTAAAAATAGAAATGAACTTGAAATGGTGCTTGCGGTAGTTGATAATGCACCCTATAGTATTTTTGCATGTCATAAAAATGGTAATATGGCTTTTGCAAATAAAGCATGCCGGAAGCAAAATGGTCTGAATGAACAGGAAGATATAACTGACTTAAAGATCTTTGAATGTCTGCGTGAGTTCACCACACAAGAAGCGTGGGATTTATCGGTGCAAAAAATCATTTCTGCTTCGGGTTATTATCAATACCGCTGTGATACCCTATATCCGGAATTGGATATTATCGGCTCAGAATGCAGTTCGTTGATGATCAAAAACGGCAATGGTGAGGATATTGTCTGGACCATCAAGCGCGATATCTCTGATCAGCTTCGTTACGAGGAGCAGCTGTTGCGTTCAAAAGAAGCTGCTGAGGAATCTGAGCGGTTAAAATCTGCATTTATCTCGAATATGAATCATGAGATCAGGACGCCGCTAAGCGCTATTATGGGCTTTGGAAGTATTATTGCCGATACGCCAGATCCTGAGCTGCGAAAGGAGTATGGGGAGCTCCTCAATGCAAATAGTAGCCAGCTGCTACGGCTGATAACGGATGTATTGGAGATGTCGCAGATGGATGCAGGGAAAGTCAGGCTAAAGAATTCAGATGTTTCTCTCAAAGGAATACTGAATGAATTATCATTGAGTTTTCTGCCAAATGATGAGCAGCCAGCGATAATTTTTGACATTCCCGAAAGGGATTTAGTGGTTTGGCTGGATCGTGGGCGGGTCATTCAGGTTCTTGTCAATTTAATTAATAACAGCTTAAAATTTACACCACCTGATGGTATTATACATGTTGGTTATAGAGTAAGAGAAGATCATATAGAGTTTTATGTAAAGGATAATGGTATAGGCATAGCCAAGGAAAATCAAGAATTGATCTTCAATAGGTTTTATAAAATTAATCCGCTAGATAAGGGTACGGGGTTGGGACTGGCAATTTGTAAAGGTATTGTTGAGCAGATGAATGGAGAGATAACGGTAGAGTCGGAATTAGGACAAGGCACTACTTTTATTATAATTTTGCCTATTGGCAAGCAAGTATAAATTTTGCTATATGGCAGAAGAACTAGCGTATAAACCGATCAAGATCTCGGTATTATTGATGATATGCATTGTTGTATTGGTCGCACTCGTCACTTCATTTTCGTTTTTGGCCTTGTATATACCGCCGCAGACGACCGTTTTCTTTCAGTGGGTCGGTGTGTTATTGCCTGCCCTTTTATGCTGTAATCTCGTATTTTTAATTATTGGATTGTATAAACATAGTTGGTATAGTATTTGCCCGTTCATAGCAATATTGGCCAACTTTCATTATTTTACAAAAATCGTTCAAAACAATCCGGAGCAATGGGAGGAAACAACGGATATACGTGTAGCGACCTATAATGTTCGTGAGTTTAAAATGGTTTATAATCTATCATCTATGGAGCAGATCGCAGCTTATATCGAATCACAACATATAAATACACTCTGTTTACAAGAAGTTCCAGCTAGTTGTACCATGTCGGAATTGAAGCGTACGTTTGGTCAGTTTCAGTATTTCATCATGACAGGAAATAAGTCAGGGCAGAATCAACTTGCTATTTTAAGTAAATTTCCGCTGGACTCGGTACAGACCATTTCATTTGATGAACGCCCTAACTGTGCGATCTTTGCAGATCTCTCTTATAAGAAACATAAAATTCGGATCGGCAACTGCCACCTGCAGACAACAAATTGGAATCAGGTAAAAGGAGATCTAATTCCTGCGGAAAACAGAAAGGCAAATTGGCTGGGTGCTCTCAATACCTTATCGAGAAATTTTAGATTAAGAGGCCCTCAGGCAGATCATCTAAAAAGCGTGATGGATAAATCTCCTTTTCCGATGCTTATGTGCGGAGATTTCAACAATAGTCCCAATTCATATAGTTATCATAAAATTAAAGGAAATTTGAAGGATGCGTTTCGCGAAGCAGGTAATGGGTATGGATATACTTACAGTAATTTAATGAAACTCTTTCGCATTGATTTCGTATTCTTTTCTGGAGACGAAATTCGGGCTATAAATTACAGAACAGGAAATGTTGACTATAGTGATCATCTTCCTGTATTGGTTGATTTTAAAATAAATTGATGTTAGATAACATTTTTGCTACACAAATTATCGAAGCAATTATTCCTGTAATATTGATTTATAAATTTTATAAAAGGATAGTATCTACACAAGCTAATAATGATCTATGGAAATCGATTTTTCAATGTATAATATTCTGATCGTAGAGGATTCTGAGCTAAATCTTTTTGTCTTAAAAGAGATTTTAGAACGTGAGCACTTCAACGTATTCACTGCTTCCGGTGCTAAAGGGGCATTTGAAAATTTGCAACAGCAAAGGATAGATCTTATTTTAATGGATGTCATGATGGGGAATACGAACGGATTTGATCTAACCAAGGAACTGAAATCCATGGAGCTGTATAAGCATATTCCAGTTTTATTTATTACGAACTTAAAATCTCCGGATGATGTTGTGCGTGGATTTGATAGTGGCGGTGTAGATTATATTCCGAAGCCTTTCAATAAAAAGGAATTACTTCAGCGCATCAAACATCAAATCAAGCTTATTGAATCGGGCCATACAATTGCAATGCAGACAGCACAGCTTCAGGAAGCGATATTAAACCGCGATAGCATGTATGCTATTCTGGCACATGATCTACGAAGTCCGATTTCTTCACTCAAAATGATCTTAAATATTTTGACCATGAGTGCTGAAGAACGTAATACCGGATATGGAAATATGGTCAATACAGGTAATGATATTGCCGAACAGCTTTTTAGTGTCTTGGACAATTTGCTCAAATGGACTAAAAATAGCCTGGGCGTGTTAAGCTATATGCCACAGGAAATTGAGATTGATGAAATGATTAAAGGTGTGGTGGAGACACTTCAACCAACAGCTAAATTGAAAAATATTGAAATAAAATTAACATTACAACCAGGTTTGCAGATCTTTTTTGATGCAGATATCATGAAAAGTATATTAAGAAATCTTTTGATCAATGCTGTGAAGTTTAGTCACGAAAATTCGCTAATCAAGCTCAATTTATCTCGCGATGGGGATGATGCTATGGTCGAATTTATTGATACTGGTGTAGGAATGAGTGTGGATGCGCAGCGTCAGCTATTGGATCAAATGAAGGAGGAGGGTAAGATCACCCCTATGCGTGAGAAAGGTAAAGGCTTAGGTTTGTGGATAGTTTATCATTTTATCCAGCGTGGTGGTGGAACATTCTTTTTTGAGTCGGAAGAAAATCGAGGATCCCGTTTTGGCTTTTGTGTGCCGCTCGAGCATACCATAGATAATCACTAAAAATTTGATATTATAAATTTATGTATAACCTAAAAAAAAGAATACTAGTCTCAGGTGGAGCTGGGTTTATAGGTTCTCATCTGTGTGAACGTTTACTTAAGGATGGGAATGAAGTTATCTGTATGGACAATTTCTTTACAGGGGATAAATCGAATATTGTTCATCTGTTGCATAATCCCTATTTCGAGCTTGTACGGCATGACGTAACGGTACCTTTTTTAGCTGAGGTTGACGAAATATATAATCTGGCCTGTCCAGCAAGTCCTGTTCATTATCAGTATAATCCGATTAAAACCATCAAAACTTCGGTTATGGGTGCTATCAATATGCTTGGTCTTGCCAAGCGGGTGAATGCTCGTATTCTACAGGCTTCTACCAGTGAAGTGTATGGCGACCCACAGGTTCATCCGCAGTATGAGAGCTATTGGGGAAATGTTAATCCTGTCGGTATTCGATCCTGCTATGATGAGGGAAAGCGATGCGCAGAAACACTTTTTATGGATTATCACCGACAACATCATGTGGCGATAAAGATCGTTCGGATATTTAACACCTATGGCCCACGCATGCATCCCCAGGATGGACGGGTAGTATCTAACTTTATTATGCAAGCTTTACAAAATAAAGATATTACTATTTATGGTGAAGGAAATCAGACCCGCAGTTTCCAGTACGTAGATGACTTGGTGGAAGGAATGATCCGAATGATGGCTACAGAGAAGTCTTTTATCGGACCCCTCAATATCGGTAATCCCAATGAATTTACTATTTTGCAATTGGCGGAGCAGGTTATCTTGCAAACGGGATCACAATCAAAAATTAAATTTTTGCCTTTACCCCAAGACGATCCGCAGCAAAGGAAGCCAGATATTGAGCTTGCTAAGAAAAGCTTAGACTGGAGTCCCACAGTTCAACTTGAAGAAGGACTCTCCAAGACAATAGCGTATTTTAAGACACTTTTATAAGGGAAGTTTTGCATCCGTTACGATTACTTAACCAGCAATAACTTGGGCTTTATGTTGATTGATATGATCAAGAAGTGTTTCATTTAAGATGGGCGAAGTTTTCAACATCTCACGGATAGGATATTTCTCAACGATATTTTTCAGCGCGTCAAGATGGCGTTGATGGTGGAGGTCGGTTCCTACAAAATCATACATACCTGATTTCAAGAGGGTCATGGCAATGGCTTTCACATCGACGCCATAGTATCGACTCAAAGAAAGTAGATTTAGCTGCAGTAAACAGCCTGCATCTTTGATCTGTTTATAAATATTAAAATTACTGTGGTAATAATTATATCGCTCCGGATGGGCTAGAATGGGCTTATATCCTAATTTTTGGATCTCTAAAATGGTATGAAACAATGCTTTCGATTCGGATAGATAAGACATCTCAATCAAAACGTAACCGCCTGGCATCACACATAGCTCATTTTCTCTGATCAATAAAGGAAGATTTTCGTCAATCATGTGTTCTGCCGCCCCAAAGATATCAACATCTTTACCCGATTTTTTTAGTCCATCGATAAGCGAATCTCTCGAATTTTCAATACTAAACTTGGTGTTTTGATGGACACCCGACATGATATGTGGCGTGCAGATAAACTTTTTAAGGCCTAAGCGTTGAAGTTCTTGGATATAATGCAATGATTGTTGGACAGAACTACTTCCATCGTCAATGCCAGGTAAAAGATGATTGTGCATGTCTACTTCTAGAAATTCCAACTGTGCCAAAGATCGAATGGATGAAGTCTTTTTCCCAAATAGGTTGCTAAAAAATCCCATGATGTAAATTAATTATGTTGTACATAATAGTTCAGTTAAGGAGCGGCGTTTCAGTCTATATTAAGCGGAGATGTAAAATTTTAATTCCTTTCCATGACTATTTGTTATTTAGTGCAAACAATATGCCAATAATGACGTTAGTATCTTCAGAGCTATATTATCCATTAAATTGTTTCGAAAGTTGATGTTAACAAATTGTTCTTTTATTAGCCTGTACTCTTAATTATACTATTTTAATGCTCATTTTTTTCAATGTAACAGTTTCGGTATAATAGTTGCTTAGTCCACGGTGATAAACTGATCGAATGAATAGGGTCCTTTTTTAATGATATTTTATCAAAGAAATATTTTAGGTGTAAAAATTTAACTATCTTGCATCTCCAATATAAAATATTATAATAAAGCCATATCAGATCGTGTTCGTTTGTCGCAGATACGGTCAGTAACATTTTAATTAATTAAGACAAAAAGCTATGATGGGTTCTCTGGGAGATTTAAGAAAGCGCCTGAGAAAGGACAATCCAAGATGGGTCATTTTAATGATTGATATGTGGTTTGTATTTGCAAGCTACGTATTTTCTAATTATGTGGTCAACAACTTCAAGGGTGTATTTGATATTGCATTGATGTTGAAAAAAGTTGTTGTTATATTGCCAGTCTATCTTTTGATGTTTTTATGTTATGATACCTTTCGAGGTATTGTTCGGCAGACAGGCATTCGGGATACCATTAAAATATTTAAGACGGTAGGGTCTGCCTATCTCATCGTAATGGTTTTAACCTTCATCATCAAAGCCGTTTTTGACAAAGGAACTTTGGCCGGAGATTATCTTAGATTGTCCTATGGTGTGTTGACTATGCAGGCCACAATTTTGCTGGTGATCATGGTTGGTGCACGTGTCATCTATCGGACTATTTATGAATATATTTTTCTACCTGGCAGGAAAGGTGAAAATGTGCTGATTTTCGGGGCTTCAAGACCGGGGCTTGTATCTTTCTCCCTATTGAAAGAGGATCCGAGGACGAAATATCAGGTTGTCGCTTTTGTGGAAGATAAGATATCACGAATTGGTAAGCGATTGGCGGGATTAAAGATTAAAGATATTACTGAAATAACAAAGGAATATGTTGAAAAATACCAAATTACTCAGGTGATCATCGCGGTTGAAAATAATGATCCCGAGCGTTTGGAATATGTGTCGGATTGGTTCCAAAATATTGGACTGGAATTGAAGATTATGCCTTCGGCCCGGATTTTACTTAATTCTGGGGCCAAACGTGAAATCAGGCCTTTGAAGATTGAAGATTTATTGGGACGCAAGCCAATCAAATTGGATCACCCCGAGATCGAAGAAGAGATGCAAGGAAAAGTTATCCTGGTTACTGGTGCTGCTGGATCTATCGGTTCGGAGCTGGCCCGCCAAATTGCCAGACGTCACTATAAGACCTTGATTTTGTTAGATCAAGCCGAGTCGGCGCTATATGATATTCAACAATCGATCAAGGCGACACAACCTGAGCAGATGCACTGCGTGGTAGGTGATGTGCGTAACTATGCCTTTATGCAGCGGATATTTGCGCAATACACGCCCGATTTGGTATTTCATGCTGCTGCTTATAAGCACGTTCCTTTAATGGAGGCAAACCCGTACGAGTCTATTCAGACAAATGTATTGGGTAGCAAAAATGTGGCTGATCTTTGTATGCACTATGGCACTAAAAAGATGGTGATGGTATCGACGGATAAAGCTGTAAATCCAACGAATGTCATGGGGGCAACAAAACGCATGGCTGAAATCTATGTCAGTAGCTGCAGTGGTAAATCAACTACCAGTTTTATCATTACACGTTTTGGAAATGTACTGGGTTCAAACGGTTCGGTTATTCCGCTCTTTGAGAAACAGATGGCTGATGGTGGTCCGCTGACCCTGACCCATCCTGAAATCACGCGTTTCTTTATGACCATACCCGAAGCATGTCAATTGGTGCAAGAGGCTGGCGTAATGGGTAAGGGAGGTGAGATCTTTGTATTCGATATGGGAAAATCTGTTAAGATTATTGATCTGGCAAAACGCATGATCAAATTGAAAGGTTATCGCTACCCGGAAGATATTGATATTAAAATTGTTGGATTACGTCCGGGTGAGAAAATTTATGAGGAATTGTTGGCAAATAATGAGAATACGGTGAAGACCCACCATCCAAAGATTATGATCGCAAAAGTGAATCATGATGAATTGTCGCTTAAGGCAGAGCGTATTAATTCGATTTGCCAGCAGATTTTGGATGCGGATAAACAATTGCCAGATTTTATGGCGCTTGTTGCCGGAATGAAGCAGATTGTACCAGAGTTTAAATCTCAAAATTCAGAATATGAGGTGTTGGATACACAGGAGGGGAAGGAAGAAATAGAAATGCTGGATGAGGCGCCGGCAGAGGTGCCAGTTTATTATTTAGTAAAGAATGTATTATAAGCAGAAAAGTTTTTATATAATTAACAATATAAAGAAATGAAAGGCCTTCTTATGGAAGGTTTTTTTTGTATTTTAGCGAATTATTTGATGCATTCATCATTCGTAGACCAATGGTCTAAACGAGTCTATAGTTAATATATGAATAAAACAATTTTAATTACGGGTGGGGCTGGCTTTATTGGCTCACATGTGGTACGTGAGTTTGTGTTAAAGTATCCCGAATATCAGATTGTTAATCTGGACGCTTTGACCTATGCTGGTAATTTGGAGAATTTAAAAGATATCGAACATTTGTCTAATTATACCTTTGTTAAGGCGGATATTACCGATCAACAGGTTGTCTCGGCAATTTTTCAAGAATATCAGCCCGATGGTATTATCCATTTGGCGGCGGAGTCCCATGTCGACCGCTCAATTGTCGACCCAATGGCTTTCGTCATGACCAACGTAATTGGAACGGTCAATTTATTGAACGCCGCCCGGATAATCTGGAAGGATAATTTGGAAGGAAAACGTTTTCATCACGTGTCAACAGATGAGGTGTTTGGCGCGCTCGGTGATACGGGTTTTTTTACGGAAGAAACAAAATATGATCCGCACTCACCGTATTCAGCTTCCAAAGCAAGTTCTGATCATTTTGTGCGGGCTTACCACGATACCTACGGCTTGCCCATTGTTTTGACAAATTGCTCCAACAATTATGGGCCGAATCATTTCCCCGAGAAATTGATTCCGTTATGCATTCATAATATTTTAAATCATAAACCGCTGCCTGTTTATGGTGATGGAAAATACACCCGCGATTGGTTATATGTCATTGATCATGCAAAAGCAATCGATCTTGTTTTTCATGAAGGTAAAAATGGGGGCTCCTATAATGTTGGTGGATTTAATGAGTGGCAAAATATAGACCTGATCAAGGAGCTGTGCAAACAAATGGATGAGAAACTGGGGCGTGAAAAAGGCTCTTCGGCACAATTGATTACTTTTGTTAAGGACCGACCAGGCCATGATTTGCGTTATGCAATTGATGCAACGAAGATCAATAAGGAGTTGGGCTGGAAGCCTTCCGTAACTTTTGAAGAAGGTTTGTCACGGACAATAGACTGGTTCTTATCCAATCAGGAGTGGTTGGCGCATGTGACCTCTGGCGATTATCAAAACTATTACAACAAGCAATACAAAGATGCATAAGAATGACGTATACGGAAACTAAACTCAAAGGCTGCTTTATACTCGAACCGACCGTATTTGAAGATGAAAGAGGTTATTTTTTTGAATCATTTAATGAAACGAAACTAAAGGCGATTCTCGGTTATACACCACACTTTGTGCAGGATAATCAATCCAAATCACAGTTTGGTGTGGTGCGTGGCTTGCATATGCAAGTTGGAGAGCATGCACAGGCAAAATTGGTCCGTGTTGTGGAAGGTAGCGTATGGGATGTCGCTGTTGATGTTCGTCCAGGATCACCTACCTTTGGACAATATATTGGCATTGAACTTTCTGCTGAAAATAAAAAACAATTATTTGTGCCTAGAGGCTTTTTGCATGGCTTTTCTGTATTGTCCGAACATGCGGTCTTTTTCTATAAATGTGATAACAACTATCATAAAGAGTCGGAAGATGGGGTAAATCCATTGGATCTGGATTTGGCCGTGGACTGGCAGATTCCTAGCGAACGAATGATTCTCTCCCAAAAAGATCAGGAGGCACAATCCTTTGAAGAGTTGCGTTCGAAACTAATTTAAAACGGGATGCGGATTGTTATAACAGGAGCCTCAGGGCAACTTGGCTCAGAGCTAAAAGATCTTTTGCTGGATAATATCGAAAAGGAGTGTTATTTTCTGGATCGAAAACAATTACCATTGGATCAAATTCAAATCATACAGCAAATTTTGGCAATGTATGAGCCGGATCTTATTATCCACGCGGGAGCTTATACGGCTGTGGATAAGGCTGAGGAGGATCAGGTAAATGCTGATTTGGTGAACCACGTAGCTTGCGAAGAGATCGCACAATACTGTCATCTGCATGGTACACGTCTAATCACTATTTCGACAGATTATGTTTTTGATGGATCTTCGGCTGCTGCTTTAACAGAAACTGCCGAAACTGCCCCCATCAATGTATATGGTCAAACGAAACTGGCGGGAGAACAGGCAATTCAGAAATGGTGCCCCGACGCCATCATCATACGTACCTCTTGGGTTTATTCCACCTACGGCAAAAATTTTGTTAAGACCATGTGTCGTTTAATGGATGAGCGTAAGGAAGTAGGTGTCATTAACGATCAAATTGGAAGCCCTACCTATGCGAAGGATCTGGCCTTGGCAATCGTAAAAATAGTGGATTCTTCTAAATGGGAGGGCGGTATTTATCATTATAGCAATGAAGGTGAGATTTCTTGGTACGACTTTGCTGTAGCGATACGTGATTTCCGTTCGTTCGATTGTGAAGTAAAACCGATTCCCACAAGTGCCTACCCGACACCTGCGCGCAGGCCAAAGTATTCCTTACTCGATAAGTCGAAGATCAAGGCTATTTTTGCAGTTGAGGTACCCCGTTGGGAGATAAGTCTGGCTAAAATGCTAGCCGAAGAATTTAAAAATTAAGAATAATCAAAATATGAGTACTATGAAAGGAATTATATTGGCAGGAGGCTCAGGAACACGACTACATCCACTTACGTTGGCAGTAAGCAAACAGCTGATGCCTGTATATGATAAGCCGATGATCTATTACCCGCTGTCAACCTTGATGCTGGCCGGGATACGTGAGATTTTGATTATATCGACGCCTCAGGATCTTCCGAATTTTAGGAAATTACTGGGCGATGGGTCACAATTGGGGTGTCGATTTGAATATAAAGAGCAACCAAGTCCCGACGGATTGGCGCAAGCATTTTTATTGGGGGAGGAATTTATTGGCGATGATAAGGTCGCTCTTATTTTGGGTGACAATATTTTTTATGGCTCAGGTTTGTCCAATCTTTTACAGTCTTGTGCTGATCCAGATGGTGGGGTTGTTTTTGCATATCCTGTACAGGATCCGGAGCGTTATGGTGTGGTCGAATTTGATGAAACAAATAATGTTATTTCGATTGAGGAAAAGCCACAATCGCCAAAGTCGAATTACGCTGTGCCCGGAGTTTATTTTTATGACAACGAAGTGGTTACTATCGCCAAGAACATAGAGCCTTCTGCTCGCGGTGAACTGGAGATCACAGATATCAATAAAGAGTACCTTCGCCGTGGTAAATTGAAGGTCGGTATTTTTGATCGTGGTACAGCTTGGCTGGATACAGGAACGATACAGTCGCTCATGCAGGCAGGACAGTTTGTACAAGTGATTGAGGAGCGGCAAGGGATGAAAATAGGAGCAATTGAAGAGGTCGCTTACAGAATGGGCTATATTGATGGACAACAATTGCTAAAAATTTCAGCCCCGCTCTGTAAATCGGGGTATGGAGAGTATTTGAAACGGATTATAAAATCATAAATTGCTCTCTCTTTATTGCTTTATATAAGCTTCATAGGCATTGCTGAGTACTTCCCCTTTTTCATTAACCCGGTTTAGTGTCCTATCGTTTACCAGCACATAACGTAGGGATAGCTTTTGCTGATTTTTTGTTGTAGTAATCACAAGATCTTTATTGTCGGTGAGGGCATACGTACCTTCCTCTTTAAGACCAGTAATACGTTCTCCCTTTAGCTGCACAATTTCATAATTATTACTTTTTTTGAAGTTAATCCGAAGATAATTATCACCTCCACCGTAAATAATTTCTGCATCCATGTCTTTGCGAAGCCAAGATGTCTCAGTGAGCATATCATCTTCCTGGAAGACAGCATTTTCATTAGACCCACAGCGTATAAAGGTAAATGAGGTCGCAATAAATAAAATAAGTATGAATTTTCTCATGATGTAAAAGGTTAGAATGTATTATAATATAGCCCAATGCGAAATCTCGCATTCTTACATCAAATATAAAATCATTAATTTATAATTAATATAGACCCTAGGGTTCTTTTTTTTAGTCGATCTTAAGGAAAAACTTTGTTTATCTTGGAATATGGATCGTGAAAGTACTCCCGAATCCAATACGACTTTCAATCGTTATAGAACATTTTATTCGGTTTGCAAATTCGTGACATAACATCAAACCTATACCATTTCCTTTTTCCTCGAGGGTCCCATCAAGACTATGTTGCTGTTGCATACCTTTCAGTGCCCTAATTTTTGTTTCATCCATGCCTACGCCCTGATCTGTTATTGAAATAAGGATTTTGCTATCGGTTTCATGTTGTTCAAAAATAATGGCTTTACCACTAAAGCTAAACTTGATGGCGTTGTTAAAAATATTTCGAATGATAAATTCAAATCGTTTAAGATCACTATGGATGGATAAGTTTGGAGAAATTTTGATGTTTATATATAACTTTTTCAAGTTTATTCGATCCATAAAAAGATTCTCGCAGTCTTTAATAATTTGATAGGGAAAGATTTCCTGTATGTCAAGCTTCTCATTAGCCATTTGTTGTGAAGACCATACAAGCAAACTATCGAGCATTTTGGATACAGCAGTAAGCTGATTGCCAATAGTGATCAACATACTTTTAATTTCATGCGCTGGTAGGTCAACGATTTTTGAAACGGAGAGTAAGGCCTGAAATGAAGATAAAGGGCTTCGCAAATCATGCGACACGACAGAAAAGATACTGGCCCGAAAGCGATCTGCCTGGACCAATTCGGCGTGTTGCTGCTTGATTTCCGTCGCCTGCTCATCTACTTTCAATTTCTCCTGATGTAATAATCTATTCTTTTTGATCAGCAAAATGATCATCACCAAAAATATTAGTAGAACAAAAAAGGTCAATAACCCGATCAGCTTTATCCAATGGGCTTCACGCTTTACATTCGCGTTTTTTAATAACAGATTTTTATTTTCAAGCTCCTTCTTTTCGCTTTCATATTTTTCCCGAAGTTCTTCCCGAATCCTTACGCGGAGGACTTCTGCATCTTCATGAAATTTGCGATCTGAGCTATCCTGATCGCTGAGAATTAAATGTTCATCCTGCGCTTTGATCGCTTTAGCTATCTTGTCAAAATCTCCCTGAAGGTCTTCCGTTAAGTTGGTGAAACCGCTTTTGGCGATAATGCGCTTGATAAGGGTTACTTCTTTTGCCGCCAGATCAAACCGCTTTTCTTTGACATAAATATTCGCGCGGTTGATACGGGCATAACTTTCGCCAACAGGATCTTCTTTCTTGGTGGTGATGTCTATCGCGAGGTCGGTATAATAGGTACTCCATTCAAGCTTATCTGCCTTGAGATAGAGGTAGCTTAATAGAATATAGGTATTGAAAAGATCAACTTCAGGCGCATCTGCTTTGCAGAATTCAACCGTTTTTACCAAATAATCGATGGCTTTGGTTACATCTTGCTTCTTTCCTCCATTCAATGCATTTTGGGCATATATATTTCCGATATTGGTTGAGATATTGGCTCGGTTTCTTGTATCACGCAGCTCTTTGGAGAGATCTAGTGCACGCTGGTAATACTTTAAGGCCTGATCGGGGTCATAACTCTTGTTGAATACATTGCCTATATTCAGGAAAGAGAGCATCATCCCTTTCCTGTCGTTGCGTTCTTCCCGCTTTTTGAGTACTTTAAAGTGTGTTTTTATGCTTTCATCAAAGTTATTTAACTTCAGATATATAACACCTTGTAGATTTAATAAATCAATTTGCAAAGGTTCGAATTTCTTTTCACTGATGAGACTCAATCCTTTGGAAACGATTTCCTGTGCTTCTTGGGGATTACTGCGGTAAATTTCTGAGGCAACTTTATAATACGCCAATATTCGGGTCGAATCGTTACTTGCCTCCGATAGCTGCTTATCTACCTTGTCCCAGCCAGTGTTTTGGGAATATGCATGATGGGTGAAGAACAATATGGTAAAAAATAATAGGGTGGTTAAACGATGCATGGCTAGTTTGTTTCAATAAAACAGTAAAAATAAAAAAAACTATTAAATACAATGAACTTCACGAATATAAAACCATGCTGGACAAACAGGGAAGATAATTGATTATATTTACAGCCAAATGTCTGAGTCCAAAAGAATTTACCAAATCGATCTGTTTCGTTTTATTGCAGCATCTGCCGTCGTATTATATCATTATTTATATCGGGGGTATGCAGCCGGAAATATGTCGCTATTGGGTTTCGATGGCGTCGGAGAATATTTTAAATACGGCTACCTGGGCGTAGACTTATTTTTTATCATTAGTGGTTTTGTGATTGCTTTTTCCATCAAACATCTTTCACTGCGGAAGTTCTGTTATTCCCGCTTCAAGCGTTTGTATCCGATGTATTGGATTTGTTTGCTGTTGACTTTTATCGTTTCTTATTTGTGGGGCGCACCGCGTTATCATGTCACATTTACACAACTATTGGCCAATCTGACCATGGTGCAAAAACTATGGGGACAAGGGGATGTCGATGGCGCTTATTGGTCACTTTATGTGGAGTTGAAGTTTTACCTGATCATCGCTTTGTTTCTAATTCTGAATCGATTTAAAAAAATAAGCTTGGATTACTTGGTTTATTTTTGGTTGCTATTGTCCAGCCTACGCTTTTTTGTTGGGCCTTCAGAAATTTATGACGCAATCCATGAGTTTTTTTTACTCGACTGGAGTGCGTATTTTATTGCGGGAATTATATTCTGCCAGATTTTTCTGCATGGACCAAAAATCCAGCATTTTGTCGCTTTACCTTGGTGTTTGTACATTTCCATCGATGGTGCTGTGGGGCGTATTCATTGGCTGGAACGCACTTTTCACAGTGACTTTTCACCTTATATTATTGGTGCGACCATCGTTGTGTTTTACCTGCTCATGTTACTGGTTTCCTGTAAAAAGCTCCAGGCGATCAATTCGTCCGGATTTGTTAAAATTGGCATGTTGACCTATCCGCTGTATTTAATCCATCAAAACATCGGCTTTATTATTTTTAATCACCTGTATCTGTATCTGAATAAATACCTGCTCCTTTCAGGTGTTATCATTCTTATGCTCGCCCTGGCTTATCTGCTGAGCGATCGGATTGAACCGCGGATCATGAAGCATTTTCGTAGCATATTGGCGTTTTTACCTCTGGCGGGCGGCAGGAGTTGTGGGCCCGTGGACGACAGTAGACTCGACGGACAGTAGTTAAAATCTGGAGAATATTGGCTAAAATAAACCTATGTATAATAATGTAGAGTCATTAATTTTATAAATGTCAAATAGACAGCAATACAGAAAATATTCTTCGATTTTGGAAGCTTATTAATTGGAAGCTTATTAATAGGGATTGCTTTTCTTCTTGTTCGTCTTCTGTTGAAGACAATCAAGGAAAAGGATACGGTAATAGCTTTCACCGGGCTAGAGGGTGATCTTTAAACAATAAATCATTAGCGAATAAAAGATAGCGATATGAAAAGATATACGATATATTTTGCAGCAATTCTCACAATTTTTATCAAAATGACAGCTGTAGCTGTGGCACAGGGTGGGGATCAGATCTTAGATGGTATCGGGGAGACAGGAATGGTGGCCCGCTATGTCTTTGATGGGGATTTTAAGGATTGGTCGCGCAATGGACTACATGGTAAATTCCAGGGCACAAAAGCTTCATTTGTATCAGATAAGCAATTTACAAAGGTGCTTTCTCTCGCTGGAGGAAAGGACGATTTTGTCGTACTTCCAGCGCAAGTACTCGCTGATCTCGAGTCGATCAGCATTACAGGTTGGATATATTTACGAGCAGCGCAGTCTGGCCAGTATTTATTCGACTTTGGACAGGACATCACCAGGCATTTTGCTGGAACACCAACAGGTACAGCGCTACAAAATGGCTATATGGGGATAATCGCCCAAAAGAAGGCCGAAGTAAAAAATGCAGTCTCTTCGGCTGTGCCTTTAAACAAATGGGTGCACTTGGCCATTGTGGTTGATATTGCTACGGGGACCATGCAAACATATTTGGATGGTATGCCGGCTGGAGAGGTTAAAGACATCCCACAGGAGCTGACCGAGGTTTTTGGACAGACAGGTAGTAAGAGGACACTATACATTGGAAAATCCCTGTTGGGTGGACATGTAAGTTTAAATGCACTGTTGCATGATTTTCGCATTTATCGTGTGCCACTGAATCAAAACCAGATCGGCATGGTGTATAGAAATGCGTTGAAGGGTGTGCGTGAAGATGTTGCTTCTAAAGGTAAGGCTGAGGATGACCTACCGCGATTTCCAATGAATAAAGCAGCGCTTTATAATGCCTTCTTAACAGGGGTTGCAGATGTCACCGTAGAAACAGCGATAGGCGAGCTGCCTCGATTGCCGAGTTATGTCGTCGGTACATATAAAGACGGTATGGTGGGACCAAAAGTGCGTGTGTTGTGGCCTGCGCCAATCGACAATAGTGCCGTCGCGCAGCAAACAGCTTACACCGTCACGGGGCGTGTTCCCGGGACAGATCTGAAACCCAAAGCCATCATTACAGTCAAAGGGAAGGTAAAGTCCAAGATGCCTAGCTTAAAATTGGACGCATTTCACTTGGATCAGGTTTCCCTTAATACGGATGTAAAGCAGCATCAAACGAAGTTTATTGAAAATCGCAATAAATTCATTGATACATTGGCAAAATCGGATCCCAATTCATTCCTCTATATGTTTCGACACGCGTTTGGGCAAAAACAACCGATCGGTGCGCAACCTTTGGAGGTATGGGACAGCCAGGATATCAAGCTGCGCGGTCATGCTACAGGACATTACCTGACGGCAATTGCACAAGCTTATGCGAGTACAGGCTATGATAAGGCACTCCAGTCAAAATTTTTGGGGAAGATGGATACCATGGTCAACGTGCTTTATTCCTTGTCAAAGTTGTCGGGTACACCGAGACCAGCGGGGCAGGCTTCTATTGCGGATCCTGCTGCGGTACCTTATGGCCCCGGTAAATCAGCTTATGATTCTGACCTGAGTGACGAAGGAATCCGTACAGATTATTGGAACTGGGGTACTGGCTTTATCAGTGCCTATCCTCCGGATCAGTTTATTATGCTTGAACATGGCGCAAAATATGGCGGGCAGAAGAACCAGGTTTGGGCACCTTATTATACCCTGCATAAGATCTTGGCCGGCCTGATGGATGTTTATGAGGTAAGTGGAAATAAAAAAGCATTGGAGATCGCGCAGGGAATGGGCAATTGGGTGTATACACGTTTAAATAAAGTCCCAACAGAGACATTAATCAAGATGTGGAATACGTATATCGCAGGTGAATTTGGTGGAATGAATGAAGTGATGGCAAGGTTATATCGTATAACGGGTGAAGAGAACTATTTAAAAACCGCCCGCTTATTTGACAATATTGATATGTTCTACGGCAATGCAGCGCATACGCATGGACTGGCCAAAAATGTAGATACTTTTAGGGGGTTACATGCCAATCAGCATATTCCTCAAATTGTGGGCAGTATGGAGTTATACCGGGTATCCAATGAGCCCCAATATTATAAAATTGCGGACAACTTTTGGTATAAGGCCACCAACGATTATATGTATAGTATCGGTGGTGTGGCTGGGGCCAGAAATCCGGCCAATGCCGAATGCTTTATTAGCGAGCCGGCGACATTATATGAAAATGGATTTTCTGCAGGCGGGCAGAACGAAACCTGCGCAACCTATAACATGTTGAAATTGACAAGTGACCTGTTTATGTTCGATCAGCGCGCAGAGTTGATGGATTATTATGAACGTGGATTATACAATCATATCTTAGCGTCTGTTGCAGAAAATAGTCCAGCAAATACGTATCATGTGCCTCTACGCGCGGGATCTATCAAGCAGTTTGGAAATGCTGATATGAAAGGCTTTACCTGCTGTAATGGTACGGCTATTGAAAGCAGTACCAAATTGCAGAATACGATCTATTTTAGGAGCAAGGATGATCAGGCGCTGTATGTCAATCTCTATATTCCTTCTACCTTACATTGGACGGAACGGGGAATCAGCGTCGAGCAACAAACCAGTTTTCCGAAAGCGGATCAAACAGCGTTGACCATACGGGGGAATGGCAAATTTGAACTTCATGTGCGGGTGCCAAGCTGGGCAACAAAGGGATTTTTTGTTGCAATAAATGGAGTCGATCAAAAAATTAAAGCTGAGCCGGGCACTTACCTGACCTTAAACCGTACCTGGAAAGATGGGGATGTGATCAACCTCAAAATGCCATTTCAGTTTCATTTGGACCCGGTTATGGATCAGCCCAATATGGCGAGTCTGTTTTATGGGCCAATCCTATTAGCCGCCCAGGAACCTGCAGCAAGAAAAGACTGGCGTAAAGTAACTTTAGATGCAAAGGATATTGCTAAGTCTATTAAAGGGAATCCCGAAACATTGGAATTTTACATTGATGATGTCCTTTATAAACCTTTTTATGAAACTTACGGACGTCATTCGGTTTACCTGGATGTCAGCTTAAAATAGGATGCCAGCAGTGTATTCCTAAATCTTTCCCAAATTCAAGGTACCTTTGTCATAAACAATTGTGTATGTAAATTGTCATTTAGCATGGACAGATTACTATTGTTTACACAAGTTTTCCGCTAAATAGAAATAAGAAGATGAAAATATTGGTTATTGAAGACGAAGCGGATTTAAGGGAAATTGTGAAGGCATCTTTACTTAAGGAAGAATATACGGTAGAAACTGCCGCTGATTATGGATCAGCCTTTGAGAAAGTCGCTGTTTATGATTACGATTGTATCCTGCTCGACATCATGCTGCCTGGAGGCAATGGTTTGCAGATCCTCGATCAGCTCAAAAATGAAGGTAAGTCCGATAATGTGATCATTATCTCCGCGAAGGATTCTCTGGACGATAAGCTAAAGGGACTCGAACTTGGAGCCGATGACTATTTGACAAAACCCTTTCATATTGCTGAGCTGAATGCACGGATTAAAGCCGTGTTACGAAGGAAACAACGGGAAGGTAAGCATACATTGGAAATGGGAAACATCGTGTTGGACCTCAATGAACGCTGCTTATTTATTGCACAGGAACCTGTGCCGTTAAATCGGAAAGAGTTCGATATGCTCAACTACTTCTTATTGAACAAAAATAGACTGGTCAGCAAAAGTGCGCTGGCAGAACATGTATGGGGCGATAATACGGACCAGGCGGATAATCTTGATTTCATCTATTCACAGATAAAAAACTTGCGCAAAAAATTCTTGGCTAGTCATGCTGATGTGGATTTTGAAGCGGTATATGGAATCGGTTATAAACTCGTCGAAAAATGAGATTAGCCAACCAAACACTAAAGTATCTTTCTATCTCCGTGTTGGTGGTCATCGCCCTTTGGTCAACAGTGTTCTATCTATTTATGCTGGAGGTGATCCACGATAATATCGACGAAGAACTCGAAAACCAAAAACGGCTCATTATCCAGGAACTTTCCAGCAATCCTACCGTAGCTCCAGATTTAGAGTTTGGGATAAATAACTATAAGGTGCGCCAGATCTCCGAAGAACAAGCTCTTAAGATGCAAAATGTTTATAAGGACACCATGTTGTATATGCAGGACGATGATGATCCCGAGCCGGAACTGGAACCAGTTCGAATGTTGACGACAGCATTTGAACATCAAGGACATTATTATGAACTTTCGATCATCAATTCGATGATCGAAGAGAGCGATCTAATCAAGAATCTCTTTTATTCTGTTGTTATTTTATTTGTTTTGTTGGTCATCAGTATCGTATCCATCAATAAAGTCGTCATAGAACGTTTATGGGGACCATTATATACTTTCTTGGATCAGTTGACACGGTTTCGTTTAGGCAAAACCAAGGAGAAGCCTACTATGGATACGCAGATCCAGGAATTTAAAGACTTAAAGCTTGCTGTGGCTACCTTAATTCGCCATAACGAAGAAAGCTATGAACAGCAAAAACAGTTTATTGGCAATGCTTCTCATGAATTACAGACACCGTTGGCTATTATGATCAACAAATTGGAAATCATGGCGGAAACAGAGGGGTTGAACCAAGAACAGTCAGAGACTGTCGCAGCAGTATTAGCTACTGCCGAGCGGCTTGTGCGCCTCAATAAATCCTTGTTGCTGTTGAGTAAAATTGAGAATAAACAATTTTTGCACAATGAGGATCTTTCGTTCAATACGCTTGTGCTGAATATTGTAACGGAGTTTGAGGCTATTGCTGAATTTAAACAGATAAAAATCAATGTCGTGCAAGAAGATCAGCTGAGTGTACAAATGGATAGTGCTTTGGCAAATATAGTGGTGTCAAATCTCCTGCGAAATGCTTTGTTCCACAATAGATTAGGCGGTGAGGTGAGTATCCATATAACGAACAAAGGGCTTACGGTGTCCAATACGAGTACACATGCAGCGTTGGATGCTAAGCTGGTATTCACCCGTTTTTATAGGTCAGATGCAGCATCCAAAGGTACTGGCTTGGGACTGGCCATTGTGCAGGCCATCTGTCATCTCTATGGTTTTGTAATCGTCTACCGTTATGAAAATAATCAGCATAGCTTTCAGCTTAATATGTTCCCTTAGAAAATATAGGAGGAGCAGGCATGTGTTCCCAAATCTTTACAGATTCGCTTTTTTACTTTGTAGTACACTAAAAAATAGAATCATGAACTGTAAATTAATCTGGAGTGCTTTCGTACTTGCACTGACAACAACAGGAGCTATTGCTCAAGATATACCACAAAGTCAAGTTCCCGCTGTCGTGGTGAATAGTTTCCAACAGAAATTTCCAAAAGCCAAAAAAGTAGATTGGGAATTGAAGGGGAATGTTTATGAAGCTGAGTTTGAAACGGGCCTATTTGGCATTGACCAAGAAGCTTGGTTTCAGCATAACGGAAAACTTTTGCGGTATAAAACTGAAATCAACAAAAGAGAACTACCAAAGAGTGTGCTGAACCGGGTGAAAAGAGATTTTCCGGGCTATCGCATTGAAGACGCAAAAAAGATTACCGCCGAACAGAAAGTGATTTATGCGTTTGAAGTGAAAAATGGCAAAGAGGAGTGGAAGCTGATACTCGATCCACAGGGAAATGTGCTGACGAAGGTAAGGGACCAAGCGATATTTCTGTACAAATAAAACCTTCATGATTTTACACGCACTCATAGCGGCGAAATCATGAAGGTTCTTTTGGGCAGGTAGGCTGAGTTTATCGCGCTAACTAATCTTCTCCTTCCTCTGCGTGGAGTTCAAAAGATAGTTTTATGAGGTCTTGACCAGCAAACTTAGTGGCATAATCCGATAAGTTCCAGTCCGTACGGGTAACTTTTGCCTTTGTGCTGGCATCGTTAAACTTGCGAAGTACAAAGAATACATTTTTCTCGCCTTCATTGTCTTTTCCTGCCGTAAAATAAGTGATAATCCCTGTCGTCTCCGTTGCTCCGTTTACTGCAGTGCCATCACCGTAGTTCGTTTCTTTCGTTTGAAAGATTGCACCATTTCCTGTACTGCTATTCGGATTTAAAACGAAAGAACCACCCGTAAGGAATGCTTTGTAGTAGTCTGCAGTTGCTTTATTGCTGATGTATTGTCCCTGGATTTCTTTTGAAGAAGCATCAAATTGTTTTAATTCAATTTTATAGATACCTGCGGGATTGAGGTGAGCATGTCCTCCAGCCAATGCTGTCCCCTTCTCATCGAAGCTGATAGCAATTGGCTCTACCTTTTCTTTGTCGGCAAGATCATGGAAGTGGTCACCATGGGCTTCGCCGGCTACTTCTGTAAATACAAGCTTATAAGCAACTTTGGCATCTGAACCTTGTATAGTCAACGGTGATTCAGCTGTAGTCGCATTTCCGGCTTTGTCGGTTACCGTAAAATGAAAATGATATGCCCCGGCGGGAGCATCAGCGGGAACATCAATGTGTTCATGAAATGTCGCATTTTTCACGCCAATGTATTTTCCATCTGTATAGGCTTTTGTAAACTTATACTGACCGCCACCTTCTTGATGAACCTCAATTTCGATTTTAGCAATCAGTGCTTCGGCAACAATATCACCTTCAAGATGAAGATCTGATCCCGCTTGGACAGTTTTGTTATTGCCACTGCCGATTTCAAGTTTGCCTATCTGGGGTTTTGCAAGTGCTGGAATTTCCTCGTTATCTTTCTTACAGGATGATAAAAAACCGAAAAGAATTGTACTTAACAGGAAGAAGAAGCGAATGTTTCTAGTTTTCATGTAAAATGGATTTAATTAAATTGAGTTGATAAATAGGTATGGTATTACTCGAGTATACGGATGCTGATCCCCTTCTGGCTGCTCCATCCCGCCAGGTCAGTCACCTGAATCATAAAATGATAATTACCGGGATCGATATCTGCTGGCACATCGATTTTTAATTCGGCATCATATTGCTGTGGTTGCCCCGGAATATTAACTGTCTTGACCAAAGTAAAGGGCTTGATGGGAGTTTTGATCGCTTCAATTGTGCATTCGCCGATTTCTGTACTATGCGAATGATGGTCAAAATTATGGTGTACGTCGATGCTATAGCTCCCGAGCGCGACATTATCAGATAGCTTACTGCGGAAAGTAAAACTTGTGCCTCGTTTAATTGTGCTGCATTGTTTTGGGAAAGCCGTTTCCGAATCGATGGCGATGGTCGGTTTTTCGGTATCAATGCTTTCCTTATCTTTTTTACAGGCAACAGTCATGGCAAGTAACACTGTAATAAGTGTGTATTTTTGAAGTGTTTTCATCTATAAATTTTATTCATTCGTGTATGTATTAAGCGATATTTATATGTTCGCTTTGCTCGATTATTCATTCGCTTTGCTGTTGTACACGGTTTGCTGTGCTCATCGCATACTGCTCAACGGGTGGTTATTGGAAGCAAAAGCTTATTTAAAGCTGTAATCTTTAATTGAATCTTATTTTATTCTTCATTCGTTGTAATTCATGTTATGATCGGGATAGTTTTCCAAAAGGAACTCCAATGGATAGCATAAAATTCCTTCCCTGTTCAGGCAAAGAGATCAGCCTATAAAAGCTGGTATGATCCATATATTTCTTGTCAAAGAGATTTTGAACCTGTAAGCGTAATTGAAGGACAGATCCCGAAAACTGAAGTTGTGTTCCTGCCCGGAAGTTGAAGACTTGATAATCTGCTGTGGACTCTTCTGGTGGAACAACATGATATTGCGCTGCTGTCCATTTGCAATCGACGGAAAGGTAGGTCTCTTTAAAATGTTTGCCATTTTTTGCTGTCCAGCTGATGTCCATCAAAGCTGAAGGTGCCGGAGAGAAAGGAAGTGTATATCCTTTCTTTGCACCCGATAGTTGTTCCGATCGAACATATTCACCCAATAATTCTACTTTCCATTGTTTCAGAGGCTGATAGCTGAGCTTCAATTCTGCTCCATAACGGCGAACACGACTTTCCATATATTCAAAGATTTGATTGCCGGCACCATAATATTGATCGTAGCTCGACGTAGGATTGAGATAGATATAATTGGAAAAGTAATTAAAGAATGGTGTAAAGGCAGCAAAGACTTTTCTAGGACTCCAGGTCAATGATAAATCCAGTTGATAGGATTGTTCGGGCGACAGGGATTGATTACCTTTTTCATAACTGAAGTAGTGATAGTTGACACCATTAGCACCGAGCTCCTGTGCAATAGGAGCCCTGAAACTCTTTCCTACATTGATTTTTGTTTTTAGATCTCCGAATTGATGTGCCGCTCCTATAGACCAAACCAGGCTATTGAAACGGCGACTGAGCGCCGAAGCCCGGACTATTCTGCCCGACTGATTATCTTCCAGCTGTGATTCGAACCAATCCTGATAAGGTGAGGTTTGAATATGGCTGTAATCGTAACGCAATGCCCCATATAGCATGGTTTCGTCCGCGAGCTTGTATTGATCGTAAACGAATAGGCCCATTGCCTTTTGGCGAAAAGTTGGGATGAGAAAGCTCCAACCATTGATACGGTTATCCTGATACTCTCCATTTGCGCCAATGGTAAGTCGATGTGTGGCCAACTCAAATTGATCTTTTACAGTGATACTATAGACCTGTTTGTCATATAACCTTTCCAAATTGATGGGGATAGTCATATCTTTTGGATAAACAGGTGGCATATAACCATGCGCGGTGTAATTGTTGTATTCTTGCCGGTAGTTTTTCTGATAACCCAGGTCTATCCAAAGCTTATGCTTATCCAGATCGATAAAGTTGCGGTTAATAAGCTTCAGGTGATTGACCGTCTGGCTAGGGAAACCAATGTCACGACTGGATCTATCATAGAATGCCGTGTCTACGCCCCGTGGTTCCAAGCCATGCGCATTGGCAAAGAAGCCAAACTTTGTATGATAATTACTCAGGTAGAAAATCGAAGAAAAACGATCCGATAGATATCCACCACGTAGTTGAAAATGTGTTTCTCGTCCTGCTGTGTTGCGAACATGCCGATCTTTCAGGCGTACCGCATAATTGTAGACATAGACAGTATCTATGGGTACTCGGTAATCGCCATATTGAAGGTGCGTGAATCCGCCTCCAAATACCCAATTCCCCTTTCTACCCTGTGCTTGTAGCGATCCGCCAAAAGTCGCGTTGTTTGACTTTGTCAATAGGTTAAACTGCCCTTTAAAACCTGTCTTCTGTAGTTCCGGTGGCGGTGCTAACCGAACCACACCCCCAATAGCATCTGAGCCATAGAGAAATGAGCTGGCCCCCTTAAGTACCTCGGCACTTCCCACACTGAATTGATCGATTTCCAGCCCATGATCCAATCCCCACTGCTGACCTTCATGTTTAATGCCATTTTCTACCGTGGCTACACGATTAAATCCGAGCCCTCTAATCTGGGGTTTAGATTGATTGGCGCCTATGCCGATGGCACTGACACCGGGAAGCCGGCTTAATGTCTGCATTAAACTTCCCTCCTGGTATTTTTGGATAGAGTCGGCAGTCAATAGCTGAATCGATAATGCGCCCTCTGCTGCGCGGTGATAACGTCGCCCGCCTACTTTAACTTCTTCAAGCTCGATGCTCTTCTCCTGTCCATAACATGGGAAAAATAGCTGTTGTGCTGCGATAAGTGAAAAAATGATATACCTATTCATCTATGTGGATTCGATTCGTAAAGCGTAATTCGTGCAATACATATGGTATTCCAATTAATATATTGCAATTAAGTTGCAACAAATATAGGGAAAAAGATTTTAAAAGCAATATAGTTGCATTATATAAGCAGAATTGACTGTATGGTACAGTGGCAAAGTTTTTGTTGCTTTTTGGCGCCTGAAGAGTATAAAAAGCATGTTTTACAAGTAGTACATACGATGATATATGAAGTTAAGTGAAGAATATTCTATTAAAGTTGCCGCATTGCAATCGGCTGAACATCAATTGACAGTTGACCTTTCGAAACGCATTACGCCCGATATATGGCTTGATGTCCTGATTTATTTTGAGCACAACTTGCAGCAACCCAGTGCGGCTGCACTTTATGATGCATTATTTGAAAAAGGAACTGATTTTGCAGCAAACGTATATCTGAACGAAGAGGATTATTCCTTTTTTATTGATAAAATAAGGACAATATTGGAGCGCTATGCTGCAATCAATCCTCACGCATGGGTGGAGCTTGGCTTACAGCATATTTTATGCCGCCGACATGTGGTGGATAAAGAAAAAGCTTCCCTTTATTTGAAGAGGGGCATCGATGCTGGTGTTGAATGGGCAAGACCTCTTTATTTATACTACAATTATTTAGGCATGCTGGCTGCTATCGACCGCGATAGCGCCAAGGTCGAACTGGATGAGCTCGCGTTGGGCGGAGATCGCTGGGGAATAGCTTATGCTGCCCATATCGATGTCTGGACCGATAAATACGAAGAAGTCTTTGACCGTATACAGGTGCTCAAGCAGTCTCCGGAGCGGAAACTACTGCGTCATTATTATGAGGCGCTACAATTTTACTATGCGCGTAAAGAGGATAGGGGCAAACGCCTGGAAACCCTGGAAGAGGGTATTGCGATGGCTGAATCTCGTTACTGCAGATTTGTGCTGAATGAAATAAAACGTGCGGAGGCGACTTCCTTAATTGAACAGGAGCTTCTTATACCGGAATATCAAGAGCTGTTTGAATACGGAATGATGGATGCTGCGGTGCAAATAGCACTTATCAAACTTCAGGTATTAGGCAATGACCGTCTGGAAAAACAGGATTTCGAAGAACCGCTGTGGTATCTCCAGAAAGCATATGATTATAATAATAATTATGCGGGCTATCGTCTTGCTTGTCTCTATCTCTATCAGAACGCGCTGCAGGACATCGAAAAGGGATTATCTTTATTGCATCTGCTCGACGAGAAAGATAATTATGTGGAAGCGCAGGTTGAACTTGCTGAAATCCTCCTCGAAGGTCAGTTCCTCCCAAAGAATGAAACATCAGCATTCCAGCGCTTCAGCGCAATGGCGGAAAAAAATATTGCTTACGCGAAGTTGCGCCTAGGCAATATGCTCGAATCTGGTTACGAGGGTTTGGCTCCGGATTACAAAGCCGCCTTTGATTATTATCAGGATGCCGCAAAAGATAAACTGCCACAAGCTTTATATCAGGTTGGTAGGTACCTAAAATATGGTATCCATGGAGAGGAACCAGATTTGGCCGCTGCATTGCCTTACTTCGAGGAAGCGGCAGTATATAATAACGCTACTGCGGTGACTGAAATGGGTTTAGCTGCTGAATTAAAATCCGAACCGGATTATAAATTGGCCTTTGATTATTTCTCGCGTGCGGCAGATATTGGCTATCCCTATGCCTATTATTTAAAAGGTATTTATTTGGAAAATGATTATCACCAGTCCGGAGCTCCCCAACCGAAAGCAGCTTTTACCGCCTTTGAAACCGGAGCCGGGATGCAGGAGCTAAATAGTATATATGAACTGGCGCGATGTTACCGGGGGGGCATAGGTACGGAGATAAATCTGGACCGGATGATTGCTTTATACCAACAGGCTGCTGAACGAAATCATGTACAGGCTTTGACAGATCTGGGTCTCTGTTATGAGTATGGTTATGGATTGAACCAAGATACATTTAAAGCACAGGAAAACATTAAGAAAGCTGCCGATCTGGGGTTTCCTTATGCAATTTACGTATTGGGACGATACTATTTGACCGGTTTGGTGCAACAGGATGTAGCACATGGTCTTCAGCTTTTGGAAGAGGCCGCACAAAAAAATGTAGCTGAGGCACTCTTGCTGCTTGGCGACTACTTTTTCTTCGACTATGATCAGCGGGAAGAATACGACAAAGGCTTTGATTACTACACGCGTGCCGAACAACTTGGCTATCTGACGGAGGGGATTGGCATGTGTTATGAATTTGGTATCGGCGTGGAAGCGCAGCCGACAAAAGCATTTGGATATTATACTCAAGCTGCGGAGCGAGGAAATCAGCAGGCGAGCTACCGATTGGCCCGTTGTTATTATTTTGGAATAGGTACCGAGATCGATAAAGCAGCCGCCTATGGGTATTTTATGGAAGTAGCGCAGCAAGGGAATGTGTATGCCACTTACTTTGTTGCGGTGCAACTGCTGGAAGGAGATGGCGTACCGATGGACCTTCAAGACGGTGTCGAATGGCTTATGAAGGCCGCCGAAGCCGATCATGCTGACGCACAATATAAACTGGCCAACTGTTATCTCATGGGGGATGGGGTAGAAGAAAATGAAGATCTTGCCCTGGAGTGGTTTGAACGGGCGGCAGCCAATGGACATGAAGATGCTATTCGATTGACAAAGAAAACGAGAAAGTAAGAAAAACATGCAAGAAGAAAAATCCTATTCCTTTCAGGTCAATCTGAAAGGAATGATCGCACTGCTCTCAGAACACCTGTATAGCGATCCCAATACATTTATTCGGGAACTGCTTCAAAACGGTGTGGATGCAATTACAGCATTGAAACACTTGGATGAACAACATCAAGGAAAAATAACGATTGAGCTGCCAAGCACTGAACAACCGAAGTTTCTGTTCAGCGATAATGGAATAGGCCTAAAGGAGGCCGATATTCATCAATTTTTGTCGGTTATCGGGGAGAGCTCAAAGAGTAAGGACATCAAGGATGCTCAGGACTTTATCGGTAAGTTTGGTATTGGACTGCTTTCTTGTTTTGTGGTCAGCGATGAGATTATTGTTGAAACAAAATCCGCTCTTGAACAACTGCCTCTACGTTGGACGGCTAGAGCTGAAGGGGACTATAAAATCGAGCGTCTGACAGAAGATATTCCTGTCGGAACACGGGTTATCCTAAGTCCTAAAAAGCAATTCAACTATATTTTTGAAGGGGATTATTTTGAGAAAAAAATCAAGTTTTATGGAGATGCGCTGCGAGAAACCATTTCTATAGTGGTAGGAGGTGCCGAAAAGATCATCCATAAAGAAGAACCCAAATGGCTGGCTCCATCGATTTCGAAGGCGGAATTGCTTGCTATAGGCAAAGAACTCTTTCATGTCAACTTTTTGGATGCAATTCCATTTGAAACGACGGCGGGTAAGGCAAAGGGTGTGTTGTATAGTTTACCTTTCCGTACCCAGTTTAGTAGTAAGCAGCGTCACCGAATTTACTTGAAACGCATGTTTCTTGCCGAAGAAGATCAGTCTATTTTGCCAAATTGGGCATTTTTTGTCCGGATGCTTGTCAATACAGAGGAACTTAGTGCTACTGCCTCACGGGAGTCTCTGATGAAAAATGATCTATTGCGGCAGGCGCGAAAAGAAATTGCAGCTGTGCTCAAAACGTACCTGCAACAAGTGAAGAAGATAGACTTCGATATTTATATACGTATTATCCAGACACATTATCTCCATTTAAAAGCTTTTGCGCTCGAAGATCCCGACTTCCTGGCTATTTTTTTAGCTGATATCCCGTTTGAAACCAATCGCGGACAGCGGAGTTTCCAAAATATCATCGATCAGCAACAGCAGCTCTATTACTGTGCTGATTTTGAGGATTTCAAACAGATTGACCGTATGGCCGATACACAGGGAATGATTCTTGTGAATGCTTCTTATACCTTTGATACGGAGTTGCTCCGCAAGATCAAACAACGATACCCCGACTATAAGATAACGGAGATGTCGCCAAATCAGCTCCTGGAAACATTTCAGCCGATTCATGAGGATGAGCAAAATCAATATGTTTCTTTTCAGAAAGAAGTGCAGCGCATTTTGGACGATTACCGCTGCATCTTGGAAATTAGACGGTTTAAACCGATTGATACACCGGCTATTTTTACAAAAATGGATCAAAATAGTGTAGAGAGTACGATTAGCCAATTAAAGGAAAATGCAAATCCTTTTGCGCAGGTGCTCAAGACATCCAGACCGAATAAGATCCAGAATACCTTATGTTTAAATGCGGATAATCAGCTGATCAGTACCCTAATGGATATTAAAGATGCTTACATGCTGCGTTCAGTCATTGAAGTACTTTACGTGCAGGCACTCATTTTGGGCAAGTACCCTGTCCAGGAACGGGAAATGAAGGTCATGAACGAAGCCCTAAAGAACCTCATTGTAATGGGGCTGGATAATTTTGTGAATCTTTAACGCGGTGGTGGGATTTCTACACTAGGTCAGAATTTCCCTTTACCTTTTAGACAGCTTATTTAAAAAGGAAATATTTCATTAAAAGAAGAGAATAAGAAGATGTATACACTTAAAATTCAGAAACTGCGTAATCAGGTTGCGCGCGTAGACAATACCTTGGAGAAGGTTAATCTATTGACACAGGCTATACGGATTGCAGATGAAAACCAAGATATTGAATGGGGATATGACCTTCGTTTAGATTTAATCAGTGAAGAGATAGACCTCGCTTTTTCAACCGAGTCGTTACCCGCATTTGCGTGGATATTACAAGCTTACGATGAAAATCCGGAACTCTTTAATGAAGAAGATTTCTTATGGCAATACAAATGGATGATGTCCGAATTATACGATAATCCTGCTGTCAGCCGTGAGCAGATTGAAGCAGCTTTGGGCGACTTTGAAAAACGCTTGATTCGTAACGGTTATGGAAAGCGTGCCATACACAATGAGGAGTTAAGTGATGCCCTTGCGCAAAAAGATATAGCCGCTGTCGAGCGCGCATTGAAGAACGTAAATGCTGTGCAGAGAGATGACATGAGCGACTGTGAAGCCTGTGAAATGGACGCCGAAGTATCAGCAACACTATTACAGTATGGATATGCTCCTGCAGCCGAGAAAGCCTTGCCCTTAATTGAAGGGCAGTTTACCTGTTCACATGTCCCTTTGCGTACGGCCGTGAACCTGGCTTATGAAGGTCTTAAGCAAGGTGATACCGAACAAGCGGATAAAATGGCGCTGCTGGCAGAAAAGGAGGTTTTTAAGAAAGAAAAGGATTCCGCAATTTTGATCTCGACGATTAAACTAGCAACCTATTTTTCCTATACCGATAGTGGTAAAGCCAAGGAATGGATCGAACGTTTTTTACCTTGGGCCGATGGTCCCGAAAATAGATCCATGTTTCAATTGGCCTGCTACATCGCTGAAGCCATGAAGAACTTCGGTCCCGACGAACCTTTTATACTTGAGCTCGGCAATCAGCATAATCTTTTTCAAGGGAAAAATACCTACACCGCAAGTGAACTGGCGACCCATTATGGGAAACTAGCGGATCAACTCGCCGACCGCTTTGACCAACGTAATGGCAATCACAACTTTCGCAATCAGTTAATGTCCCTTTAGCTTGGAATGGCAGCAGAAATCCCTGATTTCCGTGATGAAATTCAGTTGTGTTGAAGGCTATCTTTGTGTAAATGAGCATTAAATACTGAAATGTAACAACAAAATAGATCAATATGATTAAACAATTTATTACGGGCATGATGACCGCAGCGGTTCTGAGCCTGTCAAGTTGTAGTTCGGGAGAAAAAGATCCTGCAGCGTACAACAATTCAATTATTACCGTGATCAACAGTAGTGAAAAACATGTGACAGACATGAATGCCGCCATGAATGGCTCCGATTATTCTAAGGCTGAACAGGTGCGGGCAGATTGGGAGAAGTCTTTAAATGACGATATCAAAAAAGTAGAGGAACTTGGTGATTTCAAGGGTGATGCGACATTCCAAAAGGCGGTGCTCGATGGCCTGAACGGGTATAAAAAAATTGTTACGGAGGATTATCCAAAATTGATTGAGCTTCGAAAAAATAAGACACCCGATGCAGCTAAAGAATCCGCATTGCTTGATAATATTAATAAAGCATTTGAAAATATGAGTAATGGGGTCAATCAAGCATCCACAGCATTTGAAAGTAAATATAAAAGTTAATCTTTTTGCATAAACAATAAGCAATCAGTTAAGCCACATCAGCAAAAAATGATGTGGCTTTGTTTTTTGCAGTACAGCTGTTGTTGCTTGAGAAATACGGCTGTATTGACTGTATTATTAGGGATCGTTTTTAGGGATCTTAAAATCTTTGCACAGTATTGTAGGAATGCCCTAGCAAAACAAAATGCTAACAAACGTTAAAACTCCGAAGGCCGAACTTGAATTTCATATTTTTATGTAGCTTTACCTTACGTATAGTAGCGCATGCCATGGGATTTAAAAATAGTGCAAAACAAATGTTCAAATGAAAGCCATATCAATTTTAACTGCTGTGTTTTTTTCTTGCTTCGCCAGTATACTAATGACAGCTCGTGCACAGGAAGCCGCAAAAAAATTAGATTACTTGGTGCTTATGAACGCAGATACCCTTTACGGAAAAATCTCCTCCATCAAGGATCACAAACTCAAATTTGAAAATCAACAGAAAGAGAAGCTAACTTTTGCCCCCGGCCAGGTGTTTCGTGCTTACTGGGAATCTAAAAGAAAAGTTTATGCACCTTCTTATGTCGAAAATGGCTTGGAGCCCGTTCAGGGAACTTCTCCACAAGTATTTCAAATAGGTCGATATTATACGGAGGAGCCAACTTTTGCTGAAGTGTTGGTTGATGGAGAAATAATGGTTTATTATGTGTTTAATTTGAACCTTGGTGGTGGCGGAGGAATGATGTTTGGTACGGGTGGTGGTGGTACAATGTTGTCCATTGGAATCAGTAAGTCTAAATATGCTTATGCATTAAAAAAGTCAACCGGTGAAGTGATTGAAATAAGTAGTAATACGAACGAAATTTTTAGCAACAGCAAAAAAAAGCGGACAATTGCTTTAGGGCGTTTGATCAATGACGAACCGGAGCTATTTGCTGAGTTTGAAAATGAAAAAAAGTACGATTATGATCTTTTTATAAAATACGTTATGCGCTATAATGAGCTTCAACTTTCAAAAATCTCTTCCGAGGAGAGAAAGCAACTAATTATTTATTGAGATTTTTTATTCACTGATACTGCATTTAAAACAATTTTATGATACTTACCATCTTTATTGTATTGACTATAGTTGCAGCCTATGGCTTTTGGTTGCTATTTGAAAAGGCAGGACGCAAAGGTTGGGAAGGAGTTGTTCCTGTCTATAGTCAGTTTATCCAATCGCGGATACTCGGCAAGAAGACCTGGCAGCTTATCCTTTTGCTTGTTCCGATCGTCAATGTTTTTATCTTTTATAATCTCTACCTCGATTTTATTCATTGTTTTGGGAAAAGAAGGTTTTGGGAAAATTGCGCTGCGGTGCTGCTTCCATTTATCGTACTGCCACTTTGGGGTAGCGATAAAAACGTGCAATTTCTGAATGGGCTATATGCCAAAAATCTGAAAGCAGCGCATGCCGAAGGTCGCCTGGCGACAAAGGAATCTGAACTGGAAATTGCGCATCAATCGTATATAGACTATAAGAAGAAATATCCCTATAAAAAATCGATGGTACGAGAATGGGCGGATGCGATTGTTTTTGCGACTGTCGCTGCAACCTTGATTCGTGGTTTTTTATTGGAGGCATTTATGATTCCTTCGGGGTCTATGCAACAGTCTCTCCTCATTGGAGATTATCTTTTTGTCAGTAAACTAAATTACGGGCCCCGTATTCCAAATACACCTATAGCGTTTCCTTTTGCACATCATACGATGCCATTAGTAGGAGGAAAAGCATTCTCCGAACTCATTAAAATTCCTTACAAACGATTGCCCGGATTTCAAGAAATAAAACGGAATGATGTGATCGTTTTTAATGCACCTGCCGGTGATACCGTTGCTGTCGAAAATCAAGACTCGCCCTATTATGACTTGGTGCGTAGCATGGGACGTGAAGCAGTACATCAACAATTTACAATTCAAACCCGTCCAGTGGATAAACGCGAACATTTAATTAAACGCTGTGTGGGAATGCCTGGGGATAAAATCAGCATGACAGAAGGAGTATTGTTTGTGAACGACCAACCAGGTTTTGTAGCCCCGGAAAGCCAGATGGATTATACCGTGATCACAGATGAGGCAGGTCTGGACGAACAGCGCCTAAGAGATATGGGAATAGAAGTCTCTGCTATTCAGCCCGGAGTTTATGTAATCTTTTTAACGAAAGATCAGGCAGCCATGGTGAAATCCTGGTCCAATGTCAAATCCATGCAAATGAACTTGCGTAAACCTGGGGAAGCCGAAGCAAATACCTTTCCGAACGACCCACAATACAAATGGAATTATGATAATTTCGGCCCCTTTGTTATTCCTCGAAAGGGGATGACTATTCCACTGAATGCACAGACCTTGCCACTCTATGAGCGAGCCATACGAGTGTATGAAAATAACCTGTTGGAAAAGAAAACGGATGGGCTTTATATCAATGGAAATCGAACAGATTCCTACACCTTTAAAATGGATTATTATTGGATGATGGGAGATAATAGGCACAACTCGCTCGATGCTAGGGATTGGGGATTTGTTCCTGAGGATCATATTGTCGGAAAAGCATTATTTACCTGGATGAGCTGGAACGCAAATGGCAATGGGCTTTCCAAAATACGGTGGAATAGAATTTTTAAAGGTATCCATTAATAAAGAAAGAATACGGACAAAAAAGGGGAAATGATTACTATAATTATTTCCCCTTTTATTTTTTAGTCATTCTAGAAATGCAGTGAAAAGCCTATCCTTGCGCTGAAAGCATTGATGCCATCGGCATTGTCGTTGAAGCCATGATCATAATGTACTGCCGGCTCGCGAGCGCTAAAAATAATAAGACCAAATGGCGAACAAGAAAAATCAAAAAATATTGCTTGTTGATATACCGTATTAATAATCGCTATTTCCTTTCGATATAACCTGTGTAGATCAATCAGTTAAGGATGTAATTACTTGGGATTTAAGTGTATTATTATTTTTTATAAATACCTAATTTTCAGTTCTTTATACTTTATTTTAGTTGTTTTTTTGATTTGATCGAATTAATTTAGCTTCCATAAATAACCCAATTAACAATTATTTGAACGCTAAATTTCCATAAATTATGGCCAAACAATTAACGCTCCTGATTACAAGTGTACTTGCATGTACCTATATGGCAAATGCACAAAATCGGACAGTCAGTGGTACTGTAGTGGATAGCCAAGGGAAGCCAATTCCACAAGTATCTATCAAACTGAAAAATCGTTCTGGGGGAACGACAACGGATGACCAGGGGAGGTTCTCTATTGCGGTCTTTCCTAAGTCTACGCTTGTATTGTCAAGTGTGGGCTTTCTGAATAAGGAGCAGGACGTCGATGGACAGACAACGTTGAATATAACCATGGACTCGGGCAATACCGAATTGACCGAAGTTGTTGTCATCGGTTATGGAACCGCTTCCCGAAAGGATGTCACGGGCTCCATTGCAAGTGTAAAAGCTGAACAGCTTGAAAACGAGAACCCGCAGAGTGTTGCAGATCTGCTAAAAGGGAATATCGCAGGTCTTAGCGTCTCACAAAATACTTCTGCGAAGGGAGGCGGAGATCTATTGGTGCGTGGTAAAACCACGCTCAGTGCCTCGACTTCACCACTGATCGTATTGGATGGGATCATCTACAATGGGCAGCTTTCTGATATTAACCCTAATGACATACAAACCATAGATGTTCTGAAGGATGCGAGCTCATTGGCTGTTTATGGTGCTAAAGCTGCTACAGGGGTAGTTGCCATTACCACCAAAAAAGGAACAAGCGATAAACCCGTGTTGACGGCGAATACCAACTGGGGATTAGCGACACTAGCGCGTAATCAACGTGTTTACGATGGCCCTGGTTTTCTGAAATGGCGGGCAGATGTAGGAAGAGCTGGTGGTACAAGGCCATCCTATTTCTATGACGATCCGCGTAACCTCCCTTCCGACGTGACATTTGATCAATGGCTTTCTGGAGGCAATAAAGATTTGGATCCAGTAGATATCTGGTTGGATAGGCTTGGTCTAGTGGCGAATGAAAAAGCCAACTACATGGCGGGTAAGACCATAGATTGGTACGATGAGATCTTTAGAACAGGAATTCGTCAGGATCATACGGTAAGTATGAGCGGAAGAAAGGAAGATGTCAATTACTACATGTCGGTTGGGTATAACAAAAATCAAAATCTGATCGAAGGTGGTGAATTCAGTACATTTCGGGCACGATTGAATCTCGAGGGTAAGGTGACGAACTTTCTGCGTATGGGGGCCAATGTGCAATATGCTGATCGCGACGAGGGCGCAATTGAGGCCGACTGGGCACAGTTAACAAATCTATCGCCTTATGGTGATAAATACAATGCGGATGGTACATTAAGAAGGATTCCGACCGATGATAGCGGATTGAATGCCCGTAATCCTTTTCTAAATATGACCTACAATGACCGGATGAACAAGCAGAATACCCTTTTTGCAAGTCTCTTTGCAAAAGTGAACTTGCCTTTTGGTATTACTTATCAGTTCAACTTTAGTCCCGGAATTGAGGTAGGTCACGTACACCAGACACGTCCATTGTTTAATTTCCGTCAGCAGAATATGAATAAACCGAGAAGACAGCGTTCGGATTGGAGCTCCGATCGGATGATGGGAGAGCGTAATCCTGCCATTCATCAACTGAATTTTGTTAAAACAGCCTGCGAAGTGGCCAAATTGGATTTGACAGATTTATTTGATAAATACGGATTCTTTTTTGTTGGTACGTTGGAATACGACGATTATGTATACCTATACCATGACGCAGGAAATGGTTGATGCCCTTAGTATTTAGTTAGCTTTTGGTTAGGATTTATTTAGCTATAACCTAAGCTATACCTAAACAAACCCTAAGTAAAGTAGTAAAAGAGTGTGATCATTTAATGGGTAATCCGGAGCTGTGTATGCTCTCATTCTTTTGCTGTGCTGCGGTATTCTTCTGTTGTTCTCTGTTCGGGTATGTTTGCGTTTTCCGATCTCCCTTTGCTATGCTGCGTCGGTGGGGCGATAGATCCGGCAGGTGCAATTCGGGATGTTTTCGTTGCTCGATGCC